>JACRIZ010000048.1 GCA_016235765.1 Rhodocyclales bacterium | reverse complement strand
GTGCCCTTCTACAAGGAACTGGGCAACGCCGGCCTGAAGGCGACCGATGTGCCGGTCGTCGCGTTCTCGGTGGGCGAAGAGGAACTGCGCGGCGTCGATACCAAGCCGCTGGTCGGCCACCTGGCCGCGTGGAACTACTTCCAGTCGATCAAGAACCCGGAGAACACCGCCTTCATCAAGATGTACAAGGACTGGGCCGTGAAGCAGAAGCTGCCGAACGCCAGCACCGTCGTCACCAACGACCCGATGGAAGCCACCTACATCGGCATCCACATGTGGGCGCAGGCGGTCGAAAAGGCCAAGAGCACGGACACCGACAAGGTAATCGCGGCGATGGCCGGCCAGACCTTCAAGGCACCGTCGGGCTTCACCATCAAGATGGACGAGCGTAACCACCACCTGCACCGCGCCGTGTTCATCGGCGAAGTGAAGGCGGACGGCCAGTTCAACGTGGTCTGGAAGACCAAGGGCCCGGTTCGCGCCGCGCCGTGGTCGCCCTACATCCCGGGCAACGACAAGAAGAAGGACGTTCCCGAAAGCATGTAAGCAGCAGGGCACGCCGGGATTCCCCGGCGTGCCACCATGACTGACTCTTGACGAAAAATGAAGCGCCTTGTTTTCATCGCACTCTTCTGCTGGTTTGCCGTTGCCGCCCATGCCGCGATCGATCCCGCGCTGCTGCAGCAACTCGGTGCCGAAGAGTCCGACGACAAGATCGCCGCCATCGACGCGCTGGTGAAAACCGGCGATCCCGAGGCCCTCTCCATCCTCAAGCAGCTCGACGAAGGCACGCTCAAGGACGCCGGCGGCGAGGACATCACCATCAACAACCGCGTGCGTGGCAGGATCGGCGAGGCGATGGCCGCGCTGCGCCTGTTCGACCCCGATGCGACGGTGCGCCTCGCGGCGGTCAAGGAACTGCTGGGCAACGTCGATGCCGGCATGGCGCCGATGATGGAAAAGGCGCTGGCCGCCGAGACCGATGCGCGTATCAAGCCGCTGCTGAAGCAGGCCTACGCGCTGGCCACCGTGCGCGATGCCGACCCGGCCAAGCGCATGGCGGCCGTCAAGGCGCTGGCCGCCAGCGGCGACGCGAACATCAAGACCATGCTGCTCGACTACTACTGGGACAAGGCCGCCGAGCCGGACCTGCAGATCCGCCGCGCCGCCTTCGCCTCCTACCTCGAAGTGAAGCAGCGCCTCGACATCGCCGACTTCGTCGGCAAGGTGTTCTCCGGCTTGAGCCTCGGCAGCATCCTGCTGCTCGCCGCGCTGGGGCTGGCCATCACCTATGGCGTCATGGGCGTGATCAACATGGCGCACGGCGAACTGCTGATGATCGGCGCCTACGCCACCTACGGCATGCAAAGCCTGTTCCGCGCCTGGCTGCCCGGCTACCTCGACTGGTACGTGCTGGCCGCAGTGCCGGTCGCCTTCTTCGCCGCCGCCGCGGTCGGCATCCTGCTCGAACGCACGGTGATCCGCCGCCTCTACGGCCGGCCGCTGGAAACGCTGCTCGCGACGTGGGGACTGTCGCTGATCCTGATCCAGGCGGCGCGCGTCTTCTTCGGCGCGCAGAACGTCGAAGTCGCCAACCCGACCTGGATGTCGGGCGGCATCGAAGTGCTGCCCAACATCGTGCTGCCGCTCAACCGCATCGTCATCATCGGCTTCTCGCTGTTCGTGCTCTCGCTGGTCTGGGTGCTGATGAACAAGACGCGGCTGGGCATGTTCGTCCGCGCCGTGACGCAGAACCGGCCGATGGCCGGCTGCGTCGGCGTGCCGACCTCGCGCGTCGATACGCTCGCCTTCGGCCTCGGCGCCGGCATCGCCGGGCTCGGCGGCGTCGCGCTGTCGCAAATCGCCAACGTCGGCCCGGACATGGGCCAGGGCTACATCGTCGACAGCTTCCTGGTCGTCGTGGTCGGCGGCGTCGGCCAGCTCGCCGGCGCGGTGTGGGCGGCGCTGGGCCTGGGCGTGATCGCCAAGTTCCTCGAAGGCTGGACCGGCGCGGTGATCGCCAAGATCGCGGTGCTGGTGTTCGTCATCATCTTCATCCAGCGGCGTCCGCAAGGATTGTTCGCGCTGAAGGGGCGCTTCGTCGAATCATGAACAAATTCGATTTCACCACCAAGAACACCAAGGACACCAAGAAATTCCAAGAGTGGCCTTTCTATCGGCTTTCCTTGGTGTTCTTGGTGTCCTTGGTGGTGAATAGCTCTTGCCGGTCATCATGCGTACCCCGCTGATCATTCGCTTCCTCACCGCCATGCCCAAGACCGGCTGGCTTGCGCTCGGTGCCTTCGCCTTCGTCGCCCTCGTGCTGCTGCCCGCGCTGCACCTGCTGGTGCCGCCCGACAATCCGCTGCACGTCTCCGGCTACGTCATCACCGTCGGCGGCAAGATCATGTGCTACGCCATCGTCGCCGTGGCCATGGACCTGATCTGGGGCTACGCCGGCATTCTCTCGCTCGGCCACGGTCTGTTCTTCGCGCTGGGCGGCTACTTCTTCGGCCAATATCTCATGCGCCAGATCGGCCGCGACGGCGCCTACCAGGCCGATCTGCCGGACTTCATGGTCTTCCTCGACTGGAAGGAGTTCCCCTGGTACTGGATAGGTTCGGATAGTTTTGGCTTCGCCATCGCCAAGGTGCTGATCCTGCCGGCGCTGGTGGCGCTGATCTTCGGCTTCTTCGCCTTCCGCTCGCGCATCAAGGGCGTGTATTTCTCGATCATCACCCAGGCGCTCACCTTCGCCGCCATGCTGCTCTTC
>JACRIZ010000047.1 GCA_016235765.1 Rhodocyclales bacterium | reverse complement strand
TTCCCTCAAGGCTTCGCTAAAGCGCGGCCTGCGCACCTTCCGCAACACCCGCAGCCTGTTCAGCACCGGCATTTCCTTCTCCTGGAACTACCAGGCCTACAAAACCATCAGCAACACCGCGACGCCGCTGGCGGCGAGGGACTGAGCTTTACCCCGGGAAGTTCGGCTGATTCAGCGCGTCCGAAGGGGAGAGGATTTGTAGCTGCGCAATTGCCGGTACGGCCAGCAAGTCCCGGTCACCGGTGACAAGCCAGGCCGCGTTGGCTGCGAGCGCCGCATGGATGAACTTGTCGTCGTCCGCGTCGCGGCAATGCTTGCGTGACCCGATGTCGGGCGGTATCTCCGTCCAGTGCCCAGCGGCACTCAGGTCGTGCAGGACGGCATGTCGTACTTCTATGCTCAGGTAGCGGTCGAACTTGGGCAGCCAAAGCCGATGTTCCAGTTCCGCGAAAGTTGGCTCGGACAGTACGGGGATGGCGCTCGCCAGTACCCGCCGAACCACCTGCGCCGGTGTTCCCGACGGCGAAAGTGCGGCGCTGATCCAGACGTTGGTGTCGACGACGACCCGCTTCGGGTCAGCTTTCATCGGCGAGCAGCTTTGCCGCTTCCTTCTCGCTCAGGCCGGCGTCGGCAGCGGCCTTGTCCAGGGTGTGTTGCAGTCGGTTGGCGTAGAACGCGCGCATCGCTTCGTAGTCCTTCCCGCTAACCACCACGCCGGCCAGACGGTTGTGGCGCATTACGCGCACAGGTTCGCGCTGCGCCTGGTCGAGCAACTCGCCAAAGCGCGTCTTCGCGTCGTTTGCTGTCATGGTGATCATGGCCGTCTCCAGTGAGTCCGTTCAGTGCGCTTAGTTTAAGCGAATCGTTCGATTCGTGCAAATCGAGCAAATGCGTGGCGTGCCGCCGTGGCTGACTTTCGCGGCTTAGTGGAACGGGTTGCGTACGGTCGTTCGCTGTTCGACGACCAGCCCATGGTGCAGGTCTTCCGACCACAGCGTTGCGCAATTCGCGAGCAGGGCGGCGCTGACGATCATCGCGTCGTAGATCGAGAGCCGGTAGCGCTCGGCGATGTCGAGCCCACGGACGTGGGCTTCTTCGGTAAGGGGGACAACTACGCAGACCGCGCGGATCGTGTCGAGTATCTGCCGAACATCCGCCATCGGCATCTTCAGTTTGCGTGTCGCGACCGAGGCGAGCTCATTCAGTACCTGCACGCTCACCACGCCGCCGTTCCGGATCACCTCTTCGGCGCGATCCGCCTTCGCGGTGTCCGCCGACAGCAGGTAGAGCAGGACGTTGGTGTCGATGAACGACTTAGCCTCTCTCACTGGCTTCCAGCCGGTCGAACTTGAAGTCGGCAGGCAGCCGGCCGCGGAACTTGCGCAAACGGGCCAGTATCTCGGCCGCGCCGGGCTTCTTCACCAGCTCGAACGCCCGGGTTCCGGCGGCGTGAATCTCGATCTCGTCGCCTTCCTTCAGCTTCATTGCATCGACTACCGTGGCGGGAATCCGCACCGCAAGGCTGTTGCCCCATTTCGAGACTTGCATGATCGTTCCTTCCATCCGAATGATATACGGAGATCATTGTATATCTGCCCGAGCGATGATACCAGGCGTACCATCACGGCTGACTTTCGCGGTGCATTTGTCGTATCTTCCTCAGCCATTCGCCCCTTCTGACCCATGGCCTATAATGCGCCGACCCGGTAGCCCGTGGGGCGTCGGGTATCTTGTAACTCACTGATTCATAAGCCTGCCGTGCGCCTGATCAAGCTCAAACTCTCCGGTTTCAAGTCCTTCGTTGAGCCGACGACGGTCCTCTTTCCCAACCAGTTGTCCGGCGTGGTCGGGCCTAACGGTTGCGGCAAGTCGAACATCATCGATGCGGTGCGCTGGGTGCTGGGCGAATCGAAGGCTTCGGAGCTGCGCGGCGAGTCGATCCAGGACGTGATCTTCAAGGGCTCGGGCGGACGCAAGGAAGTCAGCCGGGCCAGCGTCGAACTGTTCTTCGACAACGGCCAGGGGCGTGCCGCCGGCCAGTGGTCGCAGTACGCCGAGATCACCGTCAAGCGTGTGCTCGACCGCGAGGGCAATTCGAGCTACTACATCAACAACCTGCACGTCCGCCGCCGCGACGTGATCGACCTGTTCCTCGGCACGGGCCTCGGGCCGCGCGCCTACGCCATCATCGGCCAGGGCATGATCTCGCGCATCGTCGAGGCGAAGCCGGAAGACCTGCGCTTCTTCCTGGAAGAGGCTGCGGGCGTCACCAAATACAAGGAAAGGCGCAAGGAGACGGAGCACCGTCTGGAGGACGCCAAGGAAAACCTGGCGCGCGTCGACGACATCCGCAACGAACTCGAAGGCCAGATCGGCCGCCTGGAGGCGCAGGCGGAAGTGGCCCGCCAATACCGCGACCTGCAGGGCCAATTGAGCCGCCGCCAGAACCTCCTGTGGCTGAAGAAGCGCAACGACGCCAAGTCGGAATGCGAGCGCCACGGCCGCGAGGTCGAGAAGGCCATCAACCGGGTCGAGGCCGAGACCGCGCAATTGCGCGAGGTCGAGGCGAAGGTCGAGGCGGCGCGCGAGGCGCACTTCGCCGCCTCCGATTCGCTGCATGCCGCGCAGGCGGAGATGTACACGGCCAATGCCGAGGTCAAGCGGCTCGAATCCGAGATCAACCACCTGCGTGATTCCCGCACGCGGTTGGAGACGCGCCTCGCCCAACTGGACGTCGAGTGCAACCACTGGAGCGGCGAGCAGAAGCGCGTCGAGGACGAGGAGTTCCGCTGGAAGTCGCTGCTGGAGAACTCCGCCGAGCGCATGGCGACCGCGCAGGCCCGCCACGAAGAGGCCGCAATGCGACTGCCCGAGGCCGAAGCGGCGGTCGAGTCCGCCGGCCACGCGGTCACCGATGCGCGCCGGGCACTCAACGAAGCGGAGCAGGGCGCGCGCCTGGCCGAGGCCGACCGCGGCCATGCGCTGCGCGCCATCGAGAATTTCACCGCCCGCCGCCAGCGCCTGGAGCAGGAGAAGTCGGCCCTGGTGCCGGCCGATGCGGTGCAGCTTGCCGCTGCGCAGGAGGCCGAAGCGCATGCGAGCGAGGAGCTGGCGCTGCAGCAGGAACGCGTCGGCGAACTGCAGGCGCTGCTGCCCGGACTCGAAGGCGGGCTGCGCATGGCCCGCGAACGGCTGGCCGGCGCGCACCGCCAGGCCACGGAGGCGCGCGCCCGCCACGACGCCCTGCAGCAGTTGCAAAGCCGCGTCCAGCAGAACGGCGAGATCGGCGACTGGCTGAAGCGATACGGCCTGGCCGACGCCCAGCCGCTCTGGCGCGGCATTCAGGTCGAGACGGGCTGGGAAACCGCCGTCGAGGCGATCCTGCGCGAACGCCTCTCCGCGCTGGCCGGCGACCGCAACACGGCGCGCGACGCACTTGGCGTACCGCCACCACTGACCTTTGCGCTGGCGTTCACCGACGGTGCGCCAACGCAGTCCGCCGGACCTGATACGCTGCGCGCCAAGGTGCGCTGCACCGACAACCGCTGGGCCGCAGTGCTCGACGACTGGCTGGCCGGCGTGCATTGCGCCGACGACCTCGATGGCAAGCTCGGTTCGGGCGGCGTCTGGGTCAACCGCAATGGCCATTTGCTCACGCCGCACGGCCTGACGCTTTACGTTCCCGATGCGAAGACGCATGGCGTCATCGAGCGTCAGCGCGAGATCGAGGAACTGACGGCGCTGATCGAGGCGCGCGAACTGGAAGAGGAAGCCGCGCGCGAGGCACAGGCCGAGGCCGAACGGCTGCTGGCGGAAAGTCAGGCGTCGCAGCACGCCGCCCGCCGTGCCGTGGACGAAGTCCAGCAGCGCGCCCATGCGGCGCACGTCGAAGCGCTCAAGCTGACGCAGATCCAGGCACGCTACGACGAGCGCGCGGCGCAGATCGCCAGCGACCTGGCAGACATCCTGCGCGGCGAGGAAACCGAGCGTGCCGAACTGGCGCGCGCCGAGGGCGAGGCGGGTCGTTGCCGTGAGCAGCTCGAGGCGGTTCGCGCCCGCGTCGAAGAGGCGCTGGAAGTCCAGCGGCAGAAGGACACCGGCCTGCGCGAAGCGCGCGCCCTGGAACACCAACTGGCGCGCGAGGCTCAGGAAGCCGGCTTCTCGGAGCGCGAGTGCCGCTCGAAGCTGGAAGACAATGCCCGCGCCGCCGAGACGGCGCGGACGCAACTGGAGCGCGTCACCGGCGACACCGCAGCAGCGACCACCGAGCTGGCCGGCATCAGCGACGCCGTCCTGCAGGACCAGTTGCAGTCGGCGCTCGATTCGCGCAGCGGCCGCGAAGGCCTGCTCGGCGAGCGGCGCAATCTGCTGGAAACCGCCGCGGGCGAGTTGCGCATGCTGGAGGAGCAGCGCCTCAAGCTGGAGCAGGGACTGCAACCGGCGCGCGACAAGATCAACGACTGGAAGCTCAAGCAGCAGGCCGCCGAACTGAACGCGGAGCAGTACCAGCAACGCCTGCTCGAAGCCGGCCTGACCACGCCGGAGCAGGAAGCCGAACTGGCAGCCGAACTCGTGCCGGGACTGAAGGAGAGCGTGCTGGCCGGCGACATCGCCCGCCTGACCACCGAGATCGAGGCGCTCGGCCCGGTGAACCTGGCCGCGCTGGAAGAACTGACCGTGGCGCGCGAGCGCAAGGGCTTCCTCGATGCGCAGTCGACCGACCTGGCCACCGCGATCAATACGCTGGAAGACGCCATTCGCCGCATCGACCGCGAAACGCGTGAGCAGTTGCAGGAAACCTACGACACGGTCAATCGCCACTTCGGCGAGCTGTTCCCAAGGCTGTTTGGCGGCGGCGAAGCCAGACTGCTCCTCACTGGCGAGGAAATCCTCGATTCGGGCATCCAAATCCTGGCCCAGCCGCCCGGCAAGAAGAACACCACCATCCATTTGCTCTCGGGCGGCGAGAAGGCGCTCACCGCCATCGCGCTGGTGTTCGCCATGTTCCAGCTCAACCCGGCGCCGTTCTGCATGCTCGACGAAGTCGACGCGCCGCTCGACGACAGCAATACCGAACGCTTCTGCGGCCTGGTCAAGCACATGTCGCCGAACACCCAGTTCATTTTCATCTCGCACAACAAGATCGCCATGGAAATGGCCCAGCACCTGATCGGCGTGACAATGCAGGAGCAGGGCGTGTCGCGGGTCGTCGAAGTGGATATGGAAGAGGCCCTCCGGATGACTGAAAGAGAGGCAGCATGAGTGAGCTTCAGGTTGCACTGATCGCCGCGGGTGCCGCGGCCGTGGCCGCGGTCTGGGGTTACAACAAGTGGCAGGAAGGGCAACACAGGAAGCTGGCCGAAAAGGCCTTCAAGGGCGTGCAACCCGACGCGCTGATGGGGGCCAAGGAAGGTCCCGCTGCCACGGCGCCGGCACCTTCCGACGCGAATGATGCCGAGCGCCGCGAGCCGGTGCTGCCGGGCGCCGAAGCAAAGGGGGAGCCAGCGGTAGAAGCGGACGGACTGCCGCTGCCGCCCGAGCAATACGCGGACGATATCGCCGACTGCGTCGTGCGTATCGACTTCGTGGAATCCGTGCCCGCCCCGGGCCTCTGGGCTGCGCAGTCGCGCTGGGCAGCTCACATCAACAAGCCGATGTCCTGGCTCGGCTTCGATGAAGCTGCCAACGCCTGGAAGCTGCTGACCGCGCACGATGCAGGTCGCTACAAGACGGTACGCGCCGCCCTGCAACTGGCCAACCGCGAGGGCGCGGTCTCCGACGCCGAACTGTCCGTATTCCTCGACGGCGTCTGGGAACTGGCCGGCCAATGCTCGGGCGTCACCGGCATCCCGAAGCGCGACGACGTGCTGATGACCGCCCGCAACCTCGACGATTTCTGCGCCGGTGTCGACCTGCAACTGGGTGTGAAGATCGTCGGCGCCAATGAGCCGATGACCGGGCCGCGCCTGAAGCAGCTTGCCGAGGCGGCCGGCCTGACGCTGCTCGACGACGGTACGTTCCACTATGTCGACGTGAACGGCCTGACGCGCTTCACGCTGGCGAATATCGGCACCGAACTGTTCGATCCCGCGTCGCTCGATTCGCTGGCCACGCACGGAGTCACGCTCTCGATGGATGTGCCGCGCGTGCCCGATGGTGCGACCGCCTTCGATGCCCTGATGTCGGTGGCGCGGCCGCTGACCGAGGCGCTTGGCGGTTATCTCGTCGATAGCCAGGGCAATCCGCTGACCGCCGAGATGATCGCCGGCATCCGGGCCAAGATCGTCCAGATGCAGGGCCTCATGGCGCGGCAGCAGATCGTCGCCGGCAGCGTTCGGGCTCTGCGGCTGTTCTCCTGATGGCGGCTCCGCGCGAGCGTGCGGACTTCCTGCGTGGCGAGATTGAACGCCACAATCATGCCTACTACGTCCTCGATGCGCCGACGGTACCGGACGCCGAGTACGACAGGCTGTTCCGCGAGTTGCAGGCGCTTGAAGCCGAGTATCCCGAACTGCTGACGTCCGATTCGCCGACCCAGCGGGTCGGCGGCAAGCCGCTTGCGGCCTTCGTGCCGGTACGCCACGCCGTGCCGATGCTGTCGATCAAGACCGAAACCGAAGCGGGCCCCGCCGGTGCGGAGGCCTTTGACGCCCGTGTGCGCAAGGCGCTGGCGCTGTCCGAGAGCGCCCCGCCGGTCGAGTATGCGGCGGAACTCAAGTTCGATGGCCTGGCGATCAACCTCCGCTACGAGCATGGCGCGCTGGTCCAGGCGGCAACCCGCGGCGACGGCGAGACCGGCGAAGACGTCACGCAAAACATCCGCACCATCCAGCGCATTCCGCTGCGCCTCACCGGAAATGCCCCCGCCGTGCTCGAGGTGCGCGGCGAGGTGTACATGAGCCGGCCGGATTTCGAGCGCTACAACCAGCGGCAACGCAGCCTGGGCAAGCCGACGCTGGTCAACCCGCGCAACGGTGCCGCGGGCAGCGTGCGCCAGCTTGACCCGAAGATGGCTGCCGAGCGGCCGCTGTCGTTCTATGCCTACGGGCTGGGCGAGACCATCGGCTGGGCAGTGCCGGTTTCGCACAGCAGCGTGCTCGATGCGCTGGCGGCCTTCGGCCTGCCGATCTGCGAACATCGCGTCGTGGCTCGGGGCGCCAGCGAACTGATCGCCTTCCACGCGGCGATCCTGGCACGGCGCGATGCCTTGCCCTTCGACATCGATGGTGTGGTGTACAAGGTGAATTCGCTCGCCCTGCAGGCGGAGCTCGGCTTCGTCAGCCGCGAGCCGCGCTGGGCAGTGGCGCACAAGTACCCGCCGCAGGAGGCTCTGACCACGGTCGAAGCGATCCAGGTCTACGTTGGGCGTACCGGGGCCATCACGCCGGTGGCGCGGCTGGCGCCCGTGTTCGTCGGCGGCGTCACCGTGACCAACGCCACCCTGCACAACGAGGACGAGGTGCGGCGCAAGGACGTGCGCATCGGGGACACGGTGATCGTCCGCCGCGCCGGGGACGTGATCCCGGAGGTGGTGGGCGTGCTGGCCGAACGGCGGCCGATCATGGCGCCCGAGTTCGTCATGCCGAAGCGTTGCCCGGTGTGCGGCTCGGCCATCGAGCGCCCCGAGGACGAAGCCATCGCACGCTGCACGGGCGGCCTTTACTGCCCGGCGCAGCGCAAGCAGGCGCTGCTGCACTTTGCGGGCCGGCGGGCGATGGACATCGAGGGCCTGGGCGAGAAGCTGGTCGACCAACTGGTCGATGCCGGGCTGGTGAAGACCCCCGCAGACCTCTATGGATTGGATTTGCAGCAACTGGCGGCACTGGACCGGATGGGCGAGAAATCGGCGCAGAACCTGCTGGCCGGTATCGAGAAGAGCAAGGGGCCTGCGCTGGGCCGGCTGATCTTCGCGCTCGGCATCCGCAATGTCGGCGAGACGACCGCCAAGGACCTGGCGCGCCACTTCGGTTCGCTCGAAGCGCTGATGGCGGCCGACGAGGCCCGTCTGCAACAGGTGCCGGACGTCGGCCCGGTGGTGGCCGCCTCGATCGCCCACTTCTTTGCCGAGGCGCACAACCGCCAAGTCATTGATGGACTGGCGAAAGTCGGCGTTCGGGCGACGCCGCTGGAACCCGTCGCGGTCGATTCCGCCATCTCGGGAAAGGCCTTCGTGCTGACCGGCACGTTGCCGACACTGTCGCGCGAGGCCGCCAAGGCGATGATCGAGGCCAAGGGCGGCAAGGTGGCCGGTTCGGTTTCGAAGAAGACGGATTTCGTGGTGGCCGGTGCCGAAGCCGGATCCAAACTAACCAAAGCGCAAGAATTGGGCCTCATAATTCTGGATGAACAACAATTCAGGGAGTTGCTGGAGTCATGAATAAAGTCACCAAGGCGGTATTTCCGGTCGCCGGCATGGGCACCCGTTTCCTTCCTGCCACGAAAGCGAGCCCGAAGGAAATGATGCCCATCGTCGACAAGCCGCTTATCCAGTACGCGGTGGAGGAGGCCGTTGCGGCCGGCATCACCGACATGATCTTCGTCACCGGTCGTTCGAAGCGCGCCATCGAGGACCATTTCGACAAGGCTTACGAACTCGAAAGCGAACTGGAAGCGCGCGGCAAGACAGAACTGCTCGAGTTCGTGCGGAATCTGCTGCCCAAGAACATCAACTGCATCTACATCCGGCAGGCCGAGGCGCTCGGGCTGGGCCATGCGGTGCTGTGCGCCAAGCCGGCCGTGGGTGAAGAGCCGTTCGCGGTGCTGCTGGCCGACGACCTGCTCGACGGCAATCCGCCGGTGATGAAGCAGATGGTCGACATTTTCAACTACTACCATTGCTCGGTACTCGGCGTACAGGACGTGCCGCGCGAAGACACGCGCAGCTACGGCATCGTCGCCGCACGCCCCTTGGCGGAGCGGGTGGAGCAGATATCGGCGATCGTCGAGAAGCCGAAGCCCGAAGATGCGCCGTCGACGCTCGCCGTGGTCGGTCGCTACGTCTTGACGCCGCGCATCTTCCATCACCTGGAGAACGTCAGGCCGGGATCGGGTGGCGAGATTCAATTGACCGACGGCATTGGCGCACTGATGCAGGAACAGCAGATCCTGGCCTACCGCTATGAGGGAACCCGTTACGATTGCGGGTCCAAGCTGGGCTACCTGCAGGCAACGGTCGAGCTCGGCATGCGGCACCATGAGGTCGGCGCAGCCTTCGCCGACTACCTGAAGCGGCGTGGCGCCGTATGAGCCCCGCCGAAGCGCAGCGGATTCTGGCCGACGCCGACCTGATCTACTCCGCGGCCGAGGTGACCAAGGCGATCGACAGGCTGGCCGGCGAGATCACGGCGCGCCTCGAGGAGGCGCATCCGCTGGTATTGACCGTGATGGGCGGCGGAATCATCTTTGCCGGACAACTGCTGCCCTGCCTGCCGTTTCCACTCGAGCACGACTACCTGCACGTCACGCGCTATGGCGCGGCGAATTCCGGTGGCGAACTCCAATGGATGGTCGAACCGCGCATTCCGGTGGCCGGTCGCACGGTACTGGTACTCGACGACATTCTTGACGAAGGCATTACCCTGGCGGCGATCAAGGCACGCCTGCTGGCTCAGGGGGTCCGCGAGTGCCTGGTCGCCGTGCTCAGCGAGAAGGAACTCGGTCGCGCAAAGCCCGTCCGGGCGGACTTCGTCGGCCTGCGCCTGCCCAATCGCTACGTATTCGGCTGTGGCATGGACGTGAGCGGCGCCTGGCGCAACCTGCCGGCGATCTACGCGATTCGCGAATAGTCGTAACCCCGTCGGCGTTGTATCCTCCGCTCATGGACCCGGTTCCCGTCGCCGATCGATCCGTGCGCCGCCTGGCCCCGCCGACGGCGCCCTCGGGGTGGTCGCTGGTTGCGGCTGTCCTGCTGCTGAACCTGGTATTCGCCGTCATTGCGGTGCGCGATCTCGTCACCATTCGCGAGCATCACATTCAGCAGGTCGAAAGCGGCGTCCGCAACATGGCGGAGCTGCTGGTAGAGAGCATTGCCGGTTCGGCCAGAACAATCGACCTGGCTTTGCTGTCGGTGGTCGACGAACTGCAGCACGAACTTGCCGAACATGGCAAGATTGACGACAAGATGACGGAGCGCATGCTGGCGCTTCGCCTGGCCAGTCTGCCGGAAGTGACGGCCATTCGTGTTACCGATGCTTCCGGCACGGTGCGCTGGGGTGGCGGCAAGGAGGCCGCGAAGCCGGTCAACTACGCGGATCGGCGGTTCTTCCAGGAACACCGGCAGTCTTCGAAGAACATGCTGATCGTGACGCCGCCGCTGGTGGGGCGCATTTCGGGCGATTGGCTGGTCGCGCTGACGCGCAGCTACCGCAATCCCGATGGCAGCTTCGCCGGGATGGTTGCGGCACCCGTTCCCGTGGTCAAGCTGGCAGGACTGTTCCCGGGCATGCCGGTCGGCACCCAAGGGGCTGTCGTGCTGCGCTATGCCGATCGCAGCCTGATCGCCCGCTATCCGCCGATGCCAGGACCGGCCGGTGAGACCGGCAGCCTGCAGGTGTCGAAGGAGTGCATTGCCGTACTCGATTCGGGGCAGAACTCGGCTGTGTTCCATACGAAGGCGACCCCGGATGGTGTCGAGCGCACCTATGGCTTTCGCCGCTTCGACAACCTGCCGTTCACCCTTGCCGTCGGCATGGCGACGCGGGAATACCTGGATGACTGGAACCGGCAGGTTGCCAAGACCGTTCTGCTGCTGGCCGCCCTCGCCTTGGTCACGGCCCTGTCGGCCTGGCAGGGGCGGCGCATGTGGTTACGGCGGCTGGCTGACGCCCGGGAACTGCTGCAGATCCAGGAGCGATATCGCATTGCCTTCGATATCAGTCCGGATGCGGTCAACGTCAATCGGCTCGAGGACGGCGTCTATTTGATGGTCAATCAGGGCTTCCTCGATATCACGGGGTACACCCGCGACGAGGTGGTTGGCCGCAGCTCCCTGGAACTCAACATTTGGGCCGATCCGGCCGATAGACGGCGCTTGGTCGACATACTTCGGCGCGACGACCATGTCCGCAACTTCGAGGCCCGCTTCGTCAAGAAGAACGGCAATGTCATCTGGGGCTCGATGTCGGCGTCGGTGATGGAACTGGACGGCGTGCGCTGCCTGCTCACCATCACCCGCGACATCGACGACCTGACGCGCACGGCCGGCGAACTGGCGGAGTACCGCGATCACCTCGAAGAAATGCTCGAAGCGCGGACGCGCGACCTGACCGCCGCCAACGCGGCACTGGCGCAGGCGCGCGATGCGGCCGAAGCTGCCAACCGCGCCAAGAGTGCCTTCCTGGCCAACATGAGCCACGAGATCCGCACGCCGCTCAACGCCATCACCGGCATGGCCTACCTCATCAAGCGGACGGGACTGCCGGCGGACCAGGCCGAGCGGCTGGACAAGATCGACAAGGCCGGACAGCACCTGCTCGAGCTCATCAACGATATCCTCGATCTGTCGAAGATCGAGGCAGGCAAGCTGGATCTGGAAGAGGCCATGCTGTCGGTCAACGCGCTGGTCGCGGACGTGGCGGCGATGCTGGCGGGACGGGCGCGGGCGAAGGGCCTGGACTTCGAGATGCAGCCCGATCCACGTGTGCCGGAAGCGCTGCTCGGCGACCCGACCCGGATCAAGCAAGCCGTAATGAACTACGTCGCCAACGCGATCAAGTTCACCGAACATGGCGCCATCACGATACGCACCGCGCTGGTCGAGGAGGACGACGAAAGCGTGCTGGTACGCTGCGAGGTCGAGGACACCGGCGTCGGCGTGGGGGCCGAGCAGGCGAGCAGGCTGTTCGCGCCCTTCGAACAGGCGGACAACTCGGTGACCCGCAAGTATGGCGGCACCGGGCTGGGACTGTCGATTACCAGGCGCCTGGCCGAGGCCATGGGCGGCAACGCGGGCGTCAGCGGCGAACTCGGCGTCGGCAGCCGGTTCTGGTTTACCGCGCGCCTGCGCAAGGCTGCCGGCACGACGCCGGCAAGCTAGCCGCTGACTTCGCCGATCAGGTCAAGCGGCTTCTTCGCGGCCGGCCCGCTTGCGCTCGTGGGCCTTCAGGAAGCGCTTGCGCAAGCGGATCGATTTCGGCGTGATCTCGACCAGTTCGTCGTCGGCGATGAACTCGACGGCCGATTCAAGCGTGATCTGGACCGGCGGCACCAGGCGCACGGCTTCGTCGGTACCCGAGGCGCGCACGTTGGTGAGCTGCTTGCCCTTGATCGGGTTCACCACCAGGTCGTTGTCGCGGCTGTGGATGCCGATGATGATGCCTTCGTAAAGCGGGTCGCCCGGGCTGACGAACATGCGGCCGCGATCCTGCAGCTTCCACAGCGCGTAGGCGACCGCCGGGCCGTCCTCGGCCGAGATCAGCACGCCGTTGCGGCGCTCGGCCATCGAGCCGGCCATGGGACCGTAGTCGTCGAAGACGTGGCTGGCCATGCCGGTGCCGCGCGTCAGGGTCAGGAATTCGCCCTGGAAGCCGATCAGGCCGCGGGCGGGGATGCGGTAGTCGAGGCGGACGCGGCCCTTGCCGTCCGGCTGCATGTCCTGGAGGTCGCCGCGGCGACGGCCCAGCTCTTCCATGACCGCGCCCTGGTTGCCTTCCTCGACGTCGACGGTCAGCATTTCGTAGGGTTCCTGCTTCTCGCCGTCGATTTCCTTGAACAGCACGCGCGGCCGCGATACGGCCATTTCGTAGCCTTCGCGGCGCATGTTTTCGAGCAGGATGGTCAGGTGCAGTTCGCCGCGGCCGGAAACCTCGAAGACATCGGCGTCCTCGGTTTCGACCACGCGCAGGGCGACGTTGGAGAGCAGTTCCTTCTGCAGGCGGTCGCGCAACTGGCGGCTGGTGACGAACTTGCCTTCCTTGCCGGCCAGCGGCGAGGTGTTGACCTGGATGTTCATGGTCAGCGTCGGCTCGTCGACCGCGATGGGCGCCATGCCGACCGGGTTGTCGAGGGCGCACAGCGTGACGCCGATGCCCACCTGCTCGATGCCGGTGACCAGCACGATGTCGCCGGCTTCGGCATCCTGGGCCTGCTGGCGTTCCAGGCCTTGGAAGGTCAGTACCTGGCCGATCTTGGCGCGGCCCTTGGCCTCGTCGCCGTACATGACGGCAACTTCCTGGCCCGGCTTGATGTGGCCCTTCTTGATGCGGCCGATGCCGATGCGGCCGACGTAGGAGTTGTAGTCGAGCGAACAGATCTGCAATTGCAGCGGTGCCGAGGAGTCGACGTCGGGCGGCGGCACATGACGCAGGATCGCCTCGTACAGCGGCCGCATGTCGGTGCCCGGCGTGTGCGAGGCCATCATGGCGTAGCCGTTCAGCGCGGAGGCGTAGACCACCGGGAAGTCGAGCTGGTCTTCGGTGGCGCCGAGCTTGTCGAACAGGTCGAAGGTGTGGTTGATGACCCAGTCCGGGCGGGCGCCCGGACGGTCGATCTTGTTGATGACGACGATGGGCTTCAGGCCCAGCGCCAGCGCCTTGCGGGTGACGAAGCGCGTCTGCGGCATCGGGCCTTCGACGGCATCGACCAGCAGCAGCACGCCATCGACCATCGACAGGACGCG
>JACRIZ010000044.1 GCA_016235765.1 Rhodocyclales bacterium | reverse complement strand
GGCCTCGCCGGCATCGACGCTGCCGCGCGGCGCGAACAGGAAAATGCCCCCCGCCTTGGGCTTCTCCATCGGCCCGGAACCGTCCGGGTCGAAGGTCACCGTGCGGATGCCGCTGCCGCCCACATCGGTCGGCGGCACGAAACGCTTCACGCCGGTTGGCTTGCCGTCCTCCAGCACGTCCTCCACGCTCGGCGGCGAAGTCGAGCGGGACTCCCGCGAACCGCGGCCGGCATCGATGTCGCCGTTGCGCGAATAGACCATGATCTCGCCGCCCAGCATCGCCACCACCTTGGACTGGCTCACATCGAAGTCGCCATCCAGGTAGGCACGCACGTCGCCGCCCTGCGCGACGATGCCCAGGTCGTCGCGGACCTTTTTGTCCTTGAACAACTGCACCGGCAGACCGACGCGGACGTCGCCGCGCGGGGCGATCACATCGACGGCACCATTGTTGGTAGTGCGCACCTGCGAAAAGGCCATGTCGATACGGCCCTCGCCGACAGTCATGCCATCGAAGGCGGCCGCTTCCAGCGCCTCGGTTTCGGCGATCTTCTGTCCCGTGCTCTTGTCCGACTTGTTGATCGCCTTAAGTTTGGCAAAGAAGGTATCCAGGGCGGCAAAGTCCGGTGCGGCGCCGGCCTGGTCGGCCTTCAGGCCGGCCAGCAGGCTCAGCCTGGCACTGTCCGCCTCGAGCAGCGAGGGGTTGAAGCCGTTGCCTCCCGCATCGATACCGGCCGAGTTGCCGAAGTCGATGTTGCGCCCGACCTGGATTGCCAGTCGCCCGGGGCCGCCCATGCGCAGGTAGGAGTTGCCGGTGTTCACTGGCTCGCCGTTCAGCAACTTGGCGCCATAGCGGAAGTCGCGCCCGGCCTGCAGCAGCGTGAGCTGGTCGGCGCGCTGGTTCTGCAGCTCCAGCGTCAGGTTGCGCAAGTCGTGTCCGGCACTGAACAGCGAGGCATCGGAAAGCACGACGTTCATTTCGGCCAGGTCGCCCTCGACGGCGACGAAACGATAGCGGTAGGGCCCGATATCGTTGCCCGTCACCAGCTTTCCCGGGGCGCGGTAAATCTGGGTGAGACGACTGCCAACACTACTGGCTGATTGCCCTGCAACCGGAGTACGCCAGGATGGCAGGGTCGCCGGATCCCGATCGGAGGCTGCGATCTTCAAGCGGGTTACGCTATCTTGGCCATAGAAACGCAATTGCTGATCGACCGACGGGAAGAATCTCACGGTGTCAATCGATTCGGTCGTTCCGGAAATCGATGTCGGTCCCGATACGGAGTTCTGGAACGCTACGGCCGAGAACTTTGGCGGCGAGTACTGGTAGGTGTCCCCCAAGGCAAGACCGTTAAGCCTCGAGTCAGGATACTCCGGATCGGTTGGATTCCCGCCGAAAGACACCGCTCCGGCAATCGACTTGAGGCTCACCGAACTGTCGCGGGCGTAAGTGGAATAGACCGTCTGGCCATTTCCGTGGAATCCATCGATGGCGCCGCCAGTCACCCTGGTGAGCATGTACATCGTGGGGTTAGCTGCGGAAAGGAGCCGGGCCGCATTGCGTGCCACCACGTCGAAGGTAGCCGGGAAGCCGCCGTCGGTACCGGACGCGCCGAGCAGATAGAACGCCGGCCGCTTATTGCCTCCGAAGGCGTCGCCAGCCGTCAGGCGAGCATTGCCACGGCCGACCAGATAGTCGCCGCCGTCAATGCTCCCTTCGGCCTCTACCCGGATGTTGCCGCCGCCGCGTACCGTCAGGCCGCGTGCGCTGGCACTGCCGGACGGTTGGCCGTTGGTCGGGGCCACCACCGTCAGGTTGTCGACCGAACCGCCGGCCTCCACGGCAATGTCGCCCCCCCCGAAGGACCCGAGCTGGCCGAATCTGGCCCGTTCGGACCACCAACCAACTGGCAAGGCCTCCGCCTTGACAAACGTGGTGTCAGTCGTGCGGCGCAGCCATGAGGTCACGAAGGCTTGGCCCTCCGCACCGACGATATCCCGACCGGCGGTAATGCGGATGTCGCCGCCGCCCTCGGTGTAACGGTTGCGTTGGCCATCCACGACTGCCGCCTCGCCAGCCGTGTACAGGGCTGCGGCGGCATTGTCGATGACAAAGTTGTGCCCGGCAGCGACCCGGATCGACCCTGTGCCGGTGCGCACCTTGGCATCGGCGCCCTTCAGCGTGACATCCCCGGCGTTCGAAGTGACCGTCGCCATCCGGTTTGCCGACGTGGTGTCGGCACCGCCCACCAGCTCGATGTCCCAGGTGTCTCCAGTCGGCAGTACGTCGGTCTTGATGCCGGAAACCGTGGTGTCGGCCGCAAAACCAAGGGACTTGCTGATGGTCAGATCGCCTGCCGAGCGCAAAGTCAGCCGTCCCGCTACGCCATCCGGACGCCGTTCCGCCGTGGCGAGGTCCCACACCTGGTCGATGGTCAGGTTGCCCGTGGTCTCGACTTCTGCTGCGGCACGGATGCGCACATCGGCCGCCGCGACGCCCGTCAGTGCCAAGCCGTTGCGAATCCCGGCGGCGCGGGCAGCGGCATCGGTGACATGGCTGTCGACGGCGCTGATCATCGCGGCTGTGCTGGCCGGATTTGTGAAGCGCTGCACCACCTCAACGGTCGCCCTGCCGCTGCGTCCGGTGGCACTGCTGGCCAGGTTGACCTTCCCCGCCAGCGCCGCGTCGGACCAGGCGCCGGCACTGAACACGACCTCGCCACCGTCGGACTTCCCGGCCGCCGCCGCGGACACGTCGATCTCCGAACCGGCGACGAAACTCAGCGATCCGTTGCGCGAGTTGAGCGCGACATCCCCGCCGTGGCCGAAGTCGGCCTCGAAAGCGGTATCCGTCGCCTCGCCG
>JACRIZ010000046.1 GCA_016235765.1 Rhodocyclales bacterium | reverse complement strand
GTACACAGCTACTACGTTGAACCCGCCGCGCCGGAGATGATTGCGGGTTCCACCTACTACGGCATCCCCTTTACCAGTGCCGTGGCCCGCGATAACATCTTCGCGGTCCAGTTTCACCCGGAGAAGAGTGCCCAGGCGGGCCTGCAACTCCTGGGCAATTTCATGCGCTGGCAGCCCTGACTTGATCCGCGCTTAGGCGTACCACCACCACTGACTTTCACTCCACGACTATGCTGCTGATTCCCGCGATCGACCTGAAGGACGGCCATTGCGTGCGCCTCAAGCAGGGCGCGATGGACGATGCCACGGTGTTCTCCGAGAACCCCGCCGCCATGGCGCGGCACTGGATAGCCCAGGGCGCGCGCCGCCTGCACCTGGTCGACCTCAATGGCGCCTTCGCCGGCAAGCCGAAGAACGAGGCTGCCATCAAGGCCATCCTCGACGAAGTCGGCGACGAGATCCCCGTCCAGTTGGGCGGCGGCATCCGCGACCTCGACACGATCGAACGCTGCCTCGACGACGGCATCAGCTACGTCATCATCGGCACCGCGGCAGTCAAGAACCCCGGTTTCCTGCACGACGCCTGCACGGCCTTCCCCGGCCACATCATCGTCGGCCTCGATGCCAAGGACGGCAAGGTGGCGGTGGACGGCTGGTCGAAGATGACCGGCCACGACGTCATCGACCTGGCCCGGAAATTCGAGGACTACGGCGTCGAGGCCATCGTCTATACCGACATCGGCCGCGACGGCATGATGAGCGGCGTCAACGTCGAAGCGACCGTGAAACTGGCGCAGGCCTTGCGCATCCCGATCATTGCCTCGGGCGGCATCGCCAGCATCAAGGACGTCACGGCCCTGTGTGCCGTGCAGGACGAAGGCATCATGGGCGCCATCACCGGCCGGGCCATCTACGAAGGCAAGCTGGAGTTCGGCAAGGCCCAGGCCGAGGCCGACAAGCTGAGCGCCAGGTAGGCGCCGGCCCCATCGCCATGCTCGCCAAGCGCATCATTCCCTGCCTGGACGTGAACGCCGGGCGCGTCGTCAAGGGCGTCAACTTCGTCAGCCTGCGCGATGCCGGCGACCCGGTCGAGGTGGCGCGCCGCTACGACGACCAAGGCGCCGACGAGATCACCTTCCTCGACATCACGGCCAGCTCCGACGACCGCGACATCATCCTGCACATCGTCGAGGCTTGCGCCGAACAAGTGTTCATTCCCCTGACGGTCGGGGGCGGCGTGCGCAAGGTCGAGGACGTGCGGCGGCTGCTCAACGCCGGCGCCGACAAGGTCAGCATGAACACTGCGGCGGTGAACAACCCGGAGCTGGTCGCCGAGGCGTCGGCCAAGGTCGGCTCGCAGTGCATCGTCGTCGCCATCGACGCCAAGCAGACCAGCCCCGGCAAGTGGGAAGTGTTCACCCACGGCGGGCGCAAGAACGTCGGGCTCGATGCCATCGAGTGGGCCAGGGAAGTGACCCGCCTCGGCGCCGGCGAGATCCTGCTCACCAGCATGGACCGCGACGGCACCAAGAACGGTTTCGACCTGGAACTGACCCGGCGCGTCGCCGAGGCGGTGGCGGTGCCGGTCATCGCCAGCGGTGGCGTCGGCAACCTGCAGCATCTTGCCGACGGCGTACAACAGGGCAAGGCCGATGCGGTGCTGGCGGCCAGCATCTTCCATTACGGTGAATATACGGTGCGCCAGGCCAAGGAATACATGCGCGGCCGCGGGATCGAGGTGAGATTGTGACCTGCAAGTGGTTGAACGAAATCAGGTGGGACGACCAGGGCCTGGTGCCCGTGATCGCCCAGGATGCCGCCAGCGGCGAAGTCCTGATGTTCGCCTGGGCGAACCGCGAAGCGCTCGAAAAGACGGCGACGCTGGGCCAGGCGGTGTATTGGTCGCGCTCGCGGCGCAAGCTCTGGCACAAGGGCGAGGAGTCGGGTCATTTCCAGAAAGTGGTGGAGATCCGCACCGACTGCGACAACGACGTCGTGCTGCTGAAGATCGAGCAGGTCGGCGGCATCGCCTGCCATACCGGCCGCAAGAGCTGCTTCTTCCAGCGGCTCGAAGACGGTTGCTGGGAAGCGGCCGACCCGGTCTTGAAGGACCCCAAGGAGATCTACAAGTGATAGACCTCGAAGTCATCCATCGCGTCCAGGCGACGCTGATCGAGCGCAAGGGCGCCGCCCCGGAGTCGTCCTACGTGGCGAGCCTGTACGCCAAGGGTACCGACGCCATCTGCAAGAAGGTTGCCGAAGAGGCCGCCGAGACCATCATGGCGGCCAAGGACGGCGACCGCCTGCACCTGGTGCGCGAAGTGTGCGACCTCTGGTTCCACAGCATGGTCCTGCTGACCCAGTTCGACATCGGCGTGGACGACATCATGGTCGAGTTCCGCCGCCGCGAAGGCATTTCCGGCATCGACGAGAAGCGTTCGAGGACGCAGCCATGAGCGACTGCATCTTCTGCAAGATCGCCAAGGGCGAAATTCCGTCGAAGAAGGTCTACGAGGACGAGGACCTCTTCGCCTTCCACGACATCAATCCGCAGGCGCCGGTGCACTTCATGATCATCCCGAAGCAGCACATCGCCTCGCTCAACGAGACGGACACGAGCCACCAGGCACTGCTCGGCAAGCTGATGGCCAAGATGGGCGAACTGGCCCGCTCGCAGGGCCTCACCGACGGCTTCCGCACCATCATCAACACGGGCAGGATCGGCCGGCAGGAGGTGTATCATTTGCATGTGCACATCGTCGGCGGTCCCGAGCCTCTCGGCTCCATGCTGCCGAAAAAATAGGAGACGGATATGGGTTCATTCAGCATCTGGCACTGGCTGATCGTTCTGGTCATCGTCATGCTGATCTTTGGCACCAAGAAGCTGCGCAACGTCGGCCAGGATCTCGGCGGCGCGGTCAAAGGTTTCAAGGACGGCATGAAGGAAGGTACGGCCGACAAGCCGGCCGACCCCCCCGCCCAGCAGGTCGGCCACACCATCGAAGGCGAGGCGAAGAAAGAGAAGGTCTGAGCCTGGACCGCTTTTCCTCAGAACGAGCGGGTGAGCCCCGCTCGTTTCGTTAGGGCCCCTTGAACATGTTCGACGTCGGCTTTTCTGAACTGATGCTCATCGCGGTGGTGGCGCTGGTCGTCATCGGCCCCGAGAAGCTGCCGAAAGTGGCGCGCACCGCCGGCCACCTGCTCGGCCGGCTGCAGCGCTACGTCGGCGACGTCAAGTCGGACATCAACCGCGAGATGCAGCTCGAGGACCTGAAGAAACTCCAGCAGCAGGTCGCCGACCAGGCGAAGAGCATGGAAGCCTCCGTCAGCCAGCAACTGAGTTCGGTCGAGACCGAGCTCAACCAGTCGATCGCGCAGGGCGTGGCCGAGAAGTCCGAAGCGGCACCGGCGCCGGCCGCCGACGAAGGTGGCGCGCCGCCACAACTGACTTCCGTCGAGCCGGCGGACAAGTCGAAGGTGTGAGATGGCGGAAGTCCAGGAAAGCTTCATCTCCCACCTGATCGAACTGCGCAACCGCCTGATGTGGGCGCTGGGTACGGTGCTGGTGGTGTTTGTCTGCCTGGTGCCCTGGGCCGGCGATGTCTATGACCTGCTCGCCCAGCCGATGATCGCCACGCTGCCGCCGGGCACCAAGATGATCGCCACCGGGGTCATCACGCCCTTCATGGTGCCGCTCAAGGTGACGCTGCTGGCGGCTTTCCTGCTCGCCCTGCCGGCGATTCTCTACCAGGCGTGGGCGTTCATCGCGCCAGGCCTGTACGCCCACGAAAAGAAGTTCGCCCTGCCGCTGATCGTCGCCTCCACTGTGCTCTTCCTGCTCGGCGTGGCGTTCTGCTACTTCTTCGTCTTCAATACGGTGTTCAAGTTCATTGCCCAGTTTGCGCCCGCCAGCATTACGCCCGCGCCGGACATCGAGCAATACCTGAACTTTGTCATGACCATGTTCCTGGCCTTCGGTGTCACCTTCGAGGTGCCCGTGGTGGTGGTGGTGCTGGTACGTTTCGGCATCGTCAGCCTGGAGAAACTGCGCGATTTCCGTCCTTACGCGATCGTCGGCGCCTTCGTCATCGCCGCCGTCGTCACGCCGCCCGACGTGACTTCGCAGTTCATGCTGGCGGTGCCGATGTGCCTGCTCTATGAACTGGGCTTGTTCATCGCCCGTTTCGTCGGCAAGCGCGAAGCACCGATGCCGGGCGAGGGCGACTACCAGGCGCCAACCGACGCCGAGATGGAACGGGAGCTCGACAAGGCGGACGGCAAGTCCTGAGCGTTGACGCTCAGTCGCGCGGCGGTTTCGGCCGCTTGCCGATGGTCGCCTGAACCTCGATTTCCTTGCCTTCGCGGCGCAGGCCGATGCGGCCGGCACGGCCCGGCTCCAGTCCGGCGATCAGTTCCAGCATGTTCTCGGCGTCCTTGACCCTCTTGCCGTCGATGGCCAGCAGCACGTCGCCGGGCCGGATGCCGGCCTTGTCGGCGGGGCTGCCGCGCATCACGCCGGCGATCAGCGCGCCGTCGGCGTTCGGCATGCGGAAGGATTCCGCCAGTTCGGGGGTGATTTCCTGCACCTCGACGCCGATCCAGCCGCGCGTGACGCTGCCGGACTTGATGATCTGTTCCATGACGTTGCGCGCCAGCGACACCGGAATCGCGAAGCCGATGCCCATGGAGCCGCCGCTCTGCGAATAGATGGCGGTATTGATGCCGACTAGGCTGCCGTTGGTATCGATCAGCGCGCCGCCGGAATTGCCGGGATTCACGGCGGCGTCGGTCTGGATGAAATTCTCGAAGGTGTTGATGCCCAGATGGCTGCGACCGAGCGCCGAGACGATGCCCGAGGTGACCGTCTGGCCGACGCCGAACGGATTGCCGATGGCGAGCACGACATCGCCGACCCTCAGCGCGTCGTCTTCGGCGGCAAAGGCGATCGCCGGCAGGCGCGATTCGGCCGGCACGCGTACCACCGCGAGATCGGACTCCGGATCGGTACCGACCACCTTGGCCTTGAACTTGCGGCCGTCGTTGACGGCGACCTCGATGTCGTCGGCGGCCTCGACGACGTGGTAGTTGGTCAGGATGAAGCCTTCCTCGGAAACGACCACGCCGCTGCCGAGCCCCGAACGGCGCTGGGTGGTCGCACCGCGGTCGCCGAAGAAGTGGTACCAGAACGGGTCGTTGGCCAGCGGGTGGCGCGAAGAGCGGATCTCCTGGGTAGTGTAGATGTGCACGACCGATGGCACGGCGCGCTTGGCGGCCTCGGCGTAGGAGTTGGCGCGGCGGCTGTCGGCGGACGTCGCCGCCTCCTTGACCGAGACGACATCGACGGCGCCCAGGCCGGTGCCGCCGCGCCAGGCCAGCCAGTCCGGCTTCAGGGTCTGGATGACGAAGAGCGCTGCCACGGTCACCGTGACCGCCTGCGCGAAAATGAGCCAGAGTCGTTTCATGGCGGGTCTACACTAATGGCCTGGAAATGTCGGAACTGGGACCATGCATCGAGAAGATCTGCGCGCCTATCTGGATGGCCTTCTGGAAGCGGCACGCTTCCGCGATTATTGCCCAAACGGCCTGCAAGTGGAAGGTCGCGCCGAGCTGCGCCGCATCGTCTGCGGCGTCACCGCCAGCCAGGCCCTGCTCGACGAAGCGGTGCGCCGCCAGGCCGATGCGATCCTGGTGCACCACGGCTGGTTCTGGAAGGGCGACGACAACTGCATCACCGGCATCCGCCGCAAGCGCATGGCGACGTTGATCGGCGCCGACCTCAACCTGTTCGCCTACCACCTGCCGCTCGATGCGCATCCCGACCTCGGCAACAACGCGGAACTGGCGCGCCGTGCCGGCTGGCGCGTCGAGGGACGCTTCGCCGAACAGGATATCGGCTTCATTGGCGCGCCGTCCGCGCCGGCTTCGGCGGCGGGTATTGCCGGGACGCTGGAGGCGCTGCTGGGACGCGCGATGCTGGTGGTCGGCGACGTCGACCGGCCGGTGGCACGGCTCGCCTGGTGCAGCGGCGGGGCCCAGGGCATGTTCGAGCAGGCCATCCAGGCCGGTGCCGACTGTTTCGTCAGCGGCGAGATATCCGAGCAGACGGTGCATCTGGCCCGCGAATCCGGCGTGCCCTACATTGCGGCCGGCCATCACGCCACCGAGCGCTTCGGCGTGATGGCGCTGGGCTCGCACCTACAGCAGAAGTTCGGTCTCGACTGCCCCTTCGTCGATATCGACAGCCCGGTCTGACCTATTTCAGCCGATCCTTGAAGACCTGCCGCAGCTTGGCTGCCTTGGGTGCGACCACGGCCATGCAGTAGGGCTGGTTCGGGTTGTTGGCGAGGTAGTCCTGGTGGTAGGCCTCGGCCGGCCAGAAGCGCGGGGCGGGCAGCACCTCGGTGACGATCGCGCCGGGCCAGACGCGTTCGGCGGCGAATTCGGCGATCAGGGCTTTGGCGATCCGTTCCTGCTCCGGGGAGTTCGTGAAGATCACCGAGCGGTACTGCGTGCCGACGTCGTTGCCCTGGCGGTCCCGGGTGGTCGGGTCGTGGATGGCGAAGAAGGCGGTGAGCAGCGTGCGGTAGTCGATTGCGGCCGGATCGAACGTCACCTGCACGACTTCGGCATGCCCCGTGGTGCCGGAACACACGGCGCTGTAATCCGGGTTGGCGACCTGGCCCCCGGCGTAGCCGGAGATCACCGACTCGACGCCCTGCAGTTGGCGCAGCGCCGCTTCGAGGCACCAGAAGCAGCCGCCGCCGAGGAATGCGGTTTCCATCCGCCCAGCTTAGACCGGCAGCGGCGCTTCGTCCATCAGGGCGATCTGTTCGCGCAGTTCCAGGATGCGGTCCTGCCAGTAGCGCTGGGTGTTGAACCAGGGAAAAGCTGCGGGGAAGGCAGGGTCATGCCAGCGGCGGGCGATCCAGGCGCTGTACTGGATCAGGCGCAGGGTGCGCAGCGCTTCCACCAGATGCATTTCGCGCGGATCGAAATCGGCAAATTGCTCATAGCCGTCGATGATCTCGCCGAACTGACGCACCATTTCATGGCGTTCGCCGGAGAGCAGCATCCAGAGATCCTGAATCGCCGGCCCCGTGCGCGCGTCGTCGAAGTCCACGAAGTGGGGACCGTCGTCGGTCCACAGCACGTTGCCAAGGTGGCAGTCGCCATGCAGGCGTTGCGTCTTCACATTGCCGGCACGGTCGTAGCAGCGCGCCACGCCTTCGAGCGCCTGGTCGACCACGCTCGCCCAGGCCGGCAGCAGGTCGGGCGGGATGAAGTCGTGCTCGAGCAGATAGTCGCGCGGCGTGTCGCCATGGCTGACTTTGGTCAGCGCGGGCCGGGACCGGAACGGCTGCGTCGCACCGACCGCATGGATGCGGCCGATGAAGCGCCCCAGCCATTCGCGCACGCCCGGCGCATCGATCTCGGGCGCCCGGCCGCCCTGGCGCGGGAAGACCGCGACGCGGAAGCCGCCGTGGGCGTTGAGTGTCCTGCCGTTCAGTTCCAGCGCCGGTACGGCGGGAATTTCGGCCGCGGCCAATTCGGCAACGAAGGCGTGCTCCTCCAGTATCTCCGCGTCCGACCAGCGGCCGGGCCGGTAGAACTTGGCCACCACCGGTTTGTCGTCCTCGATGCCGATCTGGTAGACGCGATTCTCGTAGCTGTTGAGCGCCAACTGGCGGCCGTCGCAACGCAGCCCGGTACTTTCCAGCGCGTTGAGCACCGCGTCCGGCGTCAGGCCGGCATAGGGCGGCGCTTCAGACACGACCGGCCTTGATGGCGATCGGCCAGACGATTTCGCGCACGCCCTCGCCCCAGGCGGGCGCCAGCCGCTCGTCCAGCGCGGTGAGCGGATCGCGGCCCTCCGCCTTGCGGTAGCGTTGCGTCGCTGACCAGGTGCCGAGGTAGGCGAGCAGGTCGGCCAGCGACCATTGCAGCCGGATCTCGAATTGCGGCGTCGCGATTTTCTCGAAGGGGAAGGGCATGCCCCGGTAGGCGAGGTCGACCCACTTGCGCTCGGGCGGCCAGTGCGGGCCGAGGGTGTGCGTGTAGAAGTCGGCGAGGACCGTATCGATGGCTGGCTCGGCGCGCAGCAACTGGTAGGTCCAGGCGACGATGGCGCCGCCGGGCTTCACGACGCGCCGCACCTCGGCGTAGAACCTGTCGAAGTCGAACCAGTGCAGCGCCTGGGCGATGGTGACGACGTCGGCGCAGCCGTCCGGCAGGCCGCTCGCCTCGGCTGGTACGGCGCGGTAGTCGATGCGCGGATGGGGCGTCGCCTGGGCGATCTGCTCGGCGGAAAAGTCAGTCGCGGCGACACGCCGAAAGTGGGTGGCCAGCGGCACCGAAGCCTGGCCATTGCCGCAGCCGCAGTCCCAGGCGAGGTCGTGGCCGGGCGTCTGCGCGGCGATCCAGTCGAACAGCGCCGCCGGGTAGCCGGGACGGAACTTCGCGTAGTCGACGGCGTGACCGGAAAAGTGGTCGCCGGCCATCAGGCCCCTTCCTGCTCGGCGAGCCGGCGCAGTACCAGCGGAAAGCCGCCGGTGAGGAACAGCGCGATCGCGGTGACGAGCATGGCGATGCCCGTGCCCTCGTCGGCCATCAGCGGGTGCAGGTCGCCGCCGATGCCAGCTAGCGCGATGATGCCGACGATCAGGCTGAAGGCACCGAGTACAAACGTGGCGATGGTCGTGTATGGCCAGTGGTGGGGTTTCATGTCAATCCTTCGGGCGCAGGTCGACGACGCGCTTGGCCTTGCCGGTCGAGCGCTCGACGGTGCCGACGCTCTGCACGTGGATGCGCGTGTTGATGCCGATCAGCGACTTGATGTGGTGCTGCAGTTCGCGCGCGGCGTTTTCGCGGTCGGCCTCGGAGATCACCTCGGGCTTGGCCTCGACGCGCACGTCGAGTTCGTCCATGTGGCCGCGCCGCGAGACCTCCAGTTGGTAATGCGCCGAGAGCTTCGGCACCTTGAGGATCTGCTCCTCGATCTGCGACGGGAAGACGTTTACGCCGCGGATGATCAGCATGTCGTCGGAGCGGCCGGTGATCTTGCCGATGCGGCGGAAGGCGCGTGCGGACGGCGGCAACAGGCGCGTCAGGTCGCGCGTGCGGTAACGGACGATGGGCAGCGCCTCCTTGGTCAGCGAGGTGAATACCAGTTCGCCGTGCGCACCCTCGGGCAGCACCGCGCCGGTCTCGGGGTCGATGATCTCGGGGTAGAAATGATCTTCCCAGATGGTCGGGCCGTCCTGGGACTCGACGCACTCGGCGGCGACACCCGGTCCCATGACTTCAGACAGACCATACAGATCCATGGCCTTGATGCCCAGCCGTGTCTGCAGCTCGCGGCGCATGCTTTCGCCCCAGGGCTCGGCGCCGAACATGCCGCGCTTTAGCGTGGTGCCGGCCGGATCGATGCCGAGGCGCTCCATTTCGTCGACGATATTGAGCACGTAGGACGGCGTGCCGACGATCATGGTCGCCTTGAAGTCCTGGATCAACTGCACCTGCCGCTCGGTCTGGCCGCCCGAGATCGGCACCACGGTGCAGCCGAGCCGCTCGGCGCCGTAATGCACGCCGAGGCCGCCGGTGAACAGGCCGTAGCCGTGGGTGACGTGGATGATGTCGGAACGCGTCGCGCCGCCGGCACGCAGCGAGCGGGCCATGATGCGTGCCCAGGTGTCGATGTCGTTTTGCGTGTAGCCGACCACGGTCGGCCTGCCGGTGGTGCCGCTGGAGGCATGCACGCGCACCACGTCGTCCATCGGCACCGCGAACATGCCGAAGGGGTAGGTATCGCGCAGGTCGGCCTTGGTGGTGAAGGGGAACTTCGCCAGGTCGGCCAACGACTTGAGGTCGTTCGGATGCACGCCGGCGGCCGTGAACTTGGCGCGGGTGTGCGGCACTTGCTCGTAGGCCCAGGCCAGCGTCTTTTTCAGGCGCGAGAGTTGCAGGGCCGCGATCTCGTCGCGGCTGGCGGTTTCTATTGGCTCGAGGGCCGCAACGGGGGAGCGCAAGATCGGGGCAGGCTCAGAGGCTACGCGTGGCACCTTCCCAGCGCATCGCGACGTTCTTCTGGTCGTCGATGTACTCCAGGAAGTCCTCGGCGGACTTGAAGTCCTTGCCTTCGAGGATGCCGGCGTCGGGAATCGAGAAGATGGAAATGTCGCGATCGACGATGTCGAGGCCGTTGGCGGCGGCGATTTCGACGATCTGCGAGACCTTCGACAACACCGACTCGGGTGTCACGAAGGGGATCATCACCCAGATCGCCGTACCGTTGCGGGCGACCAGATCGGTCTTGCGCAGCGACGTGCGCAACTGCTTCGCCAGGTCGACCAGCATCTGCAGCGCGTCCTTGGCGCCGTAGGTGTCGCCGAGCTTCTTCTGGTCGTGGAAGCTGATGCAAACCAGGCTGTGGCGCAGGTTGCTCGCATAGCGCACTTGTACGGCCAACACCCACTCCAGGACGTAGAGAAACTTCTCCCACGCGGCGGTATCTTCTTTCATGGTTGCGGCCTCGGTCTCGGAAAGGAAGGGCGGAGTCATGGTGTGGGCTAGCGCGGGCGCCGGTCGATGACGCGCTTGGCCTTGCCGACCGAGCGCTCGATGGTGCCCACGGCCTTGACCTCGATGTGGGTTGAAATGCCGATATAGGACTTGATGTGGTGGGCAAGTTCGTGCGCGGCGAATTCCTTCTCGGCGCTGGTGGCGGTGCCGAATTCCGGCTTCATCTCGACGTTCACGGTCACGGTGTCGAGATGGCCGTCGCGTTCGACCTCGATCAGGTAGTGCGGCGACAGCTTCGGCGTCTTGAGGATCTGCTCCTCGATCTGCGAGGGGAACACGTTCACGCCGCGGATGATCAGCATGTCGTCCGAGCGGCCGGTGATCTTGCCGATGCGGCGCATCGAGCGCGAGGTCGGCGGCAACAGGCGGGTCAGGTCGCGGGTGCGGTAGCGGATGACCGGCAGCGCTTCCTTGGTCAGCGAAGTGAACACCAGTTCGCCGAGTTCGCCATCGGGCAGCACCTCGCCCGTGTTCGGGTCGATGATCTCGGGGTAGAAGTGGTCTTCCCAGACCACCGGGCCGTCCTTCGACTCGACGCACTCGTTGGCGACGCCGGGGCCGATGACTTCCGACAGGCCGTAGATGTCGACCGCCTGCATGTCGAAGCGGCGCTCGATTTCCTCGCGCATCTGGTGCGTCCAGGGTTCGGCGCCGTGGATGCCCAGACGCAGCGAGCACTTGGCCGGGTCGAGGCCCTGGCGGACGAATTCGTCGCCGATCGCGAGCATGTACGAAGGCGTGACCATGATGATGTCCGGCTCGAAATCCAGAATCAACTGTACCTGTCGCTCGGTCTGGCCGCCGCCGAAAGGGATGACGGTGCAGCCGAGCCTTTCCGCCCCGTAGTGGGCGCCCAGGCCGCCGGTAAACAGGCCGTAGCCGTAGGAGACGTGCACCTTGTCGCCCGCCCGGCCGCCCGCGGCGTAGATGGAGCGCGCCATCAGGTGCGCCCACATGTCGATGTCCTTCTGCGTGTAGCCGACCACGGTCGGCTTGCCGGTGGTGCCTGACGAGGCATGCACGCGGACGACCTTCTCGCGCGGCACGGCGAACATCTTGAACGGGTAGTTCTCGCGCAGGTCCTGCTTGGTCGTGAAGGGGAATTCCGCCAGGTCGGCGAGGGACTTCAGGTCCTGCGGCCGGATGCCGGCGGCGTCGAACTTCTGCTTGTAGTGCGGGACGTTGTCGTAGGCGTGCTGGAGCGACCAGCGCAGGCGTTCCAGTTGCAGGGCCGCGATCTCGTCGCGGCTGGCGTTCTCGATGGCGTCGAGGCCGATCTTTTGCGTCATGTGGCGGGCTCCTTGAGCCGCGAATTATCCCTCAGTTCGCGGGGTTTCCTCGCTCTCGAAGAAATGGCCCTTGATCCGGGCGGCCCGGCCGCGGAACACGGCGACCAGCTTGCCGTCCTGGTTGGTGACCTCGATATCGTAGACTCCGCTGCGGCCGCCCTGGTGGCGGGCGTGGCCTTGGGCAGTGAGCAGGTCGCCCAGATGGGCAGGGGCCAGAAAGTTGATATCCACCCCGGCCGCGACGGCGCGATGGTTGAAACTGTTGCAGGCGTAGGCGAAAGTGGAATCTGCCACTGCGAAGATGAAGCCGCCGTGGCAAGTGCCGTGGCCATTGACCATGTCCTGACGGACGGTCATGGTCAGCGTGGCGGTGCCGGGGCCGACGGCGACGATCTGCATCCCCAATCCCCGGGCCGCATGGTCGTCCGGCCACATGATTTCGGCGCAGCGCGCAGCCGTTTGCTCGGGTGTCAGCATCCTGAAAGGAAAGGGAAATACCCTATCAATTTTGCAGCGCAGCACATAATTGGATATTATCGGTAGGCTTCGGCAGAACTATTTATTACAAGACCCAAAGAGGGGAAGTATCTCATGAAGATCCACGAGTACCAGGGTAAGGAAATCCTGAGGAAGTTCGGGGTCGTGACTCCGCGCGGCATTCCGTGTTTTTCCGTCGACGAGGCGGTCAAGGCCGCCGAGACCCTGGGCGGCAAGATCTGGGTGGTCAAGGCGCAGATCCACGCCGGCGGCCGCGGCAAGGGCGGCGGCGTCAAGCTCGCCAAGTCGCTCGACGAAGTGCGGCAGCACGCCAGCAGCATCCTCGGCATGCAGTTGAAGACCCACCAGACCGGCCCGGAAGGCCAGAAGGTCCGTCGCCTGCTGGTCGAGGACGGCGCCGACATCAGGAAGGAATACTACGTCGCCGCGCTGACCGACCGCGCTACGCAGAAGGTGGCCATGATGGCCTCCTCCGAAGGCGGCATGGACATCGAGGAAGTCGCCCACAAGACACCCGAGAAGATCATCAAGGTCTTCGTCGATCCGCTGGTCGGCCTGACCGACGCGCAGGCGCTGGAACTGGCGAAGGGCATCGGCGTGCCGGAAGCCTCCATGGCGCAGGCGGTCGATACGCTGAAGAATCTCTACACCTGCTACATGGAGACCGACGCCTCGCTGGCGGAAATCAACCCGCTGATCCTCGAAGGCAACGGCAACATCAAGGCGCTCGACGCCAAGTTCAACTTCGACTCCAACGCCCTCTATCGCCACCCCGAGATCGTCGAATACCGCGACCTCGACGAAGAGGACGCCGACGAAATCGAGGCCTCGAAGTTCGACCTCGCCTACATTTCGCTCGACGGCAACATCGGTTGCCTGGTGAACGGCGCCGGCCTGGCGATGGCGACCATGGACACGATCAAGCTGTTCGGCGCCGAGCCAGCCAACTTCCTCGATGTCGGCGGTGGAGCCACCACCGAGAAGGTGACCGAGGCCTTCAAGATCATGCTCAAGAACCCCAAGGTCAAGGGCATCCTGGTCAATATCTTCGGCGGCATCATGAAGTGCGACACCATCGCCACCGGCATCGTCACCGCGGCAAGGGAAACGCACCTCTCCGTGCCTCTGGTGGTGCGCATGAAGGGCACCAACGAGGACCTGGGCAAGAAGATCCTTGCCGAATCCGGCCTGCCGATCATTGCCGCCGACACCATGGCGGACGCCGCGACGAAGATCGTCGCGGCCGTGAAGTGAGGAAAGCACAATGTCGATCCTGATCAACAAGGACACCAAGGTCATCACCCAGGGCATCACCGGCAAGACCGGCCAGTTCCACACCGAGAAGTGCATCGAGTACGCCAACGGCAAGAACTGTTTCGTCGCCGGCGTGAATCCTAAGAAGGCCGGCGAGAAGATTTTCGACGTGCCGATCTACGCCTCGGTGAAGGACGCCAAGGCCGCTACCGGCGCCACCGTCTCCGTGATCTACGTGCCGCCCGCCGGTGCTGCCGACGCGATCTGGGAAGCCTGTGAGGCCGACCTCGATCTGGCCATCTGCATCACCGAGGGCATTCCGGTGCGCGACATGCTGGTCGTGCGCAACAAGATGAAGCAGAAGGAAGCCAGGGGCGGCAAGAAGACACTGCTGCTCGGCCCCAACTGCCCGGGCTTGATCACGCCGGACGAAATCAAGATCGGCATCATGCCCGGCCATATCCACCGCAAGGGACGCATCGGCGTGGTCTCGCGCTCCGGCACGCTGACCTATGAGGCCGTGGCGCAGTTGACCGAAATCGGCCTGGGTCAGTCTTCGGCGGTCGGCATCGGCGGCGATCCGATCAACGGTCTCAAGCACATCGACGTCATGCAGGCCTTCAACGACGATCCGGACACCGATGCGGTGATCATGATCGGCGAGATCGGCGGTCCGGACGAAGCCGATGCGGCGCGCTGGTGCAAGGCCAACATGAAGAAGCCCATCGTCGGCTTCATTGCCGGCGTCACCGCGCCGGCCGGCAAGCGCATGGGCCATGCCGGCGCGCTGATCTCCGGCGGCGCCGACACCGCCGACGCCAAGCTCGCCATCATGGAAGAGTGCGGCTTCAAGGTGACGCGCAACCCGTCGGAAATGGCCAAGCTGCTGAAGGCCATGCTCTAGGTATTTGGACGCCACAAGCGGCCGCGCCGGCGCATGCTGGCGCGGCCGCTTGCTTTTGGGCATGGGGCGGGCTAAGCTTAGCCCGAATTGTTTGCGGGGCGCCCATTATGTCTGCCGATAAGGATCTTAAGGTCATGGAGTCCGTTGCCACCTACAACATGCACGACGCCAAGAGCAATCTGTCGCGCCTGGTCGACCAAGCGGCTGCCGGCAAGGAGATCATCATTGCCAAGGCGGGAAAGCCGGTGGCCCGGCTGGTGCCATTGGCGACAGCCAGGCCGGCGCCGCGCAAACTGGGGCTGCTCGCGGGCAAGTACGACGTTCCCGACGACATCGATACGCCGTTTGCCGACGAAATCGAGCGCATGTTCGGCAGTTATGCACCCGCGCTCCGCAACGCGCCGTCGGGAAACACCTGATGCGGCTGCTGCTGGACACACAGATTCTCCTGCGCGTCATCTACCAGCCTGAGCGCATTCCGCCTGAGGTCGCGGCCATGCTGGTTGATCCTGCAAACAGCATCCAGTTCAGCGCGGTCTCGATTGCGGAAATCGCCATCAAGACCTCTCTGGGGCGTGCCGACTTTCCGTTCCAGCCGCAGGAAGTCTCTGAGGCGGCGCAAGCCACCGGCTTTGGCGAGCTGTCTCTCACCGCCCGCCACGCCAGGCATCTTGGCACGATGCCCTGGCATCACCGCGACCCCTTCGACCGCTTGCTGATTGCACAGAGCGTGGAAGACGGACTGCGATTCCTGACGACGGACAAGACGCTCGGCGCCTACAGTGACCTGGTGTCGGTCGTGTCCTGACGCCAGCCGTACCGATTGAAAGGGATGACTTGATGGCGCTCTATCTGACCGAGGCGGAAGTCAGGCAACTGCTGACCATGGACCTGGCGCTGGAGGCCGTCGCGGCCGCGCACCGCGCCCACGGCACCGGTCGCGCGGTGGACGTCCCGCGCCAGCGCACGCGGGTACCGACGGCCTCATTGCACATCCTCCAGGGCGCGTTGCTCGACGAGGGGGTGATGGGCTACAAGGCTTACACGGTGAGCAAGGAAGGCGCACGCTTTCTCGTCCATCTGTTCGACAGCGCGAACGGACATTTGCTGTGCGTGATCGAAGCGGACTACCTCGGCATGATGCGTACCGGCGCCACGGGCGGACTGGCGGCGAAGCTGCTGGCGCGCGAGGATGCGGCGACGGTCGGCGTATTCGGTTCCGGCTGGCAGGCGCAGAGCCAGATCGAGGCGCTCCGTCGCGTGCGGCCGATCAGGCAGGTCAAGGTGTTCTCGCGGGATGCCGATAGGCGGCGTGCTGCCGCGGCTGACTTTTCCCGTCGCTTCGGCATCGACGCGATCCCGGCCGAGAGTGCCGAGCAGGCGGCCCGCGACAGCGATATCGTGGTCACCATCACCACGTCCGCCACGCCGGTGTTCGACGGGGCATGGCTGGCCGAGGGCTGCCACGTCACCGCCGCCGGATCGAACGCGCTGATCCGGCGCGAGATCGACGAGAAGAGCATCGCTCGCGCAGATCTGGTCTGCGTGGACAGCCGCGCCACGGCGCTGGCCGAATGCGGGGATCTGTTGCCGGCGCTGGAGAAGGGGCGACTGCACGCGGGGCAGTTGGTCGAACTCGGCGAGATTGTCGCAGGCGTGCGTCCGGCCCGCCAGTCGGCCCGGCAAATCACCCTGTTCGAGTCGCAGGGCATGGCGATCCAGGACCTCGCACTGGGTGTTCGCCTGCTGAAATTGGCTCGCGACCAGGGTGCCGGCCAGGAGCTTGCGATCGGAAGTATTTGACGGAATTGATGTTTTGCTGCAAGAATGAGCGCTAACTCATTGACTTGCAAGCGGTGCCATGGAGTTGAACCCTACAGTTGCGCTTGAAATCGCCACCCGATCCGACCCTGGACGGGTACGCGCGCACAACGAGGATTCGGTACTGGTCAATCAGGCACTCGGATTGGCCCTGCTCGCCGATGGCATGGGCGGCTACAACGCCGGCGAGGTGGCGAGCAGCATGGCCACGACCCTGCTGGCCAGCGGCCTGGTCAGCGCCTTCACGGAACGCGGCCCGGGCGAGCGCGAAGTCGGTGGCCGCCGATCCTGGGCGCGGACCGCGCTGGGACGGGAGATCGCCAGCACCAATGCGGTGATCCACGAAGCCGCCGTGAATCAGCCCGCGTACTCCGGCATGGGTTCGACGGTGGTGGCTGCGGTCTTCCACGATAATGTCGTTACGGTGGCCCATGTCGGCGACTCCCGCCTTTATCGGTTGCGCGGCAGCGAACTGGTGCAACTGACCCGCGACCACTCCCTATTGCAGGAGCAGCTCGACGCCGGGATAATCACCGTCGAACAGGCTCGCGCGGCCAAGAACAAGAATCTGCTCACGCGCGCGCTCGGCGTCGATCCGGTGGTCGAAGCGGAAATTCGGGAGCACGACGCGCAGCCGGGCGATGTCTTCTTGCTGTGTTCGGACGGACTGACCGACATGCTCGGCGACGCCCGGATTGGGGCAACGATACTGGAGCAGGGGGCGAATCCGGAACGGTGTGCTGCCAGACTGGTGGATCTGGCCAACGATGCGGGTGGCCGCGACAATGTGACGGTAGTGCTGGTCAGGGTGGCGCGGGCTTTTCCCGCGCGACGTAGCTGGTGGGCGCGCCTGTTCGCCTGGTTGAGGTAGTCGAGGAAGATAGCGATGGCGAAAATGATACTCAGCGTCGAGGGCGTGACGGTCAAGGAGATTCCCCTTGCCCGCGAGCGGACCACCATCGGCCGCAAGCCCAACAACGACATCCGGATCGACAACCTCGCCATCTCGGGCGAGCACGCGGCGATCATCACCATGCTGAACGATTCCTTCCTCGAGGACCTCGACAGTACCAACGGCACCTACGTCAACGGCCGGCCGGTCAAGAAGCACTTTCTCCAGGACGGCGACGTCATCGAACTGGCCAAGTATCGGCTCAAGTACGTGAAGGAGGCGAACGAGAACGCCGGCGCCGATACCGAAAAGACCACGGTGCTGCGCCAGGAGGCCGTGCGGCACGCGCTGGAGCAGCCCATGGACGCGGCTCCGGTCACGCCGGTCGCGGCGGTCGAGCCGCAACCGCCGATGACCGCCAGCGCCAAGCTGCGCGGGCAACTGCCGGTGGCCAGCATCCAGGTGCTGAGCGGCAACAATGCCGGCCGCGAAGTCGACCTGACCAAGACGCTGACCACGCTCGGCAAGCCGGGCGTCATGGTCGCTGCCATCGCGCGCCGGCCGCTCGGCTACTTCATCACTCACGTCGAGGGACCCCAGCCGCCGATCGTCGGCGGCCGGTTGCTGGAGGCAAACAAGCCGTACGCCCTGATGGACCACGACATCATCGAGCTGGGAGGCGTGAAAATGGAATTCTTCCTCAAGGCATGAATCTCGCTTTGGCATTCGGTTTTGGCCACATGAAGGCAAGACCATGAAAGTACGAATTCTTGGCTGCAGCGGGGGCATCGGTGGACGCGACCTGCGTACCACCTCGCTGCTGGTCGACGACGACATCCTGATCGACTGCGGTACCGGCGTCGGCGATCTCGCACTCGATGAACTGGCGCTCATCGACCACCTGTTTCTGACGCATTCGCACCTCGACCACATCGCCTGCCTGCCGCTGCTGATAGACACGGTCTGCGACATGCGCAGCCAGCCGCTGGTCGTCCATGCGACGGAAGCGACCATTGCCGTGCTGCGCGCCCACATCTTCAATTGGGCGGTGTGGCCGGACTTCAGCGAGATTCCCAGCGTCGAAAAGTCCTTCCTGCGCTTCGTCCCATTGCATGTCGGCACTTCGCTTGACATCGGCGGCCGGCACATCACCGCGCTGCCGGCCGACCATACCGTGCCGGCGGTCGGCTACCGGCTCGATTCGGGCGCGGCCAGCCTGGTATTCACCGGCGATACCGGTCCGTGTCGCAAGCTGTGGGAGGCGGTCAATGCGATCGACAACCTGCGCTACCTGATCGTCGAGACGGCGTTTTCGAACCGCGAGGCGCCCAGGGCGGCGGTCTCCAAGCACCTGTGTCCGGATACGCTGGCGGCGGAACTCGAGCGCCTGACCCGACCGGCCGAGATCTACATCACCCACCTGAAACCCGGCCAGGCAGAAGTCACCATGCGCGAGATCGAGGTGTGCCTTGGTTCGCGCGACCCGCGCATGCTGCGCAAGGGCCAGGAATTCGACTTCTGAGCGAGCGGGAGATGAGCCGCGGGGAGACAACATGAACGCATATACGAACCCCGCCGAAGCCGGTGCCCTGTCCGACGTCGGCAGCCGACTGGCGTTCTTCAAGAACCTCCAGGTCGTCACCAACAAGGTGCACGCCACCGGCAACATCGACGAGATCATGCTCGAGTTGTCGCAGGACATCAGCGAGCTGTTCAATGCCGACCGTCTCACCATCTATGCCGTTTCGGACGACAAGTCGGCGATCGTTTCCAAGGTCAAGACCGGCCTGCACTCGTTCAAGGACCTGCGGCTGCCGATCTCCGAACAGAGCATCGCCGGCTACGTGGCCTGGAGCCGCAAGGTCGTGAACATCCACGACGTCTACAACGAGCAGGAGCTGCAGGCGATCAACCCGAACCTGCGCTTCCTGCAGGAAGTCGACAGGCGTACCGGCTACCGGACCATGCAGATGCTGGTCGCACCCGTCATCGACGCGCTCAGCGGCGAGCTCTACGGCGTGGTGCAAATCATCAACCACAAGCCGGGCACGCCGTTCACCGGAATTGCCGAGGAAGGCATCCGCGGCTTGTGCGAGACGCTGGCGATCGCCTTCGCGCAGCGCGCCAAGTTCTCCCACGTGGTCAAGTCCAAGTACGACAGCCTGGTCCACGACGCGGTGCTGTCCGCCCAGGAACTGGAACTGGCGTCGCGTACCGCCCGGCGCCAGAACGTCGATATCGAGGAAGTCTTGCTGACCGAATTCCAGGTCACGCCCGCGGCGCTGGGCACCGCGCTGTCGAAGTTCTTCAGCATCCCCTACGAACCTTTCGTGGCCGACCGCGTCCGGCCGATGGATCTGCTGAAGAACCTGAAGCGCGAATACGTCGAGCAGAACCACTGGCTGCCCATCGAGGAAACCTCGGAGGGCATCGTGATCCTGTGCATGGACCCGGAGCAGGTGAAGGGGTCGCGCATCGTCCAGAACGTCTTTCCGAAGCGCAAGCTGGCCTATCGGGTCACGACGGTCAGGGAGTTCGCGCTGGCGGTCGGCCACCTGTTCGGCAGCGCGGCGGAAGACGTGCATGTCGGCGATCTGCTCTCCGGCCTCGAGGAAGGCGAGTTCGAGCTGGACGGCTCGTCCGAGGATGTCTCCGCGGCTGCCGACAATGAACTGGTCAAGCTGGTGAACAAGATCATCGTCGATGCCTACCAGCAAGGCGCATCCGACATCCACATCGAGCCGGGTGCGGGCAAGGACAAGATCCTGGTGCGCTTCCGCCGCGACGGCACGCTCTTCAAGTACATCGAGGTGCCGGCCAGCTACCGCGCCGCCATGGCCGCCCGCATCAAGATCATGTGCGATCTCGACATTTCCGAGAAGCGCCGGCCGCAGGACGGCAAGATCAAGTTTCGCCGCTTCGGCCCGCTCGACATCGAATTGCGGGTGGCGACGATACCGTCGGCGGGCGGCGTCGAGGACGTCGTGATGCGCATCCTGGCCGCTGGCGAGCCGATGCCGCTGGAGAAGCTGGGCGTGCAGCCGGGCAACCTCGAGAAGCTCAAGGCCTGCGTGGCCAAGCCCTACGGCATTTTCTTCGTCTGCGGGCCGACCGGCTCCGGCAAGACGACCACCCTCCACTCCGTCCTGGCCTACCTCAACACCCCGGACACCAAGATCTGGACTGCCGAGGATCCGGTCGAAATCACCCAGAAGGGGCTGCGCCAGGTGCAGGTCAACCGCAAGGCCGGGCTCGACTTCGCCACGGTGATGCGCTCCTTCCTGCGCGCCGACCCGGACATCATCATGGTCGGCGAAATGCGTGACCGCGAAACCACTTCCATCGGCATCGAGGCCTCGCTGACCGGCCACCTGGTGTTCTCGACCCTGCACACCAACAGCGCACCTGAATCGGTGGTGCGCCTGCTCGACATGGGCATGGACCCCTTCAACTTCGCCGACGCCCTGCTCGGCATCCTCGCCCAGCGCCTGGCCAAGCGCCTGTGCGTCAAGTGCAAGGAAGCCTACCGGCCGACGGCCGAGGAGCTGCAGCACATGCTCGACGAGTATTGCGAGGAACTGATGGCGACGCCGGCCTTCCAGAAGAACCCGAAGGCCGCCAAGGATCTGTTGCAGATGCAGTGGCTGAAGGAGTACGGCAAGGACGGACAGTTTGCCCTCTATCGTCCCCGCGGTTGCGAGGCATGCGGCAACAGCGGCTACAAGGGGCGCATCGCGCTGCACGAACTCATGGTCTGCAACGACGCCATCAAGCACCTGATCCAGGAGCGCGGTCGCGTCTCGCAACTGCTGTCGCAGGCCATGGAAGATGGCATGCATACGCTCAAGCAGGACGGCATGGAGAAGGTCCTGCAGGGATTCACGGACATGAAGCAAGTCCGCATGGTTTGCATCAAGTGACGAAAAACGTCACTTGATGCCGTTCTTTGTCGCTTGGTCCATGATTAACGGCCGGAAAAGACCCGATTTCAAGCTAATTCAATCTGGCACGGCCATTGCTATATTTCGTTCGCGCACTTCCGTGCATTTTGCCAAGGAGAGATCCATGAAAAAGATTCAACAAGGTTTCACCCTGATCGAACTGATGATCGTCGTTGCCATCATCGGCATTCTGGCCGCACTCGCGCTGCCTGCTTATCAGGATTACACGACCAAGGCGCGGGTCAGCGAGGCTGCGCAACTGGTGGCCACCGCAAAGACGGCGTTGGTAATTGCCTTCAATGAAGGCACCTTGGACGCAACGAGCAACAACGCTTCGCTTGGTTTGGCCGCGCCCGCGGCGATCACCAGCAAGTACGTAACCTCGGTTACTGTACAAGGCACATCGGCTACTGCCGGGACCATCACTGCCGTGATTCAGGGCACCGCCGATGCGGCGGTTGACGCAGCCAACGTCGTCTGGACCATGAACTGTGTGACGGGCGCCGATTGTACATTCACTGTTGGCGGTAGCATCCCCACCAAGTTCTTCCCGAAGGCCTAGTTGAGCCTGAACGGCAAGCCCCCGCTTTGGCGGGGGCTTGTCTTTTTTGGGTCCGGGCTTTGGGCCTACAGCAAATCCGGCCCCATCACCGCCCGCAGCACTGTCTGATCCTCGTCCTCGCGGGTACGGCGCGAGAACCACCAGACCGCACCCTTCTTGAACGCCCAGTCGGCCTCGCTGCCGGAGAGCAGCAGGGCGGCGAGCCGGCCCATCGTGGGCTGATGGCCGACCAGGATCAGCGTGCCGCCGCGCCTGACTTTCGGGTCCGGCCAGCCGGCTGCGGCCAGCAGGTCGGCGCAATCGGCGCCGATGCCTATGCCGGGCTCGATCTCGTAGGGCAGGCCGAGCGCGTGGGCGGTCTGCTGGGTTCTTTCGGTCGGGCTGACGAGCACCGTCGTGTTCTGCGGCAGGTGTGAGTTGAGCCAGGCCGCGATCTTGCGCGCCTGCTTTTCGCCGCGCGCCGTCAGGCGGCGCTTGACGTCGGGTATGCGTCCGTCGCCATCTTCAGCCTCGGCATGGCGCCAGAGGATCAGTTCCATCGTCGTCTCGTGCGTGTCGTCGGGCGGCATTTTGAGCGCCTTTCGTTGCATGATGGTTACCGCCGGGCCAGGGCCCGGAGTTCTTCCAGCAGCTTCGGCAGCCGCGCCATCAGCCGCGCGTGGCGCGGCCCGTGCCAGCCGCCGATCAGGGTGACCGCTTCGCGCAGCCGTTCGTCGTGGCCGGCGCAGTTCATCAAGAGCTGGCCGGCGTTGGCCAGGTCGTTGAGTTCGCCCAGCGTGCCCTGAACTTCGGCCAGCCAGTTCGCCAGCCGGCGCTGCGCCTTGCCGCGCGCCAGCGTGGCGAAGAACTCGAGCGCATAGCGCAGGCGCTTGGTGCCGATGCGCAATGCGTGCAGGCTGAGCGGATCGTCCAGCTTTGCCTGGCCGGCCAGATCGCGCACCTTGCGGCGCAGGCGCAGCAGCCGCCCGCGCGCAAACGCGGCGACGGACGCCCCGGCCGGGACTTCGTCGAGCGCCGGCGCGTGCAGCAATTGCGCGAGCTGTACCATCAACTGGCCGAACTCGCGCGCTTCCAGATGGCGGACGGCATGGCGCCGCGCCGCGTAGCGGTCGTCCGTGATCACGCCGGCGAGTGCCGCCAGGCGCGGTTCGCCGGGCAGGGCGGCAATCACCGGGGCGCAGATTTCAGCCAGCAGCACGTCGAGGTCGCGTGCCTTGCCCAGCCTGGCCATGATGTCCTGAACCGCGGGCAGAAGGTGCTTGGCGTAGTCGGTCGGCAGGACCGGCGAGAACAGCCGCAGGCTGGCCCGTAGACGGCGCATGGCAACGCGCATCTGATGGATGTACTCCGGGTCGTCGCTGGCGACCGCGCCGGCATGGTTGCGCTGCATCTGGTCGAGGCAGGACAGCGCGATGGTACGGAAGGCGGCGCGTGGCGACATCTCCGGAGCCAGCGGAATGTCCATCGCCCGGGCCGGCGCGGGCGCGGCGTTCAGGTGCAGGCGAACGCCGCGCTCGGCCTTCGAGAGGGGCGCCGGCATCAGCGGCAGCCGTGCCGCGAAAACGTCGGCGAGCGCGAACAGGGCGTCGATCTCGCCGTCGGCCAGCTCGAATTCCAGTTCTGAAATCGCCTCGCGGCGGCCGTCGGCGGCGATCCAGCCACGGTCGAACATCAACTGCACATTGCCGAAGTGCCAGGTGGTGCGCCTGAAACTGGTTTCGAACAGCGGTGTCAGCCTTGCGGCGACGCTGCGCTTCTCGAGTTTCGTACGCACCGCCTCGTCGTCGATGGCGGAAAAGTCGAACTGGCCGCCGTAAGCGGTCTCCCACTCGGGGCGGCTGGACAGCCCGCCGGCGCTGCTGCCGGCGCACTTGACCGTCTGCAGCCAGGTCCGCCCCTGGCGGCGGAGGCGTACCGCGATGCCTGACTTTCGCAGGGTCAGGTCGGGCGTGTCGTAGTAGATATTGACCAGTTGGACGGTCTGCCTGGCCGTAGCCGTGCCCAGCATCGGGTGGCGCAGAAAGGGTCGCTGCGCCGACTCCGGCAGGGCGAGCTTGAGTTCGACTTCATTGGCCATGGGGACGGATTATCCTCCCGGACGGTCCGGTTTTTGTTACAAGGGACTATTCGTAGCGCAACGCTTCGATGGGCGATAGGGCGGCCGCCTTGCGGGCCGGATAGAAGCCGAAGAAGATGCCGATGGCGGCGGCGAAGCCGACGGCCAGGGCGATGGCCGTCGTGGACAGTTCGACGCGCCACGCGGCGAAATGGCCGATCGCATAGGAGCCGCCGATGCCGAGCAGTACGCCGATCAGGCCGCCGATCAGCGCCAGCGTCACCGCCTCGACCAGGAACTGGGTGAGGATGTCGCGGCCGCGCGCGCCGACCGCCATGCGCAGGCCGATCTCGCGCGTCCGCTCGGTGACCGAGACCAGCATGATGTTCATGATGCCGATGCCGCCGACCAGCAGCGATACGGAGGCAACGGCCGCGAGCAGCGTGGCCATCACGCGCGACGATTCCTCTTGCGCCTGCAGCATTTCCGACAGGTTGCGCAGGTTGAAGTCGTCGTCCTGGCCGGGCTGCAGGCGGTGGCGCTGGCGCAGAAGCTCGCGCACCTTGTCCTCGGCAAGCTTCATGTCGACGCCATCGCGGACCTTGATGTACATCGAGCCGACGGCACGCGACTTGGCCAGCGCGGTGGCGCCAAGAATGCGCTTGCGCGCCGTCGAGATCGGCAGCATGACCAGATCGTCCTGGTCCTGGCCACTGAGGTTCTGTCCCTTCGCCTTGAGGACGCCGATGACGACAAGCGGCACCTTGCGGATGCGGATCACCTGGTCGATCGGGCTCTCGTCGCCGAACAGGCTGGTGGCAACCGTCTTGCCGATCAAGGCCACCTTGGCGGCGCCATTGACCTCGGCGGCGTCGAAGAAGCGGCCCTCCTCGACGTCCCATTCCCGCGCCTCGAAATGCTCAGGCGTAACGCCGTAGAAGAATGTAGACCAATTGGCATTGCCGGCGACGACCTGCCCGCTGCCGCGCAGCGTCGGGGCGGCAGTCTGGACTTGTTCGGGCAGTTCGCGGGCGATCGCATAGGCGTCGTCTTCGCTGATCGTCTGCATCGATCCGGCGCCGCTGCGCGCGCCGGTGAAGGTCGACGAGGCGGAAAAGACGATGATCAGGTTCGAGCCGAGCGTGCGGATCTGCTCCTCGACCCGCGCCCGTGCGCCGTTGCCGACTGCAATCATGACGATCACCGCCGCAACACCGATGATGATGCCGAGCATGGTCAGCGCCGAACGCATCTTGTTCACCCGCAGTGCGCCCAGGGCGATGCGCAGGATCGCGGCGAAGCTCACGCGGCTGTCTCCGCCAGCGCCGCCTGCGCGTCGAGCGGCGCGTTGGGCCTGTCGTCGGTGACCAGGCCGTCGCGGAAATGGATGATGCGCCGGGCGAAAGCGGCGATGTCGTGCTCGTGGGTCACCAGCACGATGGTGATTCCCTCGCGGTTGAGTGCCTGCAGCAGTGCCATGATCTCGATGCCGGTATGCGAGTCGAGAGCGCCGGTCGGCTCGTCGGCCAGCACCACCTGGGGATCGTTGACCAGTGCGCGGGCGATGGCGACACGCTGTTGCTGGCCGCCGGAAAGCTGTGTCGGCAGGTGGTCGAGGCGCTCGGCGAGACCGACCTGGGTCAGGCGCATGAGGGCGCGGTCGTGGCGCTCGGCAGGGGCCGCGCCGGCATAGAGCAGCGGTAGCGCGACGTTGTCGAGCGCGCTGGTGCGGGCGAGCAGATTGAAGTGCTGGAAGACGAAGCCGAGCTTTCGATTGCGCACCGCCGCCAGTTCGTCGCCGGCCAGGCGTGAAACCTCCTGCCCGGCCAGCCAGTACTGGCCGCCGTTGGGCTGATCGAGACAGCCGAGCAGGTTCATGAAGGTTGACTTGCCCGAGCCCGAGGGACCCATCACGGCGACGAATTCGCCAGCCTCGATGTCGACCGAGACGCCGCGCAGGGCGGGCACGATCGTGCTGCCCATCCGGTATTCCTTCGTCAGCGCGGTCGTACGGATCAGCGGCATCAGAACATGCGCGGCCCGCCGGGCGCGCCGGACTTCGCCGTCGCCGTGGCGCCGACAATGACCTCCAAGCCGTCGCTCACGGCCTCGCCGCTGACTTCGGTCGCGGTGCCGTCGGTAATGCCGGTCTGCACCTCGATGGCCTGCGGCTTGCCGTCGGCGCCGGCGATCCAGACGCGGCCGGGCCCCTTGCCGCGACCCATCGGCCGGCGTTCACCGCCGGGCGTCTCGCCGCGGCTGACTTTTGCGGCATCGTTCTCGGGCTTGAAGCGCAGCGCGGCGTTGGCGACCTTCAGCACGCCGTCCTTCTGCGCGGTGACGATGCGCACGTTGGCGGTCATGCCCGGCAGCAGCGAGAGATCCGGATTGGCGGCCGAGACGATCACGGTGTAGGTCACCACGTTCGAGACCACGGTGGCGGCCTTGCGCACCTGGCGCACTTCGCCCTGGAAGCCGCGGCCAGGGAAGGCATCCACGGTGAAGCTCGCCTTCTGGCCGAGCTGAACGCGGCCGACGTCGGCCTCGTCGATCGAGGTTTCGACCTGCATGTCGGACAGGTTGCGGGCGATGACGAACATCTCCGGCGCCTGCAGGCTGGCGGCGACGGTCTGGCCCGGCTCGACGCTGCGCTTGACGACGATGCCGTCGACCGGCGAGCGAATCTCCGTGCGGCCGAGGTCGACCTTCGCCTGGGCCACCTGCGCTTCGCGCTGCCGTACCACGGCCTCGCTGTTCTTCACCTGCGCTTCGGTGAGCTGCACCTGGGCGCGTGCCGCGTCGAGCGTGGTCTGCGCCTTGTCGCGCTCGGCTGCCGAAATGAAGTTCTTCTCGACCAGCGTACGCTTGCGCTCGAAGTCGCGCTGCGCCTCGCCAAGGTTGACCTGCGCCTGGTAGGCCTGGGCGCGCTGGACGTTGACCGCCGACCGGGTCGCCTCGAGGTCGGCTTCCGCCTGATGCAGCCGGTGCTGGTAGGTCTCAGGATCGATGCGTGCGATCAGTTGGCCCAGCTTTACCACCGCGTTGAAGTCGACCAGGATCTCCTTGATCTGGCCGGAGATCTGCGAACTGATCTGCACGGCCGATACCGGATTGAGCGTGCCGGCCGCCGCAACAGCCGCAGTCAGCGAACCCCTCTCGACCTTGACGAACTTGTAGCCAGCCTGCTGGCCGTTGGCGCCGACCAGCCAGTAACCGATGCCGCCGGTGGCGAGCAGGGCGACGGCACCGACCAAAAAAAATGCACGGCGATTCATGCCGTGCATTCTAGCCTCCGGGTTTGGCCGGCGTCTGTAATGACTTGTATCAGGCCCGACCCGGGTTGCCGTCCATGCCGATCAGCCGCGGCGTGTTGAGCTGGCGCGGCGCGACGGTCTTCTGGTCGCGCAGCCAGCGCGCCACCACCTCCCAGATCGGCTCGCCGCTGGCATTTTCGCCGACGGGCGCCCAGCCGGCGACCTTGTAGGTCTTGCCAGCTTCGATCGGCTTGCCGGCGAGGCGCATGTCCTGGATGCGGTTGCCGGCCCTGGCGTTCGGGTCGCAGGCGTAGCTCATGCCGCCGACGCGCACCATGTCGCCGCCCTGCTGGTAGTAGGGATCGGGGTTGAACAGGTTGTCGCCGACGTCCTCGAGGATCATCTTGATCTGCTCGCCGTTCATCTCGGTGAGCGTCGAGTGCGGATAGGTGATCGCCGTCTGGTCCATCAACTGCTCGAAGGTGATCGCCTCGCCGGGCAGGATGCTGGTGCCCCAGCGGAAGCCTGGCGAGAAGGCGATGTCGGCGCCCTTGACCTCGATCATCGCGTCGAGGATCAACTGGTCCCAGGAACCATTGAAGTTGCCGCGCCGGTAGAGCAGGCCTTCGCTGACGGCCAGTTTCTCTTCCAGCTTCGCCTTGTATGGGGCACGCACCTTGTCGATCAGCGCCGTCATTTCGGCGTCGGCGGGCAGCAGGCTGGCAAATACGGGCAGCAGCTTGTAGCGGAAGTCGCGGACCTTGCCGTTCCTGACGTCGAAGTCGAGCACGCCGAGGAACTTGCCATTCGAGCCGGCGTTGGTGACCAGCGTCACGCCCTTGGCGTTCTTAACCTTGACCGGCTGCGGCACGCCGTCGTGGGTATGGCCGCCGAGGATGGCATCGATGCCGGTGACCCGGCCGGCCATCTTCAGGTCCACGTCCATGCCGTTGTGCGAGAGCACGACCACGACCTGGGCACCTTTGGCGCGCGCCTCGTCGACCGTCTTCTGCATGTCGTCGTCCTGGATGCCGAAGCTCCAGTCGGGCACCATCCAGCGCGGGTTGGCGATCGGCGTGTAGGGGAAGGCCTGGCCGATCACGGCGACCTTCACGCCGTTCATCTCGCGCATGGCATAGGGCGTGAATACCGGGTCGCCGAAGTCGGCCGTCTTGACGTTCTGGGCGAGGAACTCGATCCTGCCCTTGAAGTCGGTGTCGACGATCTGCTTGACGCGCTCGTGGCCGAGCGTGAATTCCCAGTGGCCTGCCATCAGGTCCACGCCGAGCAGCTTGCAGGCGTCGACCATGTCCTGGCCCTGGGTCCACAGCGCGGTCGCCGAGCCCTGCCAGGTGTCGCCGCCGTCGAGCAGCAGCGCGCCGGGGCGGCTGGCGCGCAGGCGCTTGACCAGCGTCGCGAGATGGGCGAAGCCGCCGACGCGGCCGTAGGTCTTCGCCGCCTGCTCGAAGTCGAGGTAGGTGACGGCATGCGCCTCGCCCGATCCCGGCTTGATGCCGAAGGCCTTGAGCAGTTTTTCGCCGACCAGGTGCGGCACCTTGCCATTGGCGGCACCGAAGCCGAGGTTGACGTTCGGCTCGCGGAACCACACCGGCATCAGTTGCGCGTGGCAGTCGGTGAAGTGCAGGAAATGCACGTTGCCCTGGCGCGGCAGGTCGTAGAGACGCTCGCCGCCTCGCGCCGCCAGCACGTCGCGGGCGTCGAGGGTCATGCCGGCCGCCGAGGCGGCGGCCAGCACCTGCAGAAACTCGCGGCGGTTCATTTATTGACGGGCGATTCGGGATCGAGCAGCAGCGCGACCAGATCCTTGACCTGATCCTCGGTCAGCGCGCCGGCGTGGCCGAAGCGCGGCATGTCCGAGCAGAGGTTGAAGGCCTTGGCGTTCCAGATCTTGCCGTAGACGTACTTCTGCATCTCAGGCGTATTGCCGCGCAGCTTGCCGAGCTGGTAGAGGCTGGGGCCGATGGTGCCGAAGGAGGTTTCCTTGGGGCTGATCTGGTGGCAGTTGTAGCAGTTGCCGCCGACCGGCAGGCCGGGTTTGTCTGTCCAGGTGAAGCCGCGGCCGCTCTGGGCGAGCTTCTCGCCGTTGGCCCAGTTGCCCATCAGCTTGCCCTCGGCCGGATACTTCACCGTGGCGAGCTGGTCGTTCTGCATCTGGGTCGCGATGCTGGCCGGCGGATTGTTGCCGGTGCGGTTGCAGATCGCCTGCAGGCCGTCCGTCTCCAGTCGGTCGATGCCGGCCTGGCCGCGCGGCTGGAAGTCGCGCTTGATGATTTCCAGCGCCCGGGCGCGATGCTCGGCATCGGCGAAAGCGGGCAGGCTGCAGCCCAGCAAGGTAGCGCCGGCAACGGCGAGCGCGATGATTTTCGTGTTCATGTCGTTCGTCTCCCTGTTAGCGCTTGATGCCGGGGCCGTTGTAGACCTGGCCGTTGGCGTTGCCGATCATGTAGGTCAGGAGGTCGGTGACGACCTCGGACGCGTACTTGGGCTCGGGGAAGCGTTGC
>JACRIZ010000042.1 GCA_016235765.1 Rhodocyclales bacterium | reverse complement strand
GAGGGCCTGGTCGGTCAGGGCCTTGTCGAGGTCGTTCCAGGCGGCGATGCGCTTGGCCTTGTCGCGCGACAGGCGGGTTTCGCCGTAGCCGTCCTCGAGCATTTCGATCGCGACCTGGACGAAATCGCCGGGGGCGACTTCCAGTTCGCCGCGATCGTTCTTGAATTCTTCAGCGGAAATGAAAGACTCGGACTTCAGGCCCGCGTTGACGACCACGAAATTCTGGTCGACACGGACAACTTCTGCCGTAATGACTTCGCCGGCGCGCATTTCCTGGCGCTCGAGGCTTTCCGCAAACAGGGCGGCGAAGGATTCATTGGGGTTTACGGCGATGGCGGTGGAGGTGGCAGCAGACATAGGGCTCTCTAGTGCATTCGGCTGGCGAGTGAAAACCAGCCGGGGGTTGGTTGAACAACGCCGCGCAGTCGGGCGACTCCGCGACACCTGTTTTACTGCAACGGCAGCTTCCGCCTAACCTGCGCCAGCACGGCCGCTACCGCTTCGTCGATGCCCATCGGCGTGGTATCCACCAAGTCGGCATCGGCGCACTGCTTGAGGGGCGCCACCGCTCTCGCGGCGTCTCTGGCATCCCGCTCTTGCAGGTCCTGCAAAAGGGTGCGCATATTAGCAGGCATTCCCTTTTCGATCAACTGTTTATAGCGCCGCTCAGCCCTGGCCTGGGCCGAGGCGGTCAGGAAGACCTTGACCGGCGCTTCGGGGAAGACCACGGAACCCATGTCGCGGCCGTCGGCCACCAGGCCGGGCAACTGGCGATAGGCGCGCTGGCGGTCCAGCAGGGCCGCCCGGACCGCCGGCATCGCCGCCACCTTGGAGGCGCCGACGCCGACCTCCTCGGCCCGGATCGCCTCGGTCACTTCCTCGCCGGCGAGCAGGATGCGCTCGCCCTCGAACTCCGCCGGCAGAGCGGCGGCCACGCCAGCCACCGCGGCCTCGTCTTCCAGGGACACGCCCGCGCGCATGGCCGCCAGCGCCGTCAGCCGATAGAGCGCGCCGCTGTCGAGGAAGTGGTAGCCGAGCTGCTTGGCCACCCGCTGCGCCACCGTACCCTTGCCCGAGGCCGACGGGCCGTCGATGGCGATCACCGGCGCGGCGATGCGGCCGAAGCGCTCGAAGTAGTCCGGGAAGGTCTTGGCCACGCAAGCGGGGTCGTTGATGCGCACCGGCACGCCACCGAGCGCCGCCAGCGAGAAGCACATCGCCATGCGATGGTCGTCGTAGGTATCGATGCACGCGTTGGCAACAAGAGTCAGTGGTGGCGATACGCCCAGCCAGTCGGCGCCCTCCTCGACCGTCGCGCCCAGCTTGCGCAGTTCGGTCGCCATGGCGGCGATGCGGTCGGTTTCCTTGACCCGCCAGGACGCGATGTTGCGCAGCCGGCAGGGGCCGGAAGCGAACAGCGCGGCCACCGCCAGCGTCATCGCCGCATCCGGAATGTGGTTGAGGTCGAGATCGAAGGCTCGCAGCTTTCCGGCAGCCGGTGCGCGCGCCTCGATCCAGTTGTCACCCATCTCGATGCGCGCACCCATCGCGGTCAGCGCCTCGGCGAACCTCACGTCGCCCTGGATGCTGTTGCGGCCGACGCCTTCCACGCGCACCGGCCCGCCGCCGATGGCGCCGGCAGCCAGGAAATACGAGGCGCCTGACGCGTCGCCTTCGACATGCACCGTGCCCGGGCTCCGATAACGCTGCCCGGCGGCAACGGTGAAGCGCTGCCAGCCTTCGCGCTCGACCTTGACGCCGAAACGCGCCATCAGGTTCAGCGTGATCTCGATATAAGGCTTGGAGATGAGTTCCGTCGTCATTTCGACGACCGCCGCCTTGCCGGTCAGCGGCAAGGCCATCAGCAAGGCGGTCAGGAACTGGGATGAAACATCGCCGCGCACGCGGATCGGCGCGTCGAGCCGGACTTCGGCAGGAAAAACTTCCAACGGCGGAAAGCCGTTGTTGCCGACGTAGCGCACATCGGCGCCGATCTGGCGCAGGCCGTCGACCAGGTCGCCGATCGGCCGCTCGTGCATGCGCGGCACGCCGGAAAGATTGTAGTGGCCGCCCGAGAGCGCCAGTGCCGCGGTCAGCGGACGAAAAGCCGTGCCGGCATTGCCGAGGAACAGCTCGCCCTGCTTGACCGGAAACGGCCCGCCGACTCCGCGCACGCGCCAGCAATCCGCACCCCGCTTGTCGAGCCCGACGCCCAGCGAAGCCAGCGCCGTCAGCATGACGCGCGTGTCGTCGGAGTCGAGCAGGTCGTGGATTTCGCTGGTGCCCTCGGCCAGTGCCGAGAGCAGCAGCATGCGATTGGAGATGCTCTTGGAACCGGGCAGGCGGACGGTGCCGGCAGCCCGCGTCAGTGCGGGCAGATCGAGGTGGGTCAATTCAGTCAAACGAAAATCCAGCCCCAAAGTAACTCACGCCAAGATTCCCGCCAGCGAAATCGCAACCCCCGAAACCATCTGCGGCGATACCGCCTCGGCGGACATCGGCTTGCGGATCAGGCGATACTGGCCTTCGGCCGGCTCGCGGTAGACGGTCAGCTCCCCGGCATTCACGTCAATCAACCATACCTCCGGGATGCCATGGCGGGCGTAGAGGCCAAGTTTCACCTCGCGGTCGTATTCGAGCGTCGTGTCGGAGACTTCGACGATCAGCAGGACGTCGGATGCCATCGGTAACGCATCCATGTAGTTGCCGCTCTTCAGCAGGGCAATATCGGGCTGCGGCTCGCTGCGATCGCCAAGACAGACGGGATTCTGCGTGCTGACCAGATACTGGCCCTTGGTACCGCCAACCGAGAACGCCTGGCTCAGACGGTTGACGATGAATGCATGCCTGCTGCCGATAGGCGCCATGTCGATCATCTCCCCTTCGATGAGTTCCACACGATCGTTCTCACCGAGGAGCCCGGACTCGGCTATTCGGTGGTACTCGACCACCGACCATCGGTGGTAGGGCATCGCAGCACGTTCGCGAACCTCAATCGGAATAGGCATGGCGGTCTCTCGAAACCGACGACAGGTGAAATGATAGTCCGCTATTCGCGCGGTGGCGATAGTGAACCCAGCCAGGCGTCGCGCCGGGCGCGCGCAGTGGCGAACATGGCTTCGAGGCCGCCCGCATCGCCTGAGGCCAGCAGCACTCGCGTCTTCAGCAACTCGGTCATGTAGGCGTCGAGTTCCTGGATCAGCGCGCGGCGGTTGGCGAGGCAGATGTCGCGCCACATCTCGGGATGACTGCTGGCGATGCGGGTGAAATCGCGGAAGCCGCCAGCGGCGAAACCGAACAACTGCGCCGAGTTGTCACGCGTCGCCAAGTCGTGCACCAGTGCGAAGGCGAGCAGGTGCGGCAGGTGGCTAACGGCCGCAAAGACCCGGTCGTGCTCGTCGGCCGACAGTTCGGAAACGCGCGCGCCGCAGATCTCCCATACCTCGCGTACCGCCTGCACGGATTCCGGCGCATTCTCCGCCAAGGGCGTCAGCACGACACGGCGGTCGACGTAGAGATCGGCCTTCGCAGCCGACACGCCGCTCTTCTCGGCGCCGGCGATCGGATGGCCCGGCACGAACTGCGCGATCTTGTCGCCGAAGGCGGCACGTGCCGCGGCAACCACATCCGCCTTGGTGCTGCCCCCATCGGTGACGATAGTCTGCGGCTCCAGGTGCGGTACCAGCGCCTGCATGACCGGCGCCATCTGGCCGACCGGCATGCCGAGCAGCACCAGGTCGGCGCCCTTGAGTGCGCTGGCCCAGTCGGTGCCGATCTCGTCGATGACGCCCAGGCGCAGGGCTTCCTCCAGTGGCGCGCGGCTGCGGCCCATGCCGACAATCCGGGGACACTGGCGTACCGCCACGGCTGACTTTATGGCCAGCGCGAAGGAGCCGCCGATCAGGCCGACGCCACAGACGACGACTTTGCCGCTCATCGGAGCGCGGTCCCCAGCGCTTCGAGGAAACGGACGTTCTCGCGCTCCAGGCCGATGGTGACGCGCAGGTGGTTGGGCAGGCCGTAGCCGGCGATCGGCCGGACGATCACGCCCTGCTGCAGCAGCTTGCGGTTGATCGCGGCGCCGTCCGGCACGGCGAAGGTGACGAAGTTGCCGTGCGAGGGAATGTGCTCGAGGCCGAGGTGCTTGAGGCCGGCGACAATCTGCTCCATACCGCGCCGGTTGAGGTCGTAGCTCTCGGCCAGGAAGGCATGGTCGTCGAGCGCCGCCACCGCGGCCGCGATGGCCAGGTTGTTCACGTTGAATGGCTGGCGCACCCGGTTCATCAGGTCGGCCACTTCGGGCGATGCCGCCGCATAGCCGACGCGCAATCCGGCCAGGCCGTAGACCTTGGAGAAAGTGCGGGTGACGACCAGGTTCGGGAAATCCCTGATCCAGCCCAGCGTATCGACCCGGTCGGCCGGCGCGAGATACTCGTTGTAGGCTTCATCGAGCACCACCGCGATATCGGCGGGCACGGAGGCCAGGAAGGCCTTCACCTCGGCGTAAGGCGCGAAGTTGCCGGTCGGATTGTTCGGATTGGCGATCCAGACCACGCGCGTATCGGGCCGGATCGCGGCGCGCATGGCGGCCAGATCATGGCCATAGTGCTTCGCTGGCACGACGACGCAGGCGCCGCCGGCGCTCATGGTTGCCAGCGGATAGACAGCGAACGCGTGCTGCGAGAACACCGCCGAGCGCCCGGGCGCGAGAAAGACCCGCGCCGCGAGATCGAGCACGTCGTTGGAGCCGTTGCCGAGGACGATCTGCTCCTGTGCCAGCCCGGAGCGTTCCGCCAGCGCGGCGATCAGCTCGAACTGGTCCGGGTAGCGCTCGACGCCGGCCAGCGCCTTTTCGACCGCGGCACGCGCCTTGGGGCTCATGCCGAGCGGGTTCTCGTTGGAGGCCAGCTTGACGATCTTGTCGACCGCGAGGCCCATCTCGCGGGCCAGTTCGGTGATCGGCTTGCCGGGCACGTAGGGCGAAATGGCGCGGATGTAGTCCGGGGACTGTAGTGCGATGCTCATGAGCCGCTCTCAGATGGAGGCTTTGGGATAGGAGCCGAGTTCCTTGAGGAAACCGACCTGGCTGCGCAGATCTTCCAGCGCCCGCGCAACGATCGGATCCCGGCGATGGCCGTCGACGTCGATGAAGAAGACGTAGGCCCAGCGCGACTCGCCGAAACCGCGCGCAGGCCGCGACTCGAACTTGCTCATCGAGACGCCGTGCGTTTTCAAGGGCGTCAGCAGGTCGTGCACCGCGCCCGGCTTGTTCTGGGCCGAGCAGACGAAGGAGGTCTTGTCGGCGCCCGACGGGCCGGCGTCATGCTGCGCCAGGACGAGGAAACGCGTCGTGTTGTTCGGGTCGTCCTCGATGTTGGCGGCCAGGATGTTCAATTCGTAGAGCTTCGCTGCGGCCTCGCCGGCGATCGCGCAGGATTCGGGATCGAGCGCCGCCATGCGCGCCGCCTCGGCGTTGCTGGCGACCGGCACCCGCGCAACATTGGGCAGATTGCGGTTCAGCCACTCGTGGCACTGCGCCAGCGACTGGGCATGCGAATACAGCTTCTGGAGGCGTTCCGTCGTGCCTGACTTCGACATCAGGTTCTGGTGGATGCGCAGGCTCGCTTCGCCGCAGATCATCAGCGGCGACGTCAGCAACAGGTCGAGCGTACGGCCGACCGCGCCCTCGGTCGAGTTCTCGACGGGCACGACGCCATAATCGGCGTTGCCGGACTCGACGGCGCGGAACACGTCGTCGATGGTGATGAAGGGCGTGAAGGACGGCGCCGAACCGAAGTGCTTCTTGGCGGCGCTCTCGGTGAAGGTGCCGGCCGGGCCGAAATAGGCGATCTTCAGCGGTTGTTCGAGCGCCAGGCAGGCCGACATGATTTCGCGGAAGACCGTCCGCACCGCGGCCTCCGGCAGCGGGCCGGGATTGGTTTCGGTGATACGGCGCAGTACCTGCGCCTCGCGCTCCGGACGGTAGAGGTTGCCGTGCTTGATTACGCCGATGCGATGAGCGTACTGCGCCCGCTGCGACAGCAGGCGCAGCACCTCATCGTCGAGCGCATCGATGCGCTCGCGCAGGCCGTTCAGTTCCCTGTGCTCGTCTGCCTTGCTCATCGGTCTTCCATGGGCAGGTAGCGCACGGCCAGCACGCCTTCGATCCTGGCGATCGCTTCGATCACTTTCTTCGGCACCTTGCTGTCGACATCGACCAATGTGTAGGCCACGTCGCCCTTGGACTTGTTCATCATGTTGCTGATGTTGAGCCTGGCTTCGGCCATGGTGGTCGAAATCTGGCCCACCATGTTGGGTACGTTGGCGTTGGCGATGGCGATGCGGTGACCCGACTCGCGCGGCATCACCACGTTCGGGAAGTTCACCGAATTGACGATGTTGCCGTCGAGCAAGTAGTCGCGAACCTGGTCCGCGACCATCAGCGCGCAGTTCTCTTCCGCCTCGCGGGTGGACGCGCCCAGGTGTGGCAGCGCGATCACGTGCGGATGATTGTTCACCTGCGCACTCGGGAAGTCGCAGACATAGTTGCCGATCTTCTTCGCTTCCAGCGCCGCCAGCACCGCCGCCTCGTCGACTACGCCTTCGCGCGAGAAGTTGAGCAGCACCGCGCCCGGCTTCATCTGGTCCAGGGCCGCGGCGTTGATCATCTTGCGCGTCGCATCGACCAGCGGCACGTGCATGGTCACGAAGTTGGAGTTCTTCAACACGTCGGCCAGGCTGTGGCCCTTGCGGACTTGCGAAGGCAGGCTCCAGGCGGCATCGACGGTGATCTCGGGATCGTAGCCGATCACATTCATGCCCAGCTTGATCGCGGCGTCCGCGACCAGGCAGCCGATCTTGCCCAGGCCGACTACCCCCAGGGTGTGACCGGCCAGCTCGTAGCCGGCATAGGTCTTCTTGCCGCCTTCGACCTTCTTCTCCATCTCCGCGTCCTTCGGATCGAGAGAGGAAACGAACTTCATGGCGCCGCCGATGTTGCGCGCCGCCAGGAGCATGCCGGCCAGCACCAGCTCCTTGACGGCGTTGGCGTTGGCGCCCGGCGCGTTGAAGACCGGCACGCCCCGCTTGCTCATCTCCTTGACCGGGATGTTGTTGGTGCCCGAGCCGGCACGGCCGATCGCCAGCACGGACCTGGCAATGTCCATGCCGTGCATGTCGGCCGAGCGGACCAGGATGGCGTCCGGCTCGGCGACTTCCTTGCCGTGCTCGAAGCGTTCGGCAGGCAGACGCTTGAGGCCGTGCGCGGAAATGTTGTTGAGAATCAGAACCTGAAATTTTTCGGTCATGATCCCGCTCCGCTCAGTTGCCGTGCGCTGCTGCGAATTCCTTCATGTACTCGACCAACGCCTGCACGCCCGCGACCGGCATGGCGTTGTAGATCGAGGCGCGCATGCCGCCGACCGAGCGGTGGCCCTTCAACTGCACCATGCCCTTGGCCTTGGCGCCCTTGAGGAACTCCTCGTCGAGGCCGGCATCCTTGAGCGTAAACGGCACGTTCATGCGCGAACGATCCGACTTGGCGACCGGATTGCGGTAGAAGTCGGTGGTTTCGAGGTAATCGTAGAGCAGGCTGGCCTTCTCGACGTTCTTCTGCTCCATGGCCGCGATGCCGCCATTCTTCTTCAGCCACTGGAAGACCAGGCCGGCGATGTAGATGGCGTAGGTCGGTGGCGTGTTGTACATCGACTCGGCATCGACGTGCGTCTGGTAATTCAGCATCGCGGGCGGCGTCGGCACCGCCTTGCCGACCAGGTCGTCGCGGACGATGACGATGGTCAGGCCGGCCGGGCCGATGTTCTTCTGCGCGCCGGCGTAGATCAGGCCGTACTTGGAGACGTCGACCGGCCGGGACAGGATATTGGAGGACATGTCGCAAACCAGCGGCACGTCGCCCGTCTCGGGAACCCAATTGAATTCGACGCCGCCGATGGTCTCGTTGGACGTGTAATGAACGTAGGCGGCATCCTTGTTCAGCTTCCAGTCGGCCTGGGACGGCGCGTAGGTGAAGCTCTTGTCCTCGGCGCTGGCGACGACGTTCACGTTGCAGAAGGTCTTGGCGGCCTTGATCGCCTTCTTGGCCCACTCGCCGGTATGCACGTAGTCGGCGGAGGCCTTGCCGCGCAGCAGGTTGATCGGGATCATCTCGAACTGGGCGGAAGCGCCGCCCTGCAGGAACAGCACCTTGTAGTTGGCGGGGATCCCCATCAGCTCGCGCAGGTCGGCTTCGGCCTGGGCGGCGATGCCCATGAACTCCTTGCCGCGGTGGCTCATTTCCATCACGGAGCAACCGGCGCCATGCCAATCGATCATCTCGTCGGCGGCTTGCTTCAAGACTTCTTCGGGTAGGGCTGCAGGTCCAGCGCTGAAGTTGAATACACGTGCCATGGCTATCACTCCTCTTCTGTTTCGATGACCTTGTCGATGCCGGCCAGCTTGGTGCCGTCATCGAGATTAATCAGCGTCACGCCTTGAGCCGAACGGCTCGTCTCGCGCACCTGGTCCACCAGGGTGCGGATCATCACCCCGCCGGTGGAGATCAGCATCACCTCGTCTTCGGGCTTGACCAGCACGGCGCCGATCACCTTGCCGTTGCGCTCCGAAGTGCTGATGGCGATCATGCCCTTGGTGCCGCGGCCGTGCTTGGTGTACTCGGCGATATCGGTGCGCTTGCCGAAGCCGTTCTCCGTCGCCGTCAACACCTGGTATTCCTCGCCCTGTGCGACCAGCATGGAGATGACCGTCTGGCCGTCCTCGAGCATCATGCCGCGCACGCCGCGGGCATTGCGGCCCATCGGCCGGACGTCGCCCTCCTCGAAACGCACGGCCTTGCCGGCATCGGAGAACAACATCACGTCGCAGGTGCCGTCGGTGATCGCCACGCCAATCAGGTAGTCGCCCTCGTCGAGGCCCACCGCGATGATGCCGGCCTTGCGCGGATTCGAGAAATCGGTGAGCGGCGTCTTCTTCACCGTGCCCTGGGTCGTGGCCATGAACACGAAATGGTTCTCGTCGAACTCCTTGACCGGCAGCACGGCGGTGATCTTCTCGTTCTCCTCGAGCGGGAAGAGATTCACGATCGGCTTGCCGCGCGAGGTGCGGGTGCCCTCCGGCACCTCGTAGACCTTGAGCCAGTAGACCCGGCCGCGGTTGGAGAAACAGAGGATGTAGTCGTGGGTATTGGCGATGAACAGGTGGTCGACGAAGTCGTCTTCCTTCACCGCCGCCGCCTGCTTGCCGCGCCCGCCGCGCCGCTGGGTGCGGTAATCGTCGAGGCGCTGGCGCTTGGCATAGCCGCCGTGCGACAGGGTCACGGCCATGTCTTCGCGGGCAATCAGGTCTTCGAGATTGATGTCGGCCGTCTGCAGGACGATTTCGGAACGGCGCGGATCGTTGTACTGCGTGCGGATCGCCGTCAGTTCGTCGCCGATGATCTGGATGATGCGCTCCGGCCGCGCCAGGATGTCGAGCAGGTCGGCGATCTGATCCATCACTTCCTTGTACTCGGCGACGATCTTGTCCTGCTCCAGGCCTGTCAGGCGCTGCAGGCGCAGTTCCAGGATCGCCTGCGCCTGGGCCTCGGACAGGTAGTAGCCGCGGCTCGACAGACCGAATTCAGGCGCCAGGCCTTCGGGACGCGAGGCCTCCGCCGCGGCACGGTGCAGCATGTCCTCGACCAGCGACGACTTCCAGGGACGCGCCATCAGTTCGCGCTTGGCCTCGGGCGGCGTCGGCGACGCCTTGATCAGGGCAATGATCTCGTCCACATTGGACAGCGCCACCGCCAGGCCTTCGAGGATATGGCCACGATCGCGCGCCTTCTTCAGCTCGAACACCGTGCGCCGCGTCACCACCTCGCGGCGGTGGTTGATGAAGCACTCCAGCATCTGCTTGAGGTTCAGCAGTTGAGGGCGGCCGTCGACCAGCGCCACCATGTTCATGCCGAAGGTGTCCTGGAGCTGGGTCTGCTTGTACAGGTTGTTAAGCACCACCTCGGGCACTTCGCCACGCTTGATCTCGATCACCAGACGCATGCCCGACTTGTCGGACTCGTCCTGGATGTGGGCGATGCCCTCGATCTTCTTTTCGTTGACCAGCTCGGCGATTTTTTCCTGCAGGGTCTTCTTGTTGACCTGGTAGGGAAGCTCGTCGACGATGATCGCCTGGCGACCCGAAGGCAGTTCCTCGATATGGGTGCGGGCACGCATGATGACGCGACCGCGACCGGTCAGGTAGCCGTCGCGCACACCGGAAACGCCATAGATCAGGCCGGCGGTCGGGAAATCCGGTGCCGGCACGATCTTGATCAGGTCCTCGATGTCGATGGCCGGATTTTCCAGCACGGCCAGGCAGGCATCGACCACTTCACCGAGGTTGTGCGGCGGACTGTTGGTCGCCATGCCGACCGCGATGCCGGCGCTGCCGTTGATCAGCAGGTTCGGGATCTTGGCCGGGAGGATCAGCGGTTCCTGCTCGGAACCGTCGTAGTTGGGGCCGAAGTCGACCGTTTCCTTGTCGAGATCAGCCAGAAGTTCGTGGCCGATACGCGCCATTCGCACTTCGGTGTAACGCATCGCCGCCGCGTTGTCGCCGTCGACCGAACCGAAGTTGCCCTGGCCGTCGACCAGCATGTAGCGCAGCGAAAAATTCTGCGCCATGCGCACGATCGTGTCATACACCGCCGTGTCGCCGTGCGGGTGGTATTTACCGATCACGTCGCCGACGATGCGCGCCGACTTCTTGTAGGCCTTGTTCCAGTCGTTGCCCAGTTCGTGCATGGCGAACAGCACGCGCCGGTGCACCGGCTTGAGGCCGTCGCGGACGTCCGGCAGGGCCCGACCGACGATCACGCTCATCGCGTAATCGAGGTAGGAGTGGCGCATCTCCTCTTCCAGGCTGATCGGCAGGGTTTCTTTAGCGAAGGAAGTCGTTGGCATCGGGAAGCGTCACACGGGTCGGCCCGGGAGGCAGGCCTGAAAAAAAGAAGGATTTTATCATGCGGACATTGCCCGGCCGCGTTGTTCCGCCGGGATGAATCTGCTTTAATCGATCCCATGCCCACCCAGATCGACCTGCTCATCGAACCCGGCTGGATCATCCCCATCGAGCCCGCCGGAACGGTGCTGGAGGGTTATGCCCTGGCTGTGGACAAGGGCCGTATCGTCGCCCTGCTGCCGGCAGCGGAGGCCGCCGGCCGTTACGCCCCGCGCGAGCATTTCCTCCTTCCCAGCCAGGTGCTGATGCCCGGCCTGGTCAATGCCCATACACACGCCGCGATGGCCCTGTTGCGCGGCCATGCCGACGACCTGCCGCTGATGCGCTGGCTGAACGAGCGGATCTGGCCGGCGGAAAAGGAGCATGTCTCTGCCGATTTCATCCGCGACGGCACCCTGCTGGCCGCCTGGGAAATGCTGCGCGGCGGCATCACCTGCTTCAACGACATGTACTTCTTTCCCGGCGCCGCGGCGGAAGCGGCCCGCGCCGCGGGCATCCGCGCCGTGCTCGGCGTGACGGTGATCGAGTTTCCCTCCGCCTACGCGAGCGATGCCGACGACTACCTGACCAAGGGCCTGGCCGTCCGCGACGCCTGGCGCGACGAGCCCTTGGTGTCATTTACGCTGGCGCCGCATGCGCCCTACACGGTCAGCGACCGGACCTTCGAACAGGTGGCGACGCTCGCCGCCCAGCTCGACGTGCCCATCCACATCCACTTGCACGAAACCCGCGCCGAAATCGACGAAAGCATTGCCCGGCACGGCGTGCGCCCCATCGAGCGCCTGCAGCGCCTGGGCCTGCTGGGTCCCAACTTGATCGCTGTCCATGCCGTCCACCTCGATGCCCAGGAAATCAACCAGTTGGCCGCCAGCGGCTGTTTTGTCGCTCATTGCCCGACTTCGAACCTGAAACTCGCCAGCGGCATCGCGCCGGTAGCGCAACTGCTGGCCGGCGGGGTCCGGGTGGCGCTCGGTACGGACGGCGCAGCCAGCAACAACCGCCTCGACATCCTGCGCGAGGCCCGCCAGGCCGCGTTGCTCGCCAAGGTGGCCAGCGGCGATGCGGCCAGCATTCCCGCCCATCAGGCCTTGCGCATGGCGACCCTGGACGGCGCGGCGGCCCTGGGCCTGGAGGCCAAGACGGGGTCGCTGGTGCCGGGCAAGTGGGCCGACCTTTGTGCGGTCCGCATGGACGAGTGGAACTGCCAGCCCTGCTATGACCCGGCTTCCCATGTCATCCACGTTGCCGGGCGCGATCATGTCAGCCACGTCTGGGTCGCAGGGCTGCCGCGCATCCTGGACGGGCAGCCTGTCGGGGGCTCGGTCCGTGAATTGATCGGCATCAGCAAGTCATGGCATAATCGTTTGAGCTTGCGCGAGCCTGGCGAAAGCCAGCCGGCTCAATGAACAACATTCAAAAAACAAGCCAAAACCTGTCCAATTCAACGGGGATAATGACAATGAAATTCACCACCAAGTCTTTGCTGCTCGCTGCCCTGCTCGGCATCTGCGGTTCCGTCCTGGCCCAGGCACCGGGCGTCAACACTACCGGCTACAACGTCAACAAGGACGGCGCCGTCACCAAGAGCGGCTTCGGACTCTGCTGGCGGACCGGCTATTGGACGCCGGCGATGGCCATCGCCGAATGCGATCCGGATCTGGTCGCCAAGGTCGAAGCGCCGGCGCCCGCTCCTGCTCCCGCTCCGGTTGCTGCACCCGCTCCGGCCCCCGCGCCGAAGCCGGCCCCCGCCCCGGCGCCCGCACCGAAGCCCGCCGCCGAAAAGGTGACGCTGGCCGCCGACGCGCTGTTCGACTTCGACAAGGCGGTCCTGCGCCCCGAGGGCAAGGCCAAGCTCGACGACGTCGTCGGCAAGCTGGGCGAGATCAAGCTCGAGGTGATCATTGCCGTCGGTCACGCCGACCGCTTCGGTGGTGAAGCCTACAACCAGAAGCTCTCCGAGCGCCGCGCCGCTGCCGTCAAGGATTACCTGGTCGCCAAAGGCGTCGAGGCCAACCGCGTCTACACCGAAGGCAAGGGCAGCAAGCAGCCGGTTACCGACGCCAAGCTCTGCTCGGGTGCCAAGAGCAAGAAAGTGGTCGAGTGCCTGCAACCGGATCGCCGCGTGGAAGTCGAAATCATCGGCACCCGCGCGCCGAAGTAGGCTCTTCCGCAATCGGCAAGAAAGCCCTGCGCCGCAGGGCTTTTTTTTCTTGGCGTTCAAGGATGCAAGACGATGATGGCAAATGCTGATCCCCAGGAACTGAACAAGTTCGGCGACCTCGCCCACCGCTGGTGGGACCCGAACTCCGAATTCAAGCCCCTGCATGACATCAACCCGCTCCGGCTGGGCTGGATAGACCGGAACTGCGGGCTGAAGGGCAAGCGGGTCATCGACGTCGGCTGCGGCGGCGGCCTGCTTTCGGAAGGCATGGCGGCGCTCGGCGCCGACGTCACCGGCATCGACCTCGGCGAAAAGGCGCTGGGTGTCGCCAAACTGCACTTGCTGGAATCCGGCCTCCAGGTCGACTACCGCCACATCGCCGCCGAAGACATGGCGCAGGCGGAGCCAGCCGCCTTCGACGTGGTCACCTGCCTGGAGATGCTGGAACACGTACCCGATCCCGCGAGCATCGTGCGCGCCTGCGCGCAAATGGCCAGGCCGGGCGGCACCGTGTTCTTCTCGACGATCAGCCGCAATCCCAAGGCCTACCTCTTCGCCGTGATCGGCGCCGAGTACGTCCTCAACATGCTGCCGCGCGGCACACACGACTACGCGCGCTTCCTGCGCCCCGCAGAACTGGCCCGCCTGTGCCGCGATGCCGGGCTGTCGGTTGCCGAGATCGTCGGCATGAGCTACAACCCGCTGGCCAAGACCTATTCGCTGGGCAGCGACACCTCGGTCAACTACCTGATCCGTGCCCGCCGCGATGCCTGACGGCGGTGTCCGAGCCGTCTTCTTCGACCTCGACGGCACGCTGGCGGATACCGCGCCCGACCTCGGCGGCGCCTTGAACGAACTGCTGGCAGAGGTCGGCCGGCCGCAATTGGACATGGCGGTGTTGCGGCCCCATGTCTCCGCAGGTACCCGTGGCATGCTCGGCATCGGCTTCGGCCTGACGCCGGACCACGCAGACTACCCGGCCCTGGCCCAACGCTTCCTGGAACTGTACGCCGCGCGGCTGTGCGTCGGCACCCGGCTCTTCGACGGCATGGCCGAGCTGCTGGCCGAATTGGAGCGCCGCGGCATCCGCTGGGGCGTCGTCACCAACAAGCCGGCACGCTTCACCGAACCGCTGATGGACTGCCTGCTGCTCACCCAGCGCATGGCGGCCATCGTGTCCGGCGACTCGGCGCCGAAACCCAAGCCCGCCCCCGACACCCTCCTGCTGGCCTGCGAAAAGGCAGGCGTGCCGCCAGGACTGACTTTGTACGTCGGCGACGACCTGCGCGACATCCAGGCCGCGCATGCCGCGGGAATGCGCGCCATTGCGGCGAGTTGGGGCTATCTCGGGGATGGTTTGCCGATCGCCGAGTGGGGCGCCGATGCGACCATCGCCGCCCCGCTGGAACTCCTGAACATCCTTTAGCTTGAATTGGTGGGGTGCCGCCCCCATAATGCCGACCATGGTCGTAATTCCGGCGACCCGGAAGCGTTCTGGACGCGGGTTCGATTCCCGCCACCTCCACCACAGGGGGGGTGTACTGGTTTCGACAGGGCGTAGAAGGTGAGCAGGCGGCCCGAGAGGCGACGGACGTAATCCGCG
>JACRIZ010000045.1 GCA_016235765.1 Rhodocyclales bacterium | reverse complement strand
GATTCCCTCGCCCGCCGAGCCGTTGCGCGCCCAGGCGCTGGCGGCCCATGAGCGCGGCGACGTGGCGGGCGCGCGCAAGTTGATGGCCGACGCGATCAACCTCGATCCGCGCAACGACACCAGCTACCTGGACTACATCGAACTCAGCCTGGAGGCAGGCGCCTACGACGAGGCGAAGGAAGTACTCGATGCCGTGCGCGACCGCAGCCGCGACCGGGCGCGCGTCGAGGCCCTGGCAGCCCGGCTCAGCCTCGCCGCCGGTGGCGGCGCCGACACCGCCGCCCTGGAGTCCCGCATCGCCGCCGACGCCGACGACCTCGACGCCCGGCTGCAACTGGCCAATTCGCAGGCCCTGGCGCGCGACTACCGTGCCGCCTTCGGCCAATTGCTTGAAATCGTCCGCCGCGACCGCACATGGAACGAAGAAGCGGGCCGCAAGACCATGCTGACGCTATTCACCATGCTCGGCACCCAACCGCAATACGATGACCTGGTACGCGAGTTCCGCGTTTCCCTGTCACGCACCCTGAACTGACGGCATGAAACTTCTCTTCGACCTGTTCCCCATCATCCTGTTCTTCGTCGCCTTCAAACTGGCCGACATCTACATCGCAACCGCGGTCGCCATCGCCGCCACCTTCGCCCAGATCGGCTGGGTCTGGTTCAGGCACCGCAAGGTCGACAACATGCTGTGGGTCAGCCTGGCATTGATCGTCGTTTTCGGCGGCATGACCCTGGTACTGCGCGACGAAACCTTCATCAAGTGGAAGCCGACCGTGCTCTACTGGCTGTTCGCCGTAGTCCTGCTGGGCTCGGCCACCCTGTTCGGCAAGAACCTGATCCGCGCCATGCTGGCTGCCCAGATCGAGGCGCCCGACCATGTCTGGACCAAGCTCAACCTCGCCTGGGCCGCGTTCTTTGCCGCGATGGGCGGCGCCAACCTGTTCGTCGCGATGTCGTTCCCCACCGACATCTGGGTGAACTTCAAGCTCTTTGGCACCATGGGCCTGATGCTGGCCTTCATCCTGGCCCAGGGCTTCTGGCTCAATCGCTATATCGCCGAACCCGAAACGAAACAGTCAGACGAGGCCCGGAAACCATGACAACTGAAACGGGAATTGCCATCATCGACATCATGAAGCAGCGGCTGGCCGCTCTCGAGCCCAGCCACCTTGAACTCATCGACGACTCCTTCAAGCATGCCGGCCACGGCACCGGCGAAGCAGGCGTCTATCGCCTGCAGATCGTCTCCGAGCGCTTTAACGGCCTCGCCACAATGGCGCGCCATCGCCTCGTGTATGATGCACTCGGCGACTTGATGGGGCCGGCCATCCATGCCCTCAGCATCACCGCACGCACCCCCGCCGAACATTCCCGCTGACAAGAAAAGGACTTAGCAATGACCCGCCCGATTCACGCGACCCTGCTCGCTGCCGCCCTGATCGCCCTGACCTCCGCCGCCCAGGCCGCGCCGCCGGCCAAGCAGGTCGCCACCGTCAATGGCAAGCCGATTCCGCAGACCCGCTTCGACACCATCATCAATTCCCAGATGGCGCAAGGCCAGCCGGATACGCCCCAGTTGCGCGACGCCGTCAAGGAGCGCCTGATCCGCATCGAGCTGCTGGCCCAGGAGGCCGAGAAGAAGGGCATGGACAAGAAGCCCGCAGTCGCCGCGCAGATCGCCATGACCCGCCAGGATGTCCTGATCGGCGCCTACCTGCAGGATTATGTGAAGGCGCATCCGGTCACCGACGACATGGTCAAGGCCGAATACGAAAACCTGCGCAAGACGCTCGGCGAGAAGGAATACAAGGCGCGCCATATCCTGGTCGAGAGCGAGGACGAGGCCAAGGCCATCATCGGCAAGCTGAAGGCCGGCGAAAAGTTCGAGGAGCTGGCCAAGCAGTCCAAGGACCCGGGCTCCAAGGAGCGCGGCGGCGACCTCGGCTGGTCGAACAAGGCCTCCTACGTGAAGCCCTTCTCCGATGCCATGTCGGCCCTCGAAAAGGGCAAGACCACCGAGACCCCGGTGAAAAGCGACTTCGGCTATCACGTCATCCAGCTCGAGGACGTGCGCGACATGAAGGCCCCGGCGCTCGACGAGATCAAGCCGCAACTGACCCAGCGCCTGCAGCAGCAGATGATCGAGAAGCACATCAACGACCTGCGCGCCAAGGCCAAGGTACAGTAAGCCGCCTCGCCTCGTATCAACGGGGGCCGCGGCCCCCGTTTTTCGTTGACCGCCGACCATCGCCACCATGCGCCTGCATGCATCGCCCTATCTGCTGCTGACCCTTGCCAACCTGTTCTGGGCCGGCAACTGGATCGTCGGCCGCGGCATCCGCGGCGACGTGCCGCCGCTGGCGCTCTCATTCTGGCGCTGGGTCATCGCCCTGGCGTTCATCCTGCCGCTGGCTTGGCAGTACCGGCGGCGCGACTGGCCGCAACTGGCGGCCAACTGGCGCTGGCTGGCCCTGTTCGGCTTACTCGGCACCGCCACCTACAATGCGCTCGCCTATGTCGGCCTGCAATACACCACCGCCACCAACGGCCTGCTGCTCAACTCCTTCATCCCGGTCGCCATCGTGGCGCTCGGATGGGGCTTCCTCGGCAAGCGGCTGCGGCCCATCGAGGCGGTCGGCGTGTTCACCTCGCTGGCCGGCGTGCTGGCCATCGTCGCGCGCGGCGATCCCGCCGTGCTGGCCGGCCTGCACCTCAACATCGGCGATATCTGGATCCTGATCTCGGTATTCGCCTGGGCCATCTATACGCTGATGCTGCCGCACCGGCCCAACGTGCATCCATTCAGCTTCCTCGCCGCCATCGCCATCTTCGGCGTCGTCGAGCTGCTGCCCGCCTACCTGTGGGAACTGTCCGAGGGCCGCCACATGCGCCTCGCCTGGTCCTCGCTCGGCGCGGCGCTCTACACGGGCATTTTCCCGGCCTTCCTCGGCTTCGTGTTCTGGAACAAGGGCGTCGCCGAAGTCGGCCCGGCCAGGGCCGGCCTGTTCATCCACCTGATGCCCGCCTTCGGCATCCTGCTGTCGATCGCCTTCCTCGGCGAGCAGCCCGAGCCCTACCACGCGCTCGGCATCGTGCTGATCTTCGGCGGCATCTGGCTCAACACGCGCAGGGCGACATGATCGGCGGCCTCAAGGACTGGCTGCGCCAAAAGGCGCTCGACCGCATCCAGGTCAGCGACGAGCAATGGGCCGAAGCCGAAGCGCGCCTGCCCTTCCTCGGCCATCTCGATGCCGACGAGCGCCGCCGCCTGCGCGAGATGGCGCGCGCGTTCCTCGCCGACAAGGAATGGAGCGCCGCGCAGGATCTGGTGCTGACGCCCGAGATCCAACTGTCGATCACCCTACAGGCCTGCCTGCCCATCCTCAATCTCGGGCTGGAACACTATCGCGGCTGGGTCGGCGTCGTCGTCTATCCCGGCGACTTCGTGATCCAGCGCAGCATCATGGACGAGGACGGCGTTGTGCACGAGTACGACGACCCCGTGCTCGGCGAAGCCTGGGAAGGCGGCCCGGTGCTGGTCGCCTGGTTCGACGATCCGGAGGACGCGGATGGCGTGAACGTCGTCATCCACGAGTTCGCGCACAAACTCGACATGGAAAACGGCGCCGTCGACGGCATGCCCCGCCTGCCCGCCGACATGTCCCGCCGCGCCTGGGCGGCCGCCTTCGAACCTGCCTACGAAGACTTCTGCGCCCGCGTCGACGCCGGCGAAGACACCTTCCTCGACCCCTACGCCGCCGACCACCCCGCCGAATTCTTCGCCGTCATGTCCGAAGCCTTCTTCGAGACGCCGGACGTGCTGTACGAGGAATACGCGGCGGTGTACGAGCAGCTCAAGCGCTTCTATCGGCAGGACCCGCTGCAGCGGCCGGCTTGATTCCTGCGCGGGCGGAGAGCTACCTCAAGGCACGTTCAGTGGCGTACCACCACGGCTGACTTTTCCCGGGCATCCCCTCGCGTTGCGCCGAGTTCGCGTATTTGCTAACATCCATCCGTGAGCTACGAGATCGAGTATTTTCACGCGCGCGTCCTGGCCGAGATCGAATCCTGGCCTGTTGACGTCCTTGCGGATTACGCTCGTCTGGTTGAACTCCTTACCGAACACGGCCCGAATCTTCGCCTGCCCCACTCGCGGGCACTTGGCGAAGGGCTCTTCGAATTGCGGCCGCGCGGGCATTCGGGCATCGGTCGGGCGTTCTACTGTTTTCTCGTCGGCAAGCGTGTAGTGGTCGTGCATGCCTTCGTCAAGAAAACGCAGCAGACCCCCGACCGAGAGCTGAAGTTAGCGCGCAAGCGCGCCAAGGAGATACGCGATGACTGACATCAAATTCAAGCCCGTCCGCCACGATCACAAGGCGTTCGTGGAGAAGGCTGCGAAGCGCAAGGGCTTCGTCGAGGCTTACGACGCACTCGCGCTCGAATACCAGCTCGCCAACCAGATGCTCAAGGCCCGCTCCCGCGCGGGTCTTACCCAGGATGCCGTTGCCGAGCGCATGGGCACCACCAAGAGCGCCGTCTCGCGCCTTGAATCCTCGACCAAGCATGCGCCGTCACTCGCCACTCTCAAGCGCTATGCCAGCGCGGTCGGCTGCGAGCTTCAGGTCAAACTGGTGCCACAGAAGGCCGCGTGAACGCACCCGCCCCCCGCCTGCCGCTGCCGCAACCGCTGGCAGCCGCCCTGACCGAGCGTTTCGGCCAGTGCTTTTCCGTTGCCGCCGCGGTGCGCGAGCACCACGGCAAGGATGAGTCCTCGTTCGCGCCGCAGCCGCCCGACGGCGTGGTGTTCGCGCTGTCGACCGAGGACGTGGCCGACGCGGTGCGCCTGTGCGCGGCGCACAAGGTGCCGGTGATCGCCTACGGCACGGGCACTTCGCTGGAGGGCCACCTGCACGCGGTGCGCGGCGGCATCTCCATCGACCTCTCGGGCATGAACCAGGTGGTCGCCGTGCGGCCGGAAGACCTCGATGCGACGGTGCAGGCCGGCATGACGCGCAAGGCGCTCAACGCCGCGCTCAACGGTACCGGCCTCTTCTTTCCCATCGACCCGGGCGCCGACGCCAGTCTGGGCGGCATGGCCGCCACGCGCGCTTCGGGCACCAACGCCGTGCGCTACGGCACCATGCGCGAGAACGTGCTGGGCCTCACGGCGGTGATGGCCGACGGCCGCATCGTCAGGGCCGGCAGCCGGGCGAAGAAGTCCTCGGCCGGCTACGATCTCGCCCGCTTGCTGATCGGCTCGGAAGGCACGCTGGGCATCATCACCGAACTCACCGTGCGGCTCTACCCGATCCCCGAGGCGATCTCGGCGGCGGTCTGCTGCTTTCCGAACATCCACGACGCCGTGCGTACGGTGATCGCCACCATCCAGCTCGGCGTGCCCATCGCCCGCATCGAACTCTTGGACGCGCTGGCCATCACCGCCATCAACCGCCACAGCAAGACCACGCTGCGCGAGGCCCCCACCCTGTTCTTCGAATTCCACGGCTCGCCCGCGGGTGTGGAGGAACAGGCGCACACGGTGCAGGAGATCGCCGCCGACCACGGCGGCCAGGACTTCGACTGGGCGACACGCCCCGAGGACCGCTCGCGCCTCTGGCAGGCGCGCCACGACGCCTACTACGCCTGCCTCGGCCTCAAGCCCGGCGCGCGCTCGCTGACCACCGATGTCTGCGTGCCCATCTCGCGGCTGGCCGACTGCATCGCCGAGACGGTGGCCGACATTGCCGAGTACAAACTTACCGCCCCGCTGGTCGGCCACGTCGGCGACGGCAACTTCCACCTGCTGCTGCTCGCCGACCCGGACGACGCCGACGAGAACGAACGCGCCCGGGCCTTCTCCAATCGCCTGGTCGAGCGCGCCTTGCGCATGGAAGGCACCTGCACCGGCGAGCACGGCGTCGGCATGGGCAAGCGCAAGTACATGGCCAGGGAGCACGGCGAGGCGGCGCTGGACGCCATGCGCGCCATCAAGCGCGCGCTCGACCCGGACGACATCCTCAACCCCGGCAAGGTGCTGCCGGAGTAGTGGACTTTTCCCCCTCCCTTGCGGTCAAATAGCTGGGCCGCGGCGCCCACAAGGCACCCGGCATCCCGCAACGCATCGGCCTACCCGGCACGGTGACCACGACGAGGAGGAGTTTATGAATGCGCCGCTGCGCAGCATCTCGCTGGACGACAAGTACACCATAGAGTCGGGCCGCATCTACCTGACCGGCATCCAGGCGCTGGCCCGCCTGCCGATGTTGCAGCGCGACCGCGATCTCGCCGCCGGCCTCAACACCGCCGGGTTCATTTCCGGCTACCGCGGTTCGCCGCTCGGCGGCCTCGACCAGACCCTGTGGAAGGCCAAGGCACAACTGGCCGCGCACCACATCCGCTTCCAGCCCGGCGTCAATGAAGACCTGGCCGCCACGGCCATCTGGGGCACCCAGCAGGTCAACCTGTTTCCCGGCGCGAAATACGACGGCGTGTTCGCCATGTGGTACGGCAAGGGCCCCGGCGTGGATCGCTGCGGCGACGTCTTCAAGCACGCCAACTCGGCCGGCACCTCGAAATACGGCGGCGTGCTGGTCGTTGCCGGGGACGACCACGCGGCGCGCTCCTCGACCGTCGCGCACCAGTCCGAGCATGCCTTCAAGACCGTGATGATGCCGGTGCTGGCACCCTCCGGCGTTCAGGAGTATCTCGACCTCGGCCTGCACGGCTGGGCGCTGTCGCGCTACTCCGGCTGCTGGGTCGCTTTCAAGGCAGTCGCCGACACCATCGAATCCTCGGCCTCGGTGGACATCGCGCCAGACCGCGTGCGCATCGTCATCCCCACCGACTACCAACTGCCGGCCGACGGCCTCAACATCCGCTGGCCGGACCCGCCGCTGGCGCAGGAGGCGCGGCTGCTCAACCACAAACTCTACGCGGCGCTGGCCTACTGCCGCGCCAACCGGCTCAACCGTGTGGTCATCGACTCGCCCAATGCCAAGCTGGGCATCATCACCTGCGGCAAGAGCTACCTGGACGTGCGCCAGGCGTTCGACGATCTCGGCATCGACGATGCGCTCGCCGCCGAACTCGGCATCCGCCTCTACAAGGTCGGCATGGTCTGGCCGCTGGAGGCCGATGGCGTTCGCCATTTCGCCGACGGGCTGGAGGAGATCCTGGTCGTCGAGGAGAAGCGCCAGTTCATCGAGTACCAGTTGAAGGAAGAGTTGTACAACTGGCGCGAGGACGTGCGGCCGCGCGTGATCGGCAAGTTCGACGAGAAGGGCGAATGGGCTCTGCCGCACGGCGAGTGGCTGCTGCCGGCCACGTCGGAACTGTCGCCGGCCCAGATCGCCCGCGTCATCGCCGACCGCATCGGCCGCCGGTTCACCTCGCCGCGCATCAGGCAGCGCCTGGAACTGCTGGAGGCCAAGGACCGCGCGCTGGCGGCACCGGTCATCCCGCTGCAGCGCACGCCTTTCTTCTGTCCCGGCTGCCCGCACAACACCTCGACGAAGGTTCCCGAAGGCAGCATGGCCCTGGCCGGCATCGGCTGCCATTACATGGTGACCTGGATGGATCGCCAGACGGCAACCTTCTCGCACATGGGCGGCGAAGGTGCCGCCTGGATCGGCCAGGCGCCCTTCACGGAGCGCAAGCATGTCTTCGCCAACCTCGGCGACGGCACCTACTTCCACTCCGGCCTGCTCGCCATCCGCGCTGCGGTCGCCGCGAACGTGCCGATCACCTACAAGCTCCTCTACAACGACGCGGTCGCGATGACCGGCGGCCAGCCGCTCGACGGCACGCTGACCGTGCCGCAACTTGCGGCGCAGATCCGCGCCGAGGGTGTCGACCGCATCGTCGTCGTCACCGACGGTAGCCAGCGGGCCTACTACAAGGCCGACCTGCCGGATGGCGTGAGCTTCCGGCATCGCGACGAGATGGATGCCGTGCAGCGCGAACTGCGCGAAGTGCCGGGCGTCACCGCGCTGATCTACGACCAGACCTGCGCCGCCGAGAAGCGCCGCCGCCGCAAGCGCGGCAAGTTCCCCGATCCCGCCCGGCGCGTGTTCATCAACGAGCGCGTCTGTGAAGGCTGCGGCGATTGCGGCGTGCAATCGAACTGTCTGGCCGTGATCCCGGTCGAGACCAAGTACGGTCGCAAGCGCGCCATCGACCAGTCGGCCTGCAACAAGGACTACTCATGCCTGGCCGGCCTCTGTCCGTCCTTCGTCACCATCGAAGGCGGCCAGTTGAAGAAGGGCCGCGCAATGAGCGACGACGAGTCGGGCTTCGCCCCGCCGCCGACACCGCCGCTGGCCGATACCGCCGACCCGTGGAACATCCTGATCGCCGGCGTCGGCGGCAGTGGCGTCATCACCATCGGCGCGCTGATCGGCATGGCCGCGCACATCGACGGCAAGGGCGTCTCGGTGCTCGACATGACCGGCCTGGCCCAGAAGGGCGGCGCCGTGTTCTCGCACGTTCGCATTGCCGACTCGCCCGACAATCTGCACGCGGTACGCATCGCCACCGGCGAAGCGGACGCGGTGATCTCCGGCGACGTGATCGTTGCCGCCAGCCGCGAGGCACTCAGCCGCATGGCCGGCCGGCGCACGCGCGCCGTGGTCAATGCCTGCGAGACGCCGACCGCCGAGTTCACCCGCGACCCCGACTGGCAGTTCCCGCTGGCGAAGATGCAGGACGCGATCCGCGCCGCCACCGGCGAAGACGCGGCAAGCTTCATCGACGCCACGACCTTGTCGACGCGCCTGCTCGGCGACGCCATCGGCACCAACCTGTTCCTGCTCGGCTACGCCTGGCAGCAAGGCCTGGTGCCGGTCTCCGGCGCGGCACTTGACCGCGCCATCGAGCTCAACGGCACGGCGGTCGAGATGAACCGCAAGGCCTTCCTCTGGGGCCGCCGCGCCGCGCACGAACGCGCAGCCGTCGAGCGCTACGCGCAGCCGGCAGCGTCACCGCAAGCCGTGCCGCAGACGCTCGACGAACTGGTAGCCTCGCGTGCCGCCGACCTGACCGATTACCAGGATGCCGCCTACGCCCGCCGCTACCGTGAACGCGTCGCCCAGTGGCGCACGGCCACGGCTGACTTTGCCGATCTCGTGGCGCGCAATTACTACAAGCTGCTGGCGATCAAGGACGAATATGAAGTCGCGCGACTGTATAGCGAGCCTGCGTTCCGCGCCGGCATCGGCGAGCTGTTCGACGGCGGCTACGAGATCCGCTACCACCTCGCCCCGCCCCTGCTGTCGCACGTCGATCCGACCAGCGGGCGACCCAGGAAGCATGCCTTCGGCCCGTGGATGGGCTGGGCCTTCCGCTGGCTGGCGAAGTTCAAGGGCCTGCGCGGCACGGCCTTCGACCTCTTCGGCCGCAGCGAGGAACGCCGCGCCGAGCGGCAACTGATTGCCGACTACGAAGCCGATCTCGATCTGGCGCTGGCCAACGACTCAGCCGACAAGGCAGAGGCTGTACGCGCCCTGCTCGCCTGGCCCGAGCAGGTGCGCGGCTACGGCGTGGTGAAGACGCGGAGTATCGCCGACGCGATGAAGCTGCGCGCGGCGGCGCGGGAGCAGCTCAGCCGCTGACCACGCCGCTGAGCACCTGCCCGGTCGGCCCGGCCATCGATGCGGATTCGCAATGGCCGGCCTGGTCGTCGAAGAAGAAGTCGGGCTGGAATTCCTTGAGGAAGGGCCCCTTGGGCAAGCCACCGAGGAACATGGCCTCGTCGACCGCGATGTTCCAGTCCATCAGCGTGCGTACGGCGCGCTCGTGCGCGGGCGCGCTGCGCGCCGTGACCAGCGCGCTGCGGATGCGCATCGGCAGTGCGCCGCTGGCCGACTGCAACCGATGCAGGGCCTCCAGCAGCGGTTTGAACGGCCCGGCGGGCAGCGGCCGCCGGACATGGTGCCTCTCGTGCGCGACGAAGGCCGGCAGGCCGTCCTTCTGGAAGACCTGCTCCGCTTCGTCGGAAAACAGCACCGCGTCGCCGTCGAAGGCGATGCGCACTTCCTCGGGATGACGATCGGCATCGACGAAGGACTGCGGATAGACGCGCGCCGACGGGAAGCCCGCCGCCAGCGCCGCGCGCACGTCGCCGTCGTCGGCCGAGAGGAACAGGTGCGCGCCGAGCGGATTGAGGTAGTGGTAAGGCGCCTTGCCGCGGGTGAATACGCCGCGCTCGACCGACAGCCCGGCCGCTTCCGCCGAGCGGAATACGCGCAGGCCGGACACGGGATCATTGCGCGACAGGATCACCACCTCGACGCGATGCTGGCCGTCGGAGTTGAAGGCCAGCAGCTTCTTGACCAGCGGAAAGGCGGCACCCGGCCGCGCGGGCTGGTCGAGCCGGTCCAGTTGCACGGCCATGTAGGCCGAGTCGTCGGCATCTTCGAAAACGCGGTTCTCCTCCTCGAAATCGAACAGCGCCCGCGACGACAGCGCAACGACCAGCTTGCCTTCCAGAGTTACGGGCATCGCGCTTACTGTTCCTCGCTGGCCGGCAACCGCAGCAGGTACTGGCCCGATTTGTCGTCGCGCGCCACCACCAGCAGCTTGCGCTTCTCGGCGTCCTCGACCAGTTCGCGGAAAGAACGGTAGCCGTAGGCCGTCTCGCTGAAGCCCGGCCGGCGGCGCTTCATGGTCGGCTTGACCATCGAGCCCCAGATCTTCTCGTCCGAGCCGCGCTCGGCAATCAATTCCTCGACGGTCTCGACCAGGAAGTCGAGCGCCTCCTGGCGCGGTTCCTCTTCGCCCTTCTCTTCCGCCTTCTCCCCGGCCTTGGCGGCCGGCTTCTTCGCCTTTGCCGGTGCGGCCTTGGCCGGCGCCTTCTTCTCGGCGCGCTTGCGCTTGGCCTCCTGCTCGCGCACCAGGTCGTCGTAATAGATGAACTCGTCGCAGTTGGCGGCCAGCAGGTCGGAGGTGGCCGCGCGCACACCGATGCCGATCACATACTTGTCGTTCTCGCGCAGCTTGGAGACCAGCGGCGAGAAATCCGAGTCGCCGCTGATGATGACGAAACTGTCCACGTGCGCCTTGGTGTAGCAAAGGTCGAGCGCGTCGACCACCATGCGGATGTCGGCCGAATTCTTGCCCGACTGGCGCACATGGGGAATCTCGATCAGTTCGAACGCCGCCTCGTGCATGGTGGCCTTGAATTCCTTGTAGCGCTCCCAGTCGCAGTACGCCTTCTTGACCACGATGCTGCCCTTGAGCAGCAGCCGTTCCAGCACCTTGCGGATGTCGAACTGCGCGAACTTTGCATCGCGCACGCCAAGTGCGATATTCTCGAAATCGCAGAACAATGCCATGCTGGTAATTTCCGGTTGTATGGCCATGTGGCTTACCTTTTCATGCAAATGAGGTGAAACTCCGTGATCCGGCCCAAACATTGTAGGACATGCCTGCGCGCCGCACTGGCGCTCTTCGTATGCGGCTTCGGTTCCACCGCCCTGGCCGAGGACCTGATCACGAAGATCGAGTCGAGACCGATCGGCGAATTGTGGCTGAATCCCGGGCTGCACTCCTACCATTTCAATCGCCAGCAGAACTATAACGAAGACAACTACGGCATTGGCGCCGAGTATCGCTTCTCCACGGTCTCGTCGGCCACCGCCGGCCGCTTCTACAATAGCGACCGCTACTACTCCAATTACGCGGGGCTCTACTACCAGCCCTTTGCCGTCGGCCCGGTGCGCATCGGCGCCGTGGTCGGCGGCTTCAGCGGCTATCCGAAGATGCACGATGGCGGCTGGTTTCTTGCCGCCATTCCGATGCTCAGCTACGAGTACGGCCGCATCGGTCTCAACGTCGCCGTCATCCCGTCCTACAAGGATCGCCTCCACGGCGCTTTGGGCTTCCAGCTCAAGCTGAAGGTACTGGACTGAAGTGGAATCCGTTCCGACCATTGCGCCCGCGGCGCCCTTGAACTACAAATAGTTCAAGGGGAGGGTCGGCAATGCCCCGTCCGGGCATTGCCTTTGTCATTGCACTTGGCATGGCGGGGATATTCCGTGGGATCGGATCAGGACGGTATCGCTTCCAGATCGGTGGGGACGCTGGCGGTCGTGGCAACCTACGCGATCTTCGCGGGATTGTGGATTCTGTTCTCTGACCAGTTGCTGGGATTGTTCGTCGCCGATCACGAGCAGTTCGTGCGCGCCAGCATGGTCAAGGGGTGGGCGTTCGTCGCCGTCACCGCCCTGCTGCTCTACGGCCTGGTCGCGCGGCTGGTCGGTCATATCGACGCCGCCCATGGACGCCAGTTGGAAGCCGACCGCCAGAAGAACCAGGCTATGCTGCTGCTGGCGGCGATTTCCGGCTCCTCTACCGACGCGATTTTCGCCAAGGATACCGACGGCCGCTACCTGATCATCAACGCCGCGGCCTGCGGCTTCGTCGGGAAATCGCCGGGCGAGATCATCGGCAAGGACGACCGCGCGATCTTCCCGCCGGAACAGGCCGAAATGCTGATCGCCATCAATCGCCAAATCGTTGCCGACGGGCGGCAGACGACTGCGGAAGAGGAACTGGATACTCCCGAAGGCCGCCGTACCTTCCTGGCGACCAAGGGGCCGCTGCGCGACGAAGCGGGACGCATCTTCGGCACCTTCGGCATCTCGCGCGACATCACTCGGCGCAAGCAGGCAGAACACGAACTGCGCATCGCGGCAACCGCGTTCGAGTCGCAACTGGGCATGATCATCACCGACAGCAACGAGATCATTCTCCGGGTCAACCAGGCGTTCACGGATATCTCGGGCTTCGCGGCGGCGGACGTCCTCGGCAAGACTCCGCGCGTCCTGAAGTCCGGCCGCCACGACGCCACGTTCTACGAGGGCATGTGGCGGGTCCTCGACCGCGACAGGTTCTGGCAGGGCGAGATTTGGAATCGCCACAAGGGCGGTGCAAGCACCCCGGTGCTGATGAACATTTCCGCGGTGGTCGACGAGGCCGGCAACGTGACCCACTACGTCGGCGCGTTCTCCGACATCTCGCAGCACAAGCAGGCGGAGGAAACCATCCACAGCCTGTCTTACTACGACAACCTGACCCGGCTGCCGAACCGCCGGCGGATGATGGAGCGCCTGAAGCACGTATTGGCCGTCGACAGTGCGCACGCCTGCCATGGTGCCGTGTTGTTCATCGACCTCGACGACTTCAGTTCGCTCAACGACACGCGCGGCCACAAAATCGGCGACCTTGCCCTCCAGGAGGCGGCCTCGCGTATCCGCGCCTGCGTACCCGGCGACGACAATGTGGCGCGACCGGGCAGCGACGAGTTCGTCGTGATGCTCGAAGGCCTCAGTCCCGAGGTCGACCATGCCGCCATCCAGGCGCAGGAGGTCGCCGAACGGGTCCAGGCCGCGCTCCGGCCGCCGCTGGACCTCGTCGGCGAAGACTACCGATGCACGGCCAGCATCGGCATCAGCCTGTTCCGCAGCAGCGAAACCACGGTCGACGAATTGATGCGGCAGGCAGATGCCGCGATGTATCAAGTCAAGCGCCTCGGCCGCGACCGCATTCATTTCTTCGACGCGGGAATGCAGGGCGCGCTCGAGGAACGCATCGCGCTCGAAACCTCGCTGCGCAAGGCCGTCCCCGGGCAACTGCTGCTGCATTATCAGCCCCAGATCGACGACGAGGGCAAGGTATTCGGCGCCGAGGTGCTGGTGCGCTGGCAGCACCCCGAAAAGGGCCTGATACCGCCGGCGGCGTTCATTCCCCTGGCCGAGGAATCCGGACTGATCCTGCCGATCGGCCGCTGGGTGCTCGAAACGGCATGCCGCAGCTTGCACACCTGGGAAACGAGTCCGGCCACCCGGCACCTGCTGCTGTCGGTCAATGTCAGTGCCGTGCAATTCCACCAGCCCGACTTCGTCGATCAGGTGCTGGCAGTCATCGACGCCACCGGTGCCGACCCGACGCGCCTCAAGCTCGAACTGACCGAGAGCATGCTGCTCGAGAACGCCGACAAGGTGATTCCCGGGATGGCCGCGCTCAAGGCCCGCGGCATCCGTTTCTCGCTCGACGATTTCGGCACCGGCTTTTCGTCGCTCTCCTACCTGAAACGACTGCCGCTCAATCAGCTCAAGATCGACCAATCCTTCGTGCGCGACGTCGAGAGCGACCCCAACGATGCCGCCATCGTCCGCACCATCATCGCGCTCGGCCAGAGCCTCGGCCTGAACGTCATCGCCGAGGGCGTGGAAACCGATGGCCAGCGCAACTTCCTGGCGGTGCACGGCTGCAAGCAGTTCCAGGGCTACCTGTTCGGCAGGCCGGTACCCGTGGAGGAGTTCGAGCAAATGCTGGGCGGCTGGCGGTCGAACTCGACCAGCCGCCCCAGTGCCACATAAAAAATCGCGGTGCGGATCGGCAGCCCCTCGTCGCGGAACAGTTCGGCATAACGCGCCAGTTGCGGCCGATAGCCCTCGGCATGCACCGTCAGTTCGCCATCCGGGCGCGCGGTCTTGTAATCGATGATCCAGCGCGTGCCGTCCTCGACGAAGCTGCGATCCACCACCTGGACCGGCGCATCGCCATGGCTGACTTTCGCCAGCGCCAGCTCGGACGCGGCGCCCGCACGCGCCCGCAGCACCCAGCGGCCTGCTTCGCTGGCCAGCGTCGTCGTCAGCATCCCGATCACGCGCTCCGCGCCCAGCGCCGCATCGCGGTCGCGGCAACCCTGCTGGCCAAGCCAGACTTCCATCGCGCCGCGCAGGCTGCCGACGCGCGCCGCCGGCCAGGCATCGAGGCCGTCGTTGGCGAGCATCTCCAGGTAGCGGTGGGCCAGCGTGCCGACTCGCGCGTCGAGCGATTGTCCGCTTTCGTCGTCCGCAACGGGCTTTTCCGCAGCCCCGGCCGCGACCGGCGCATGGACCGGCAAGCCGGTGACGACCGGCTCCGCGACGCGCAGCAGCTTCGGGATGAAGGCACTTGGCGCTTCGGCCGAGCCCGGCTCCGCGTCGTCTGCGTCGGCAAACCGGTTCGCCACCGCGGGCCAGAGCAGATCGAGGGGGGTGTTGGCCGGCGCCTTGATTTCGCCCTTGGCGTTGCGGTCGGCGACGCCGACCAGATGCAGGTGCCGGATCGCCCGCGTCGCGCCGACGTAGAGCACGCGCTCCGCCTCGTGCGCAGCGCGTTGCCGTTCCAGCGCGGCGAGGTAGTCGTAGGGTGTCACGGTGTCCTTCCGGCCGCGCTGCTTGAGCGGCGCCGCGACCAGATGTTCATCGAGGCCGTCGAGGATCACTTCCTCCCAGAGCATCAACGGCTTGTCTTCCGACCGCGTCGGCCGGTGCAGGCCGGGCAGGATCACGGTATCGAACTCCAGGCCCTTGGCCTTGTGCAGGGTCATGAATTGCAGCCGGCCGTCGGCCGTCGCATCGGGCGCGCCGTAAAGCCGCGCCATTTCCCTTTCAAGCTGCTCGGGGCTGAAACGGCCGGCCGCGTCGAGGCGCTCGATCAGGTCGAAGAAGGCTTCGCAGTCGGCCAGTTCGGTGGCATTGGCCAGGCAGGCCGGACCACCGAGCCGCAACCAGGCGCCCTTCACCCAGCGCGCCGCGGACTGCCGTCCCTGCTGGCGCAACGCCTCGGCGAGCGCGACGCGGACGTGGGTCAGCCGCGCCTGGCCGTCTGCGCCAAGCCGGGCGACACGGGCGGCGTCATCCAGCAGCGACCAGACCGTGGCGTTGAAATCGTCGGCGGCGAGCGCATGCAGGTCCGCGAGCGTCAGCCCGCACCAGGGAGCGCGCAGGATGGCCAGCCAGTTAACCCGGTCGGCGCGGTGATGCAGCGCATGGCTCAGCGCCAGCAGGTCCTGCACCGGCTGGCGCGCAGCCAGCGATTCGATCTCGACCGCCGTGAAGGACAGGTTCGACCGCCGCCGGCGGATGCGCGCCACCAGCGCATCGAGGTGGGTCCGTGCGCGCACCAGCACGGCGATGCTGCGTGCCGGGTCGGCGGCGCGTTCCGCGTCGATGATGGCGAGTATCCGCTCCGCCTCCGCCGCCGCGCCCTCGCCCTTGGCGGCCACCAGACCATGTACCGTCACGCCGGCGTCGGGCATTGCCGGATGCGCCGCGGCGAAGCGGCGATAGGCGATGGCGCCTGCGGCCGCATCGTCGCGCGCCGGGAAGACCTGGGCAAAGGTGGCATTCACCCAGTCGACCACGGGGGCGCAGGATCGGTTGTTGCGATAGAGGCCCAGCCGCTCGAGCGGTACGGTGCCGATGCCCTGCGCCGCCGCGGCGAGGAACAGGCCGACGTCGGCCTTGCGGAAGCGGTAGATGGACTGCATCGGGTCGCCGACCAGGAACAGGCTGCGACCGTCGCCCGGATGCCAGTCGGCGGTGAGCTTTTGCAGCAGTTCCACTTGCGTCGGGCTGGTATCCTGGAACTCGTCCACCAGCAGGTGGCGGATGCGGTAGTCGAGCGACAACGCCAGGTCGGTCGGCGCCTCCGGGCTGCCCAAAGCCTGCAGGGCACGGCCCGCGACCTCGACGAAATCGACTTCGCCCGCCGCGTGGAAGACGCCCCACAGTTCCCCGGCGGCGAGCTTGAGCAGCGTCGCCAGCGCCGTCACCGTCGCCCATTCCTCTTCCGTGTAGCCGGGCTCGGGCAGGCGGCGCACTTGCGCCAGCGCCGCGACGTCGCTTGCCGACAAGGCGCCGATGATCTCCAGCAAGGCCTGCTTCTTGTCCTTGGCCTCCTTCGGCAACCCCATGCGCACATCGAGTGCCTTGCGCGGCTCGTCCTTGTCGGTGAGCAGCAGGGCCGCCACCGCACGCCACAACGGCAACTCCTCCGGCTCGGCCGACAACACGCGCTGCCAGTCGCGCAGCGGCGCCAGCGCATGGTCGTCCGGCAGGTTGCCTGCCGCGAAGCGCGCGACGGGCATCAGGGCCTCCTGGCTGCGGCCGGGCAAGGCCGCGAAGACGCGGCGCATGTCGCGCAACACCAGCTCGCGCAGCGCGGCCTCGGCGTGCTGCCAGGACTGACTCTGCCGAACTGCATGCCGCAGCCACTGGTCGCGCCGTGCCAGCATATCGGCCAGCAGGCCCGCCAGACGCGTCGTATCGTTATCCACGTGCGCCAGCGCGCGGGCCACGGCTTCGGCGTGCTCGCCGTCGTCCTCCAGCCATGCCAGCGCCCGCCGCGCCGCATCGTCGTAGTGGCGGCGCGCGTCCTCGACCGTGCGCGGCTGCGACCCGAAGCGCGAGAGCACGGGCATCTGGCGCGCCAGCCCGGCGCAGAAGGCGTCGATGGTGGTCACGCGCAACCGGCCCGGATGATCGAGCAACTGCCAGCCTTGCTGCGCGGATGCCGCCAGTGCCGCGCTTGCCAGGTCGAAGGTGATGCGCTTGTGGGCAGCGTCAGGCACTTCGCCCGTCGCCGCGCGTTGCAGCGCATCGAGGATGCGGTGGCGCATTTCCGCCGCCGCCTTGTTGGTGAAGGTGATGGCGACGATCTCTTCCGGCTCGCCGACCCGGCCCAGCAGCATCAGCACGCGCTGTGTCAGCAGTTCCGTCTTGCCGGCGCCGGCGGGTGCCTCGACGATGAAGGAGTCCGGCGCCAGCGCGCGCCGGCGGCTGGCGGCATCGAGGGCGAGCAGTTCGTCGTCGCTCACGACCGATCCCTCTGCGCCTTCGCTTCCGGCAGGCGCAGCAGCGGCAGCACCTCGCAGTACTTCAAATCGTCCTCGCGGGCAAAGCTCACCGCCGCGTGGCCCGCGCGGATCTCGCGCGCCACTGCGGCAATGGCGGCATGCCACTGCTCGAGCATGGCCAGCCAGTCCGGCGCCGCCTTGATGCCGTCGACCAGCCCGGCCTCGGCGCCCAGCCCGACGAAGGCACAGTCGTCGGCACGCACCTTGGCAAAACTCACCGCCGCCGGGTGCCCCTCGACATGGGTTGCATACAGCGGCAACTGCGGCTCGGCGATGCGCTCGCCGTCCCAGTCCTTCACCTTCGGGTCGCCGGTCTTGTAGTCGAGGATCAGCCGCCGCCCGTCGGCCAGCTCGTCGATGCGATCGACCTTGAGGTCGATCGCGATGCCTTCGATGTCCACTGCGGCCTTCTGCTCGCAGGCGACGACGGCGAACGGCACCGGCCGCGCCAACTCGAGTCGCAGCCACTGGCCGAGCAGGTGCTCCAGCCGCGTCCGCTCCAGCGTCGCGAAGCGCGGCGCCAGCGGTTCCTCACGCTCGGCATCGAAGGCCGCGAAAGCCTCGCCAACGGCAGCGCGGATCGCCGCGTCGCGTTGCGCGTCGCCCAGGGCCGCCAGTTCGGCCTGCGTGCGCCCGCTGAAGAACTTCTCCATCACCCGGTGCAGCAGCGTGCCGCGATCCATCGCATCGAGCCCTTCGGCCGGCTCGTCGAGCGGCCTGGCGCCGAGGCGGTAGCGATAGTAGGCCCAGGCCGGACACAAAGCCTGCGCCTTGAGCAGGTTGGCACCGCCCGCCACCCGCTCGCCCTCGGCCAGCGGTGGCGCGCGATGGTCGGCCAGGGCTTCGATCCGGCTGCCGCCGACCTGCACGGCAACGACCGACCGGATCGCCAGGGGTACTTCGCCCGCCGGCAAACCCGCCAGCAGCGGGCTCGGCCGCAACTGGCGATCGCCCTCGCCCTGCGCCCACGAGAAGACGATTTCCGGCGCGGCATGCATCAGCCTTTGCTGCACGCTGCGCGCAAATTCGAGCTGCACCTCGGCCGAGGCGTTCGACGACTTGGCGCGACGCTGGATGTCGGCCGGCAACAGCGGGTTCGGTCGTGGCGACGGCGGCCAGACATCGTCGTTCATGCCCAGTACCCAGAGCGCGTCGAATGCAAGACCGGCCGCTTCCAGCGGCCCCATCACCTCGACGCTCGGCCTGCCGACCGTCTCGGGCTGGAATACGCGCTCGCGCGCAAGCCGCAGCAGTCGCCGCGCGGCCTCGGGCAATGCGACCTTGCCCAGCAGCGCATCGAGGGCACCGAACTGATCCAGGGTTTCGCGAAAGGCGTCGCGGGCCTGCCACTCGCGGCTGGACAGCGTGCGTTCGCCGGGCCAGCCGCACTCTTCGAGGAATTCCGCGAACCAGCCGCCCCAGGCCGAAGGCAGGCGCTTGCCCGAGTTGCCGTCGACGGCCTTGACCAGCGCCTCGACGTGGGCACGCGTTCTGGCGATACGCAAGCCCTTCTTTTCGAAACGCTTCAGAAAAGTCAGCCATGGCGGTACGCCAATGACGGGCGGCAGATGCCGGCGCATGGCGGCCTCGAGGCCGGCACGGCCGTCGGCCTCGCTCTGCCAGGCCGACCAGTAAGGCCCGCGCAACAGCGCGCCCAGGCGCGCCTGTTCGCAGCGGCGCGGGTTGGCGGCCAGTTGCAGCAGTTCCAGCGCGACGGCGACGATGGGCTCGCGTGCCACAGGCGTGCCCAGCGAGACGTTGTAGCGCCGCGCCTGCTCGGCATTGGCGGCCAGCAGCGCCTCGGGATGCAGCGCGTCGTCGAGTGCCGCGACCAGCATCTCGCGCACGCTGCCCAAGTCAGGTACGACGACACCCATCCGTGCATTCGGCTGTTCGGCCAGTCGCGCCGAGGTCCACGCGGCGGCGGCATGGCATTCGGCACGGCGGTCGGCACAGGCGGCGACCGATGCCTCGCCCGCCGACGCGCGGCCGAGCGCCAGTTCGCTCACCGCCACGCCGCGTGCTGCCAGCACGCGCTTGAGTTCGGCTTCCTGTGGCGAATAGCGGTCGAAGCCGGCGAAGGCCACGCTTGCCGGCAGGCGCCCGGCGCCATCGGCAATGCAAGCGATTTGCCAGGCACGCAGCCGTGCCGCCTCGAACCAGCCGCGCGGTTCGCAGGCGCTGCGCACATGGCGACGCCAGTCCAGGAAGCGTCTGGTTTCCTCGCCGGCATCGGCGCTCGGGCGGAGGTTCCAGACCTGGCAGAGCGCTTCGGCTTCGGCAGCAGCCGCAGCCAGACCTTCGCGGTCGAACAGCGCATCCTCGCCGTCGGCCAGCGTCGCGGCGATGGCCTGTTCCCAGAGCAGGCTCTCCTGTGCGGCAGTCAGCGCCAAGCGCGGCGCCTGCGCAACGCCGATGGCGCCCGCCAGCAAGCCTTCGGCAACCAGCCCCTCCAGCCAGGCACCGATGGTCAGCGCGGCCAGCGGCTGCCAGGTTGCGCGGCCCGCCGCGACCTGCGTCCGATCATGCTCCGCGCGCAGGTGCCGCGCGAGCCGCTGGTTGGCGCAGAGGATGACTTCAGCCATGGATCAGAAGAGCAGCGTCAGAGAACACAGCAGCGTGGTGCCCCAGAAGACGCATGCATCGGGTTCGACAAGGAATCGCATGGCCAATGACCTCCGTAACGATGACGGAAGCCATTGTCGGCACCACGCGGCTCATGGCGTGAGCCTGCGGGTTTCCTCGTTGCCGGACTGCATTTCCGGCGCCTGCAGGACGCGCGCGGCAGTATCGACGGGCGTCAGGTCGCGGATTTCCTTGCCCTCCGGCGCGGCCTGCAGGTCGCGGAACTTGCGCGCCGTGACCAGCACCCGCGTTTCCAGCGAGCCGACCGCCTTGTTGTAGGCGCCGATCGCCTCGCCGAGGTTCTTGCCGACCCCCGCCCAGTTGTCGGCCATGGTCGCCAGCCGCTCGTAGAGTTCCTTGCCGAGGTCGCTGATCTTCTGCGCGTTCTCGGCCAGCGCTTCCTGCTTCCAGCCGTAGGCCACCGCACGAAGAAGTGCAATCAGGGTGGTCGGCGTGGCCAGGATGACGCGGCTCTCGACGCCCGCCTCGATCAGGCCGGGGTCGGCCTCCAGCGCCGCGCTGTAGAAGGTCTCGCCGGGCAGGAACAGCACGACGAAATCCGGCGAGGGCTGGAACTGCTCCCAGTAGGCCTTGCGGCCGAGCTTGGTCAGGTGGTCGCGCACGTGCCGCGCGTGGTCGGCGAAATGGCGTTTGCGCGCCGCCTCGTCCTCGGTCTCCAGCGCCTCCAGATAGGCGGCCAGCGGCGCCTTGGCGTCGACGACGATGTTCTTGCCGCCGGGCAGCTTGACGATCATGTCCGGGCGCAGCCGGCCTTCATCGGTGTCGGTCGATTCCTGCTCGTAGAAATCGCAATGGTCGAGCATGCCCGCCATCTCGACGACGCGCTTCAACTGCAACTCGCCCCAGCGCCCGCGCGTATGCGGCGCGCGCAGCGCCTTGACCAGGTTGGCCGTTTCGGTCTTGAGCTGCCCCTGCGACTCGGCCAGCGCCCGCACCTGCTGCGTGAGCGTGGCGTAGGCGTCGATGCGCGACTTCTCGATGCCGGCGATCTGCTGCTCGAACTTCTCCAGCGAGCCCTTCATCGGCGCCACCAGCTCGCCGATCGCCTGCTGGCGTTTCTCCAACTCGCCCGTGGCCTGGGCCTGCTGCCGCTCCAGCGACAGCCGCGCCAGCTCCAGGAAACGCTGGTTGTTACGCTCCAGCGCATCCGCCGACAGGGCCTTGAAGGCATCCGTCAGCCCGTCCCGCTCGACGTCGGCCTCGCGCGAGCGCGCGTGCAGCAGCCAGAACACCGCGACACCGCCGAGCGCCAGCCCGGCGACGAACGCCAGCAACAAAGACAAATCCGGATTCATGTGCGGCAGTCTACCCGAGCGCCCCGCCAACCGGCCGCGCATCGCCCCAATTGATGGCGCCTATGCCGGCCTTGCCAATTTTTGCCAAACAGTCTAGTCTTTCACCATGAGCACGATGAACATTTCCCTGCCGGAATCGCTGAAGTCCTTCGTGGACGAACAGGTGTCGAGCGGGAGCTATGGCACCAGCAGCGAATACCTGCGTGAGCTGATCCGCAAGGATCAGGATCGGGCGCGGCTGCGCAAGCTGTTGCTCGCCGGAGCCGAGTCTGCTCCAGCCAAGCCAGCCGACGGCGCCTACTTCGACGGCCTGCGTGATCGCGTCAGCAAGCGCGCGCGCAGGTGAATGTCAAGCCGGTCATCCCGCGGGAACGTGCCAACCGGGATGTCGACGAGTCCATTGCGTACTACCTGAGCGAGGGCTCCGAACAGGTGGCGCTCGCTATCATCGATTCATTGGAACAGGCTTACGCCCATATCGGTCGGCATCCGGCCACAGGATCGCCGCGTTACGCGCACGAACTGGAGATTCCTGGCCTGCGCGCGTGGCCGCTGAAGCGCTTTCCGCATCTGGTTTGTTATCTCGAGCACACCGATCACATTGACGTATGGCGTGTGCTTCACGGACAGCGGGATATTCCGGCCTGGCTGCACGAGCCCGACCACGCGTAGGTTGTCTGACCGCGCCACAGAAAGCCAACCAGCGGCGCCCCGTATTCCAGTTGCCTATCCCGTTGGTATCGTAGTAATGTTCTGTCATCGTCATTCCCGCATTGACAGACGTCGCCTTGGACTACGAACTGAAGATCCTACAGAAGCCTGGCTACCTGCATGGCATCGTGACCGGCACCAACAGCCGCGACGCCGTGGCCGGATACCTGCGGCAGGGGCTTCAGGAGTGCATTGACCGAGGCTGCACCCATGCCTTGATCGAGGCACGCCTGCAGGGTCCGCGCCTGGCGTTGTGGGACATTTTCGAGATTGCAGCCGAGCACGGCAAGCGCGATACGGGAATCTTCAGGGCGGTTGCCTATGTCGACGCCAAGGCGCCGGCCGAACTGCTGACTTTCATACAACACGTGACCGGCAACCGCGGCCTGCCGGTGCGGGTCTTCAACTCGGTCGCGGCGGCGGAGCAATGGCTCGCGGCCAGTCTCGAAGCGCACTCGTGCGCATCCGGCGCCGCCGAGTAGCAGCCGGGGTCACCAGTACTTCTCGAACGCCATCTGGCCGGATGCGCCGCGCCGGCTGGTCGCAAAGCCGCGTACCTTCAGCAGGCTGCGCATTTCCTTGGCCAGGTCCGGATTGCCGCAGACCATGGCCCGGGAATTGCCCACCTCGAGCGGAATCCCCGCCGCGGCCTCGAGCACGCCGGCATCCAGCATTTGCGGAATGCGGGCCGACAGCACACCGGGCAACTGCTCGCGCGTCACCACCGGCAAGTAGCGCAGGTCCGCACCCAGGCCCATGGCCGCATGGGCATCGCGGATGGCTTCGATGTCATCCCTGTAGGCGAGGTCCGTCGCGTGGCGCACGCTATGGACCAGCACCAGGTGCTTGTAGGAGCGCCATGGCGCCTGGTCGTGCAGGATGGACATGAACGGCCCCAGCCCGCTGCCGCTGGCGAACATCCAGAGCGTTTCGCCGGGCGCCAGTTGATCGAGCGTCAGGAAGCCGAAGCTCGGCTTTTCCATCAGCACCGGATCGCCGATCCTCAGGTCCGCCAGCCGGCGCGAGAATTCGCCGCCATCGATCAACACCACCAGGAACTCAAGGAAGTCGTCGGCCGCGGCGGAAACCATCGAGAATGGCCGCCAGACGATTTCGCCGTCCGGGACAGCCAGTCCCAGGCGCGCATAGCGTCCGGGGACGAAGCGAAACTCCGGATGGCGGGTGGTCCGGAACGATACGAGCTGCGGTGTCCATTGCCAGTAGCGGATGACGCGTTCCTCGCGCCACTTCGGTGCCGCGATCGGCGGCAGAACCGCTTCGGTCGGCAGTCTGGCATTCATCGCTGGGTACCGGCCGGCAGTTCAGGCAGCCGACTGGAGGGTGGCTGCCTCGGCCACCCACTTCTGCCAATTGGCATCGATGTGCGCGGCAACCAGTTCCATGCCCGGCAGGTGATCGTGCCAGGCATCGTCGACACGGAACTCGATGTTCGGAAACTGCTCGACGGCCCGATGGGCGATCAGGTCCGCGATGTGTCTTGCCTCGTCGCGGCCGATCTCGCCCCAATATTCATAAGCTTCGGGCCGCGCACTGACATAGTAGATCAGCTTCTCGGCCTTCATGGTCTTCCTCCTTCAATGCACGCTGCCGAATGACCTGTTCAGGGTACCGTGCGGCAGCGGCAGACCGGCCAGGCGGCAGCCCTGGGCCAGCGGCCCGTGGGGAAACAGATCATAGAGATAGCGGCGCCCGCCCATGTCGGCATAGTCGCGTTCCAACTGATGCGTCATCTGGCGCGCCGTCCAGTCCGGGCCGTACTCGCGAAACCATTCGCGCAGGCAGAAAATGACCTGCCAGTGCTCCTCGCTGAGTTCCAGCCCCTCCTCCTCCGCAATCCGGTTGGCGTGCAGCGGTGACCAACGATCGAGGCCGGCCAAGTGACCTTCCGGATCCGTTGTCTGCATCCGCTGGTTGCCGATGAATTTGTTGATGTCGTACATGGAATCCTCCTTCGCGACCTGTTCCAGGTTAATACCCTACTGTTTTGGTACAGTTTCATTAAAGACTTCGCTGTCGTGCTTGTCAACACCGTTTGCCGATCCTGTCCTTTCGCGTATGTTTCGCCTTTCACCGCCACATGGATGGACGCGCGATGTCGATGAAGATCTGGTCCCGAACGTTCGTGGCCTGCATGGCCCTGGTTGTCTCGTGGCCGGCAGCGGCCGCCGATGCGATGACCTTCGAGAGTTGCGTAGACGGCAGGGGCAAGACCCTGCCCGCCGCGGAGGACTACCAGCAGACGCTGCTGGTCAGGACCGTCACGGACGGCAGCCAGGTCACCATCCGCTACAACCCCGGCGTGTTGCAGCGGCTGACTTTCGCAGCACGGCTGTTCCTGTACTCGAACGAATGCGCCCGCCACGGCCTGGGCGATTCCGGCAGGATGATTGCCCTGGCCCGGGCGCGGCTGGCCGACTGCATGGCGGCCAACACGCTGGTCGGCAGCGAGGCGGTGAAGCGCGAGGATCTGCCCGCCCTGCAGGCTGAACTCTCGTTCTCCGAAGCGGAATGGCAACTGCTGCCCGGACCGATGCGCAACATCGACATCACCCACTGCCGGCCCACCGGCGGCGGCGCGCTGCGCCTGCCCGTCGACACGCCGCCGACCGAGAGACAGGTCGGCTGGAACAACTGCGTGCGCGCCTGCGCCGACAAGCTGTGGACCTGCCAGAAGCGCTGCAGCGGCGCTGCCTGCGAATCCTGCCTGACCACGCACGGCGAATGCAAGTCGGCCTGCGGCGCGGCGAACGGAACCGCTTCGGACAAACTCGCCGACTAGAGCCGATACTCCATCTGCAGGCGGCCCTGCAGCTTCTTCGCCTGCTTGAACGCCTCCTTCAGGATCAGGCGGTCAAACTCGTTCAGCGTCTCGGGATCGATGCGGTTGGCCAGCCCGGCCGGCGTGCCGGCCTGCTGGATGCGCAGGCGCAGTTCCTGGATGACGAAAAAACCCTGCACCAGCGCGCCGATGTCCTCACGCCCGAGTTTGCCGCGCTCAGCCAGCGCGCGCAGCCGCTCGGCCGTGCCGGTCGCGCCGACGCCGCTGGCCAGCGCCAGGATGCGCGCCGCATCGACGAACAGCCGGGCACCACCGGCCTTGAGATCGAGGGTGTGGGGGAACTCCTCGTTCTTGTCGAACACGAAATCGCGCAACAGCCCCAACGGCGGTTCGACCTGCACCGCGTTGCCGGCCATGAAGCGCAGGAACAGCGTCGCCGACGGGATGTTGGCCAGCAGCCAGTTGCGCAATTCCTCGACCGGACCTTCCGCCCCGTAGAGCGCGCGGAAGTCGAAGTAGATGGTCGCGTTGAGCAGCGACTGGGGATTGTTCGACTGCATCCAGGCCGCGAACTTCCGCCGCCACTCCTCCTTCGACAGGCAGAGCTCGGGATTGCTGGCCATGACATTGCCCTTGCAGAGCGGGAAGCCGCACTCGGCGAGCCGCTCGTTGACCTTGAGCGCGAACGGCAGGAAGCGCTGGCGCAATGCCTCGGCATCGTCCGCGCCGGCCTCGAACAGCAGGCCGTTGTCCTGGTCGGTCGACAACGTCTGCTCGTAGCGCCCCTCGGAACCGAACGACAGCCAGCACCATTCGATCCTGGGCAGATCGAAATCGAATTTCGTCAATTCGATGACGCGCACCGTAAGGTGGTCGTTGAGCGAAGAGATGAGTTGCGTCAGCGGTTCCGCCGCGGCACCTTCGGCCAGCGAGCGCATGGCCAGGCGACGGATGTCGTCGGCCGCCGCGATCAGCCCCTCCATGTCGCGCGCGGTACGGATGGCGCCGGAAATCGCCTTGCCGCCGCCGCTCTGCAGTTCGTAGATGTCTTCCTGCGAAATGATGCCGACCAGCCGATCCGACGCATCGACGACGATGACGTGATGGATGCCGTGACGCGCCATCACCAGCGCCGCCTGGTAGGCCGTGCCGCGCCAGTTGAGCATCACGAGAGCCGAGTCGCTCATCACCGAGATGATCATCTGGTCGAGGTCGCCGTCCTTGGCGACAACCCGGTGCAACAGGTCGCGCAGGGTAAAGATGCCGATCGGCCGGCCGCTCTCCGGCTCCACGACAACGATGGAGCCGATGCGATGCTCGGACATCGTCTGTACGGCTTCGCGCAGCGTCGCATCCGGGGTGACGGTGACGGGCTTGCGGCGGATCAGCGCAGCCAGTTGGCTGTGCAAGGTCTGGCGGACGTTGGCCATGATCGATAGCGGAATGGACGCCGGGGCGGGCGGGATGCGCGGCGATTATAGGCCTTCAAGGCGGAAGGTCTGCTGGAGCGCATGCTGCAGTCGGCGGGCCTGCTTGAGGCTCTCGACGAGGATGCGGCGATCCAGCGCATTGAGGGTGTCGGGATCGAGCAGGTTGTCGGGTACCTGGCCGGCGGCCAGTTTGCGATGCTGGTCGAGCAGCCGGATGCGCTGCAGGTGACGAAAGGCGAGCACGGCGGCCGCCATGTCCTGGCCGTTGAGGCGTACCGCCAGGACTGACTCGCGCAGCCGCGGTACCGTGGCGACGGATGCAATGCCCGCCGAGAGCGCGAACACGCGCGCGGCGTCGACGAACAGCCGCGAGCCGTGCTTCTTGAGGTCGACGCGGCCCTGCTGGCCTTCCTCGCTGACGAAATCGCGCAGGCGGCCGAGCGGCGGCTCGACCGCCACCGCGTTGGCGGCCATCATGTGCAGGAAGCCGGCCGCCTGCGGCGCCAGGCGCTGCAGGTGCTGGCGCAAGGCGAGCGCCAGCGACTCGTCGCCATGCTGGGCGCGGAAATCGAAGAAGATGGTGGCATTGAGCAGCGCCTGCGGCTCCGGCGTCAGGATCCAGGCGCTGAAGTGCCGCTGCCACTCCTCGACCGACAGGCACCACTGCTCGTTGCCGGCCATGATGCCGCCCTTGCAGAGCGGAAAGCCGCAGGCATCGAGCGCATTGTTGACCTCGCGAGCCATGGCCAGGAACAGCGGCCGCAGCATGCGCGCTTCGGCATGGTCCGCGGCGCTGAAAACGAGGCCGTTGTCCTGGTCGGTGACGAAGGTCTGCTCGCCGCGGCCTTCCGACCCCATCGTCAGCCAGCACCAGCCGGCCGCCGGCAGGCGGTGGCGCGGTGCGACCAGCGCGACGAGGCGCCGGGTCAGGCGATCGTTCAGTGCGGACAGCGCGTGGGTGACGATGCCGGCACCGGCATCCTGGTCGATCAGCCCGATCGCCAGGCCGCGCGCCTCGGAAGCCAGTTCCGCCAGCGTCCCGACATCTGTCGCCGCATCGGTGCGCCGGGCAAGATCGTCGACCTCGTCGGCCAGCGGCAACAGAGAAGGGATGGCATTCACGGCGGGCGGTCTCCGCTCAGTACTTGACCCGCGCCAGGTAGGTCTTCTGCGCCGCATCGAGCGCCTGGCGCAGCGTATGGATGCCCATGGCGTTGAGCAGGCCGACAATCTTCAGGAACACCTCGCCGGTCACGAAGGAGTCGCCGAGTGCGGTATGGCGCCCGATCACGTTGATGCCGAGCCGTTCGGAAATGCTCTCCAGCCGGTGCGACTCCTGATTGGGATGAATCACCGCCGAGAGCAGCAAGGTATCCAGCACGGGCTGCTGGAAGCGAATGCCGGTCCGCTCCTCCTTGAGTTGCAGGAAACGCATGTCGAAGGCCGCGTTGTGGGCGACCAGCACGGTGTCGGTGCAGAACTCGTGGAAGGCCGGCAGGACCATGTCGATGGTCGGCTGGCCGCGCACCATGTCCTCGGTGATGCCGTGGATCGGAATGCCTTCCGGCTTGATCGGGATGCGCGGATCGACGAGCTGATCGAAGATTTCCTGGCGCAACAGGCGGCCGTTCACGATGCGCACTGCGCCGACCTGGATGATCTCGTCGCCGTTCGAGGGCTCGAGGCCAGTCGTCTCGGTATCGAATACCGTGTAGGCCAGTTCGGATAGCTTGCGGTCGAGATCGATGCCGCTGTCCTGGAAATTGAACAGGTTGAAGTCGTAGTACTCGGGCCGGCTTTCACTGCGCCCGGCATGCTGATAGGCGGCAACCGCTTCGGGATTGACCTCGGGCGTCGCCGCCACCGGCAGCACGAGGCGGAAGAAGGCGCGGTGCGCGGCCTTTTCGCGCTGGTACCAGATCTCGCCGCCGTGGCGTTCGATCACGTCGCGCAGCGTCAGCGGGTTCACCTCGGCGCCGACGGTCATCGGCTCCAGCTCCCAGGTGTAGAGCGTCTCCGACGATACCGGAATGCCGGACCAGATGAGGTCCACGAAAGCCATGTGGCCTTCGGATGAGAGCCGGAAACGCAGTTCGCGGATTTCGTAATGGTCCTGCAAATGCGACGCCAGGAAGGTGATCGCCTGCAGCAGCGAGAAGGAATCGGCACGAATCCAGAGGTCCTCGGCCAGGCTCTCGGTCTTGGTCGGCAGCTTCAGGCGGGTCTCGAGACGCTGCGCGGCGGCCGCCACCAGATCCACACCGAGGACGTCCTCGAGCGGCCAGCGGGTCTTCAGCGAATCCGAGAATTCGGTCATGGTGCGATCGAGGACCCGGCTCATGCGCGTCGCCTCTTCCTCGATGACGCCGACGAAGCGCTCGCGCGTCGGCCCGTCCATGTCCGGGTGTTGCCGGAGCATTTCCACCGCCGCGCGCAGACTGGCCAGGGCCGGCCGCGAGCCGTCGGAAAGCGAGTGGATCACCTGGTCGCGCTCGGTCTCGCGCTCGAAGCTGCGCGTGATGTTCTCGATGGTCAGCACGTAGCCGGTGACCGGCACCTCGCCGCCCTCCTCGGCCGGCGTACCGACCACCGCGGCCATCTGGGCGCGCAGCAACTGGCCGCTGCGCGTGGTGGTAATGAAGTTGGCCACCGGTTCGGAACTGCCCTTGCGCAGTCGCCGCTGGATGTTCTCCAGCGCGTGGGTGATCTGGCCGCGTTCCAGGATGGCGAAGATCGAGCGCCCCAGCCCGATCAGCGCGCCGCCGGCCATCGAGGTCGGCCCCTGCGCCAGCGCCTTGAACTGCAGGCGGGCGCGATTGTTGTACAGGAGGATGCGGCCGTCGAGGTTGCACACGACGACGCCGAGCGCCAGCTCCGACATCAGGGCCGCGAGCCGGTTCTTTTCCTCTTCGACCGACTGCTTGGCATGGGCGATCTGCGCCTCGACGTCAGTCAGCAGCTCGTCACGCTGCTGGGCGAGGTCGTTGGCGGCCTGGGCCAGCGCCTGCACCTCGGGCGGTCCCTCGGCATCGACCCGGTAATGCCGGTTGGCCGAGAGCATCAGGCGCAGCTTCTCGGACATGCTCGACAAGCCCTTGACATACTGCCGGAACAGCGTGCGCAAAACGACGACGCCGAGGATGAAACCGAACGTCGTGATCAGCGCGCCGAGGGGCAGGCGTGGTGCCATGATCTCCAGCAGCGCCTGGCGCTCGGCTTCCTGGGCGTCGGCAAACAGCAACGCAGCGGTCAGAACGAACGGCCCGGTCATCAGCAGGCCGAGGACGACCAGGGCCAGGGCAAAGCGGCTGCGTGCGTTCATCAGCCCCCCAGGAGGCTGGTGACCTGCGTGACCAGCTCCTTGGTCGAAAACGGCTTGGTCACGTAGGCGTCGGCACCCAGCGCCATGCCCTTCGCGACTTCGGTGTCGCGGCCCTTGGCGGTCAGCATGACGATCTTCATGGCCGCCCGGGCCGGATCGGAACGCAATGCCTCGCACACCTCGTAGCCGGACTTCTTCGGCATCATCACGTCGAGCAGCACGAGATCGGGATTCAGTTTCGCGACCTGGGCCAGCGCCTCCTCGCCGTCCACGGCCACCGCCACCTCGAATCCCGCCTTCTTCATCAGGAATTCCAGCGACATGACGATATTCGGCTCATCGTCGACGATGAGTATCTTCTTGGTCATGATTGTCTCCTCTGTTTTTGTGCATTCTAGGGCTATCGGCCGCCGTCGCCAAAGACGGGCAACGTGAACACGAAAGCGGCGCCGCCGCCGGGATCGCTTTCGACCCACAGGCGGCCGCCGAAGTACTCGACGATCTCCCGACTGATGGGCAGCCCCAGGCCGGTGCCGTGCGGCTTGTCGGTGAGGACGCTGCCGCCCTGGCGGAACTTCTCGAAGATGGTCTCGCGCTCTTCGGCCGGGACACCCGGTCCGTTGTCCGAGACGACCACCTTGACGAACTCGCCTTCGCAGCGTACCGAAACGCGCACCTGGCCGCTGCCGGCCGCGACGAACTTCTGGGCATTGGAAAGCAGGTTGATCAGCACCTGCGTCAGGCGGTCGCGATCGCCGAGCACGACCGCGCCCGATTCCGGAACATCCAGCGTCAGCGCGACTCCTTTGTGCCGATAGACCTGGCTCATGGAGTCGGCCGACTCGCGTGCGATCTCGGCCAGGTCCACCTCGACCGGCGACCATTCGGCGCGTCCCGACTCGAGTTTGGCCAGGTCGAGAATCTGGTTGATCAAGCGCGTCAGCCGACCCGCCTCGCTGACGATGATGCCCAGGAAGCGCTTGCGCTCGGCCAGTTCGGTACACGGGTCGTCGAAGAGCATCTCCGAAAAAGCCCGGATCGAGGTCAGCGGCGTGCGCAATTCATGGCTGACCGTGGACATGAAATCGTCCTTCATCCGGTCCAGTTCGCGCAGGCGCTCGTTGGCCTCGCGCAACTCGGCGGTCGCCCGTTCCAGTTCGCGCGACTTCTCCTCCAGTTCGTGGCTGTAGGCGCGCACCTGCGAGGCTTCGTCGAGGATGTTCATCACTTCGTCGATGCCGAGCGGTTCCTCCTGGACCACCGAGGCGACCATCACCCGCGCCGAGGCGGAACCGATGGCCCCGGCGAGCAGGCTTTCGGCGAACTGCACCAGCCGCGCATCGGCCGGCAGGTCCTCGACGGCGGCAAGGCCCCGTTCGCGGGCATGGCGCTCGAAGGCTTCGCGGGCACGCTCGGGACCGAGGAAGCGCCCCGCCAGCGGCAGCAGGTCTGCGACCGGCGCGCCGCCGCGCCAACCGACCACGCGACCGCGCTCCTCGACATCGACGAACAGGGTGGCCTGGCGCACCTCGCGTGCGTTCGGCGCGCGCAGCAGCGACACGCCGAGATAGGCGCCGATGTTGGCCAACAGGCTCCAGAACAGGCAGTGGCTGATCTCGTCGAGCCCGGTAAGGCCGAACAACTGCAGCGGGCGCAGCAGTTCCAGTCCGAACAGGCCATGAGCCATGAAGTCGTCCGGCAACCAGCCGGACTTGGCGAAGGACGGCAGCAGCAGGGTGTACACCCAGACGGCAAAGCCCGCGGACAGTCCGGCCAGGGCGCCTTCGCGGGTACCGCCCTTCCAGTACAGCCCGCCGATCACGGCCGGCGCAAACTGGGCCACGGCGGCAAACGAGATCAGGCCGATGCTGACCAGCGCGTAGGCCTCGCCGGCCAGCCGGAAATACAGGTAGCCGAGCATCAGGATCAGGCCGATGGCCCAGCGCCGGATTTCGAGCAGCAGGCCGGAAAGGTCATGGCGTTCCTGGAGGCGCAGGCTGCGCATGCGCAGCAACACCGGCATCACCAGGTCGTTGCAGACCATGGTGGACAGCGCGATGGTTTCGACGATGATCATGCCGGTCGCCGCCGAAAGGCCGCCGATGAATACCAGCAGCGCGATCGCCTGCTGGTGGTGGGCCATGGGCAGGGTCAGGACAAAGGTGTCGGCATCGACGCCGGACGGAAACTGCAGCAGGCCGCCGATGGCGATCGGCAGCACGAAGATGTTGATGATGAAGAGGTAGAGCGGGAACAGCCAGATGGCGCGCCTGACGTGGTCGGGGTTCACGTTCTCGACTACGGCGATCTGGAACTGGCGCGGCAGCAGCAGCACCGAGAGCATCGACAGGAAAGTGAGCCCAGCCCAACTGCCGTAGCTGCGCGCGGTGTCGGCGGTCGTCATCAGCGCCGACAGGCGCGCGGATTCCTGGGCGCGATCGAAGACGTCGGCAAAGCCATCGTGTATTCCGTAAGTCACGAAAAGTCCGACCGTGAAGAACGCCACCAGTTTGACCACGGACTCGAAGGCAATCGCCGCCACCATGCCTTCGTGGCGTTCCGTGGCATCGAGGTGCCGCGTGCCGAACAGGATGGTGAACGCCGCCATGACGATGGCGACATAGAAGGCGCTATCGTTGAGCAGGGGTGCCGTGCCGGCCTTGGCCGGCATGACGATTTCCGGATAGCTGAGCAGGATGGTGAAACTGTTGGAGACGGCCTTCAATTGCAGCGCGATGTAGGGAATGACGCCGATCACGGCGATCACCGTGACCAACCCGCCCAGCAACTGGCTCTTGCCGTAGCGCGAAGCGACGAAGTCGGCGATCGAGGTGATGCGGTTGAGCTTGGCCACCCGCACGATCTTGGCGATGATGAACCAGCCGAGGGCCAGCGTCAGCGTCGGACCTAGATAGATCGGCAGGAAGCCGATACCCGTCGCGGCGGCGCGACCGACGCTGCCGTAGAAAGTCCAGGTCGTGCAGTAGACGGCCAGGGACAAGGCATAGACGACGGGACTGGCGATCACCGAACGGCCGGCATCGGCACGACGGTCCGCCCGGTAGGCGATGGCGAACAAAACCCCCAGGTAGGCGAAGGCCGCGAGAACGATCACCCAGCCTTGCAGCACGACTAGTGCCTACGCTCGGCGACGAACGCCATGAGTCCGATCAGCGCCAGCCAGGCACCGAAAAGATAGGCGTAAAGCAGCGGAATCCCGAACACCTCGCCCCCCTGGTTGAATAGCGCCAGCAACGGAAAATTGAACAGCAGGCAACCGAGCAGAAACAGGGCCACCAGACGCTGGGCGGTGAGGCGGGAGTGGTTCATGGCGATCGATTCTACGCCGAATGCCGGCGCCATCCTGCACTGGACAGCGTCGCCCGAACGAGGACAAAATCACCCCATGCGCGCCTCTACTCCCTCGCACGACATCACCGGCCTGATCCTCGCCGGCGGCCTCGGCCGGCGCATGGGCGGCGTCGATAAGGGCCTGCAAATGCATGCGGGGCGACCGCTCGTGGCCCACGTCGCCGAGCGCTTCGCGCCGCAGGTGGGCAGCCTGCTGATCAATGCCAACCGCAATACGGAATCCTACGCCGCGCTGGGCTATCCGGTCGTGGCAGATCTCGTCGAGGGCTTCGCCGGCCCCCTGGCAGGCATCCACGCCGGGCTGGCCGCATGCGCAACGCCGCTGCTGGCTACGGCGCCGTGCGACTCGCCGCACCTGCCGCCCGACCTGGTCGGCCGGCTGCGCGCCGCACTATTGCGCGCCAATGCGGAGATCGCAATCGCGGCGACCCCCAGCGGCCTTCATCCCACCTTCGCCCTGATGCGCCGCGGTGTGCTGCCGAGTCTCGCCGCCTATCTGGCCGCCGGCCATCACCGCATGCAGGAATGGTGTCGGAGCCGTAGCCACTGCATCGTCGATTTCGCCGACGAGCAGGCGTTCGCCAACATCAACACGCTCGACGAACTGGCGACGCTGCGGCCGACTGGCTGAATCGTCAGCCGACCTGGCCGCGCAAGTCCTCCAGCAGCGCAAGCAACTGGTCGCGCAACCCGGCCAGTTCATTCACGCGCGCCTTCGCCGCCTGCGGATCCTTGTCGTGCAACGCCAGCAACTCGTCGCCGAGCGCGTGGATCTCGCGATGCAGCGAGCCGACGGCGATAAAGCTGGCGACTTGGCGATAGCGTTGCCTGCCGCGCGATTCGTACCAGCGGCCGAAGGCACAACTGTCAAGGTCGTCCTGTCGCCCGTCGTGGCGCCCGTAGTCCGCCGGATCGTCGAGCCTGGCCAGCACTCGATTCACCCAGTGGCGGTGCGCGATGCTCGCATAGAGGAGCGGCAAGTCTTCTTGCGGCCACGGCCCGCCCCTCACCGCCGCCCACTCCGGATCGGGGTGCCACTGCGATACCCAGAGCGGCATGGCGTCGCCGGGCATCGGACGGGCGATTCCATAGCCCTGACCGAGTTCGCAGCCCATGCGCAGCAAGAGCAAGCCATGTTCCATGGTTTCCACGCCCTCGGCGATGACTTCACGCTGGAAGGCCTTGGCCAGGCTGATGACACCTTCGACGATCGCCGTATCGTCCTGGTCGACCAGCATGTCGCGAACGAAGGTCTGGTCGATCTTGATCGTGCTCACCGGCAAGCGGCGCAAGTAGGTCAGGGACGAATAGCCGGTACCGAAGTCGTCCAGTGCCACCGTTACGCCCAGGCGGCGGCATTCCCGGATCACGGCCGAGGCGCGGGCGATGTCGTCCAGCGCGGAGCTTTCCAGGACCTCCACCTCGATCATTTCTTCGGCCAGCTCGGGGTACCGGTCCAACTGGCGGCCAAGATTGGTGAGGAACTGCGGGTGCTGCATGTGCTGCGCCGAGATATTGACGCTGACCGGAATCAGCAGGCCGATCTGGCGCCAGGCATCCACCTGGCGCATGGCCTCGCCGATGACCCAGTCGCCGACGGCGATCGACAGTTCCGAATCCTGGATGGTCGGCAGGAACTCGGCCGGCGACAACAGGCCCTTGTCCGGATGCTGCCAGCGGATCAGGGCCTCGGCGCCGGTGACGACACCCGAGCGCATGTTCACCTTGGGCTGGTAGTGCAGCCGGAATTCGCCCTGGTTCAGGGCCCTGACGATGTTCTCGCGGCGCTCCTGGTGCTCCTGCACCGCCCTATCCTGCCGGACATCGAAGACGTGCCAGCGATTCCGGCCCGCCTGCTTGGCGACGTACATGGCATGATCGGCGTGACGCAGCAGGGAATCCAGATCGCTGCCGGCGTCGCCGGGACAGAGCGCGACACCGATGCTGGCCGAGATCGTCACCGTATTGCCATCGAGCGAGAACGGTGCCGCCAGGCTGCCAAGAATCCGGTCGAGGATGTGTTCGTTTTCCATGGCACGATCGAAGCCGAGCAGCACCAGCACGAACTCGTCGCCGCCCAGCCGGGCGATGGTGTCGCCGCTGCGCATGCTGCCCTTGAGCCGTTCCGCAACCTCCACCAGCAGGTGGTCTCCCGAACGATGCCCGTAGCGGTCGTTCACCTCCTTGAAGCCGTCGAGATCGAGGTAGCAGACCGCCAGCGAACCGCTGGCGCGGCGAGTCTGGGACAGCGCAATGTCGAACCGGTCGGCCAGCAGGCGGCGATTGGGCAGGCCGGTCAGAACGTCGTAGTAAGCCAGGTGCTCCAACTGCCGCTGCTGATCCTTGAGCAAGGTAATGTCGGTAAACAGGCCGAAATAGTGGGTGACCTTGCCGCGCGCATCGCGCACCGCCGAAATCGATGCCATCTCGACGAAGATGTCGCCGCTCCTGCGGCGGTTGAAAATTTCGCCGTGCCAGTAGCCATCGTTATTCAGCGCCGTCCAGAGCCGTTCATAGAACGCGTTGTCGTGACGGCCCGACTTGAGGATGGATATCTTGCGTCCCAGCACTTCGTCGCGCGTATAGCCGGTCACCTCGGTAAATGCCTGGTTGACGTCGATGATCAGCGTATCGGGATCGGTGATCACCACGCTCTCGCTGGCATGCTCGACGACGCTGGCGAGCAGGTTCATGCGGTATTCCTGCGCCCTCTTTTCGCTTTCGTCGCGGAAGACCAGCACGGTACCGAGAATGGCGCCTTCGCGGGAGCCGCGGATCGGAGCGGCAACCAGGTCGACGAAATATCGGCCGCCGTCGCCATGGCGCACCAGGACCACATCGTCGGACAGCGTCACGACGCCGCCGCGCCGCAGCACCTGCTTGACCGGACACTCCAGCTTCTCGCCGGTGACGGCATCGAGGATCTCGAACACCTCGGACAACGCAGCTTCCCTGGCACGGCCCGCCTTCCAACCTGTCATGGCTTCGGCCGTCGGATTCATGAACTCGACCACCCCACCGGCATCGGTGGTGATCACGCCGTCACCGATCGAGGAAAGCGTCACCTCCAGATAGTCGCGATCGCGTGCCAGCAGCGCGCGATCGGTCTCCAGCGTTGCCGCCATTTCGTTGAAGGTGGTCATGACGCCACGCAGTTCCGGATCGCCCCCCGGCGTAAGCCGGGTCGCCAGTTCGCCGGCCTTGATCCTCAACGTACCGTCGTGGAGTGCGCTTAGCGGCGCGAGCGCGGCCCGCAGCACCAGCCAGATGCCCAGGAAGTCCAGGAAGATGGCCAGGGCCAGGATCGCCAGGTGGCGTCGGAGCCGTATCCAGGCTCGGTCGACCGCCACCTTGGCGCTCAACTCGACTTCGAGCACGCCGTACTGTCGCCCGCCAACATCCACGGCCACGCTTTGCCTGGCGTCGGGGACATCGAACCAGGTTACGAACCACGCCGGCGCCCCGCGTTCCTGCGCCTGGTCCCGGGCGATGACAGTGGCGCCCGCGGGTGAGCGAAAGACGATGGCCAGGACGTCTTCCTGCGTCACATAGCGTTCCATGGCCTGCTTGAGCACGGAGTAGTCGCCGACCACGATCCAGTCGGCGACGGTGGCCGGCAGGATGGTCAGGTGATTGGCCATGGCGCGATCCATGTCCTTCCTGGCGTGCGATGCATCTTCCCGCGCCACGGTGTAGAGCATGACGACGCCGGCAGCGGTCAGGGCCAGCGAGGCGATGACCAACAGGCGGCCAACCAGCGGCATGCTCGTCCAGACCGTGGCAATGGCCTTGGGCATGACGCTATTGCGCCCCCTTGAACACACTATGGCGGTAGAACTCCAGGTAGCCCTGGTAGTCGCGCTGCGTGGCCGGCAGGAAGCCGTACGGAGGACTCTGTTTGATCAGCTTGGCGCTGGCTTCCAGAATCGCCATTCCCGCCGCATCGGTCGCCATGGACGCAAAAGCGCGGCGCACGCCATCGACCTCGCTGCGCCGCACGCGCGGATGCACCGAAATCGCCAGATCCGGGTAGCTCCGGGACTGCCAGAGGACCCGATAGCGGAGCTTCTCGCGCGCCGCGAAGTCGCGCATGATCGCGCCATTGACACCCGCGGCGATGACGCTGCCCGCCATCAGTTGCGCCATGATGCCCTCCTGGCTGCCACCGAAGACCGCGTCGACCCGAATGCCTTTTCTGACCAATTGGTCCATGGGCACGGTATAGCCGGCAAACGCCTGGGGATTGGCAAAACCGACCGTCTTGCCGTCCAGGTCGCTCAGCGTCCGGATCGGCGAATCGTCCAGCGTCACGATCTGGCCGGAAATGGCCGGCGCCTTCGGCCGCAAGATGACTGCATAGCCCCGAATCGCAGCCGAGGGTTTGAACTGGTGATTGCTGAAGACGAGATCGCATTCGCCCCGCACCGTGGCATCGCTGGATTGGTCCCCGGTCGCCGCGACCTTGAGACTCAAGGTGACGCCGGCCCGGCGCGACACTTCATCAAGGATGGGATTCCAATACTGGGCGGTCAGCACCGGGCTGCGCTGGGTCACGGGACAGAAGGAATAACCCTGGCCCGCCGCCTGGGGCGACAAGGGAACCAACAGCCACGACCACCAAAGCCATCGCCACATCAGGCAAGCCACTCCCACACTGCTTCAGCATTCATGATCACGTCATTTTCGCACTGCAATGCCTTGGCTGGGTATCAGCAATTCGCATACCCATTTCGGCAATAGTTGATTTAAGCACCCCTCGCCTGATGAATGGCACGAAAAAAGGGCGCCGAAGCGCCCTTTTTTCGGTACGACAAACCGTCGCAATCAGGAAGTCTGCTTGAGTTGCTCCAGAATTGCCGGGTTTTCGAGCGTCGAGACGTCCTGCGTGATGTCCTCGCCCTTCGCCAGTGAACGAAGCAGGCGACGCATGATCTTGCCCGAACGGGTCTTCGGCAGGTTCTCGCCGAAGCGGATGTCCTTGGGCTTGGCGATCGGACCGATCTCCTTGCCCACCCAGTTGCGCAGGTCGTTGGCGATCTTCTTCGCCTCGTCGCCGTTGGGACGCGATTGCTTCAACACGACGAAGGCGCAGATCGCCTCGCCGGTCAGGTCGTCGGGACGACCGACCACGGCGGCCTCCGCAACCATCGGGTTGGACACCAGCGCCGACTCGATTTCCATCGTGCCCATGCGATGGCCCGAGACGTTCAGCACATCGTCGATGCGGCCCATGATGGTGAAGTAGCCGGTCTTGGCATCGCGCACCGCTCCGTCGCCGGCCAGGTACAGCTTGCCGCCGAAATCGACGGGATAGTAGGACTTCTTGAAGCGCTCCGGATCGCCCCAGATGGTGCGGATCATCGACGGCCAGGGCTTCTTGACGACCAGGAAGCCGCCCTTGCCCCACTCGACGTCGTGGCCGGTTTCATCGACGATGGCGGCCATGATGCCCGGGAAGGGCAGCGTGCAGGAACCCGGCACCAGAGGGGTGACGCCCGGCAACGGGGTGATCATGTGGCCGCCGGTTTCGGTCTGCCAGAAGGTATCGACGATCGGGCAGCGACCGCCGCCGATGTTGTTGTAGTACCACATCCAGGCTTCCGGATTGATCGGCTCGCCGACCGAGCCCAGGATGCGCAGCGACTCGAGGTCGTAGTTGCGCGGATGGGTGCCGGGCGTACCTTCGGCGGCCTTGATCAGCGAGCGGATCGCCGTCGGCGCAGTGTAGAAGACACTGACCTTGTGATCCTGGATGGTCTTCCAGAAGCGGCCGGCATCCGGATAGGTGGGAACGCCTTCGAAGACGATTTCGGTGGCGCCGCAGGCAAGCGGTCCGTAGGTGATGTAGGTATGGCCGGTGACCCAGCCAATGTCGGCGGTACACCAGAAGACGTCGTCCGGCCGGATGTCGAAGGTCCACTTCATGGTCAGCACGGCGTGCAGCAGGTAGCCGCCCGTGCTGTGCTGGACGCCCTTCGGCTTGCCGGTGGAGCCCGAGGTGTAGAGCAGGAACAGCGGATGCTCGGCATCGACCCACTCCGGCTCGCAAACATCGCTCTGACCGGCAACGGCATCCTGCCACCAGACGTCGCGACCGGCCACCATGTTGCAGGGCCCGCCGGTACGCTTGTAGACGAATACCGTCTTCACGCCATGATTGGCGGCCAGGGCCAGACCTTCGTCAACCGCCGGCTTCAGCGGAATGTTCTTGCCGCCGCGGCACTGCTCGTCGGCCGTAATCACCGCAACGGCACCGGCATCGAGGATGCGCTCTTCCAGCGATTTGGCTGAGAAGCCGCCGAACACGACCGAGTGGATGGCGCCGATGCGGGCACAGGCCTGCATGGCGACCACGCCCTCGACCGACATCGGCAGGTAGATGATGACGCGATCGCCCTTCTTCACGCCGTGCGCGCGCAGCGCGTTGGCGAACTGGGCGGTGCGCTTCAGCAGCTCCTTGTAGGTGACCTTGGTCACCTTGCCGTCGTCGGCCTCGAAGATGATGGCGACCTTGTCGCCCAGACCAGCCTCGACGTTCTTGTCCAGGCAGTTGTAAGAGACGTTCAGCTTGCCGTCGGCAAACCACTTGTAGAAGGGCGCCTCGGATTCATCAAGGGATTGAGTGAAGGGCTGCTTCCAGACCACGTGTTCCTTTGCCAGCCGCGCCCAATAGCCGGCATAGTCCTTGTCGGCCTCCGTGCACAGCGCCTCGTAGGCAGCCATGCCGGATACGGCGGCACGCTTGACGGTCTCCTCCGACGGGGCAAATACCCGGTTTTCCTGGAGAACCGATTCGATTGCAGACATTTCTTCCTCTCCTCTCGCGTTGCAGATTTCGGGGTTTTCCCGGGCCTGATTGGCTCTGGCGAAATAATTCTAGGGCATTAGAGGCGAATAGTCTTACACACCACTTACTGGCGGCCAGACAGTCGCCGGCCTCTTGCTGCAATGCAGAACCCGCAGGGGCGAATGCTAGAATCGGCCGTCTATTTCGTGGGGTCTTTACATGCAAAAATCCGTCAAGGCGCTGGAAAACTTCATCTTTTGGAGCCGTTGGCTGCAGGCGCCGCTCTACGTCGGCCTGATCGCCGCACAGGGCGTCTATGTCTATCAGTTCATGCACGAACTGGCGATCCTGATTACCCGGGCCGGCAGTTTGTCCGAATCCGAGGTCATGCTCATCGTGCTGGGCCTGATCGACGTGGTCATGATCGCCAACCTATTGATCATGGTCATCATCGGCGGCTACGAGACCTTCGTCTCGAAACTCGACCTCGAGGGCAACCCCGACCAGCCTGAGTGGTTATCCCACGTCAACGCCGGCGTGCTCAAGGTCAAACTGGCCGTCGCCCTGATCAGCATCTCGTCCATCCACCTGTTGCGCACCTTCATCAATGCCGCCCAGGTCGAGGACCGGGTCATCGTTACGCAGGTCGCCATTCACGCCTCGTTCCTCGTCTCGGCCCTGGCCATCGCCTGGACGGACAAGGTGATGATGCAAACGCTTTCCATCAGCAGCCACACCAAACACTAAGAACAATAATCGACACCAGAGGGAACCCGACATGACCACCGCCATTCGCCAAGAGGACCTCATTGCCTCGATTGCCGATGCCTTCCAGTACATCAGCTACTACCATCCGCTCGACTACATCAAGGCGCTCGGCGACGCGTACGAGCGCGAGGAAAGCCCCGCCGCCCGGGACGCCATCGCCCAGATCCTGACCAATTCGCGCATGAGTGCCGAAGGTCACCGCCCGATCTGCCAGGACACCGGCATCGGCATGGTCTTCCTCAAGGTCGGCATGAACGTGCAGTGGCCGGACGCCACCATGAGCCTGCAGGAAATGGTCAATGAAGGCGTGCGCCGCGCCAATGCCAATCCGGACAACCCGCTGCGCGCCTCGGTGCTGGCCGACCCGGCCGGCACCCGCAGGAACACGAAGGACAATACCCCGGCCGTGGTGCATTTCGAGATCGTTCCCGGCGACCAGGTCGACGTGATCTGCGCCGCCAAGGGCGGTGGCTCCGAAGCCAAGGCCAAGTTCGCCATGCTCAATCCCTCCGACGACCTGGTGGAGTGGATACTCAAGACCGTGCCGACCATGGGCGCCGGCTGGTGCCCGCCCGGCATCCTCGGCGTCGGCATCGGCGGCACGCCGGAGAAGGCGATGCTGCTGGCCAAGGAGTCCATCATGGCACCGGTGGACATCCATGAGTTGAAGGCGCGCGGCCCGAAAAACAGAGCCGAAGAACTGCGCCTCGAACTCTACGAAAAGGTCAACGCGCTCGGCATCGGTGCCCAGGGCCTCGGCGGCCTGACCACGGTGCTCGACGTCAAGGTGCTCGACTATCCCTGCCACGCTGCCAATCTGCCGGTCGCCCTGGTGCCGAACTGCGCCGCCACCCGCCACTGCCACTTCCACCTCGACGGTTCCGGCCCGGCCAGGCTCGAACCGCCCAGGCTGGCCGACTGGCCGGCGGTCACCTGGACAGCCGACCTCAAGTCCGCCACCCGCGTCGACCTGAACACCCTGACGAAGGAACAGGTTGCCGCCTGGCAGCCCGGCCAGAAGCTGCTGCTCAACGGCAGGATGCTGACCGGCCGCGATGCCGCCCACAAGCGCATCGCCGACATGCTGGCCAAGGGCGAGAAGCTGCCGGTGGACTTCACCAACCGCGTCATCTACTACGTCGGGCCGGTGGACCCGGTCCGCGACGAAGTCGTCGGCCCGGCCGGCCCCACCACGGCCACCCGCATGGACAAATTCACCCGCATGATGCTGGAGCAGACCGGCCTGATCTCCATGATCGGCAAGTCGGAGCGCGGTCCCGTCGCCATCGAGGCAATCAAGGACAACCAGTCGGCCTACCTGATGGCCGTCGGCGGCGCCGCCTACCTCGTTGCCAAGGCCATCAAGTCAGCCAAGGTGGTGGGCTTCGCCGACCTCGGCATGGAAGCCATCTACGAATTCGATGTCCAGGACATGCCGGTCACGGTTGCGGTCGACTCCAGCGGTACGTCGGTGCACCAAACCGGTCCGCACGAGTGGTTCGTCAAGATCGGCAAGTTGCCGGCATCGATGCTCGCCGGCAACCCCCACTGACCGGCTTGCACCAGCCGCGGCCTATCGGGGCGGCTCGGCGTCCGCCTCGGCAAGCCGCGGGTAATGCCACCGGATCAGCAACTGATCGGCCGCCGAGTACCAGCGCTCCGAGAACCGGCGATACTCGGGATGGTTCCGCTGCCCGCGGAGGATGCGATCGACGCGCGCCACCACCCGTTCGCCCCACTCGCCCCTGGTGCAGGCAACATGGGTCACGATGTAGGGCGGCGTACCGGCGATCGGCCGATTGCTCAGCCAGCCGCTGCGGCCCGCCTGCTGCTCCAGGAAAGCCGCCTCGTGAGGAAACATGATCGTGTAGTCGATCTCGCCGCTGAGCAGCAGCTCGATCACCTGCGAAGGTTTCAGTGCGCGCATTTCGAGGTTGGGGGAGCCGCCATGATGCCTGATCGAGGCGTCGATGTTCGGCGCAAACGAGCGTCCCGCGATGATGCCGCCGACGAGCCGCCTGTCCTTGAACAGCTTTTCCAGATCGACCGCTGCACCAGGCGGGAAGCGGGACGCGTTCTTGCCGAGAAACACCAGGCGATTGTCGAGATGGATCAGCGCCGGTTTGGAGAACACGAGATAGCGTTCCCGCACCGGGGTGCGGAACATGCCGGGACTGCAGAGCATGGCGCCTTTCCGCAACTCGTCCTCGCGCCGCGCGAAGGTCATCGTCACCAGTTCGTGGTCGGCATCACCGATTTCCCTGACCAGCAGGTCGCGCAAACCATCGAAGCTGCCGCTGCCGCGGTGCGGGCCAGCGACGATCTGGAACGGCGGAAAATCCAGCGCGGCCCAGACGATCTTCTCCCGGATCGTCTCGGGTTGCGCGAGCACCGCCGCCGGACCGGCCCCGCCCAGTAACACCACGATGACCGCCAATGAACGCCACCCGCCAAGCTTCGTCAAGCTATCCCCATCCATTCGGCATGCTCTTCCATAGCGTCGCAGGATAGGGCAAGGCCACGCCGTTGTCATTGATCCGTTCGGATACGGCATGCCCGGTAGAATTGGTGGTCGCCAAGCGTCTTCACCCCCATGTTCAAGTTGCTGCGCATTGCCATCCTGCTGCTGATCCTCGCCACCGTGGCGCAGGAAGCCTGGCTCGCCCGCTCACGCGCTGCGTCGTGGCAGGATCCGCTGCGGGTAGCGATCTATCCGATCAATGGCGATGGCAGCCCGGCAACCACGGGCTACCTGAACGGACTGCGCCCCAACGCCTTTGCCGCGATCGATGAATTCTTTGCCGAGGAAGCCAGGCGTCACGGCCTGGCCATCGCCCGCCCCGTTGCCGCCACGCTGGCCCCCGTGGTCAACGAGTTGCCGCCACAACCGCCGCGCGGCGGCAGTGCCTTCGACAATATCCTGTGGAGCCTCAAGATGCGCTGGTGGGCGTGGCGCCACGACGCCGTGCCGGGCATGAAGCCGCAGGTGCGCCTGTTCGTGCTCTACTTCGATCCGGCCCGCAACGACAGCCTGCCCCACTCGGTCGGCGTCCAACGCGGCATGATCGGCCTGATCAACGCCTTCGCCACCCAGGGCATGGCCGGCTCCAACGCCGTCATCATCACCCACGAGCTTCTGCACACGCTCGGCGCCACCGACAAGTACGAGGCCTACTCCAACCTGCCGAGCTTTCCCGATGGCTATGCCGAACCCGACCGCACGCCGCGGTACCCCCAGGTTTTCGCCGAGATCATGGGCGGCCGGATTCCGGTCACCGAGTCCCGGGCCGACATCCCGGAGTCGATCGACCAAGTCCTGATCGGGCCAGGCACCGCAACCGAAATCGGCTGGAGGAAGCCGTGATCGGCGTATTCGACTCCGGGCTCGGCGGGCTGTCCGTGCTGGCAGCCATCGCCCGCGCCCTGCCCAGCGCGGACCTGACCTACTTCGCAGATACCGCGCACGTGCCCTACGGCGACAAGCACGACGATTTCATACGCGGGCGGGTGCTGACGATCGGCCGCCATCTCGTTGCGCAGGGCTGTCGCATGCTGGTGGTGGCCTGCAATACGGCCACCGCCCATGCGGTGACCGAACTGCGCCACGCCCATCCCGGCATTCCGGTCGTCGGCGTCGAACCGGGCGTCAAGCCGGCCGCGCAAGGCACCCAGTCGGGCCGCATCGCCGTACTCGTTACCGAAGCGACGGCGCGCAGCGAGCGTCTGAGGCAGTTGATCCGGACCCATGCCGGCCACGTCGCAGTGCGTGTCCAGCCCTGCCCGGGCTGGGCAACGCGCGTCGAGACACTGAACCTCGACGGCGCCGAGTTTGCGGCAGAGATCCGGGCCAAGGTCCTCCCGCTGCTCGACGCCGGCGTCGACCGGATCGTGCTCGGCTGCACGCACTACGCTTTCCTGAAACCCGTTCTAGAACCGCTGGTGCGCGGCCACGCCGAACTGGTCGACGTCGCCGACGCAGTAGCCCGGCAGGTGGTGCGCCTCGGCGGCGAACGCGAAGGCCACGCGCAGCTCAGGCTGCTCGCCACCGCCCGGCCCGAACGCCTGCACGCTGCCCTGGCGCCGCTCGGCCTCGGCTGGCTGGCCGAACGCGCGGCCAACGCCACGCTGGTCACGCCATAGCGGGGCGTCGGGCGAGGTAGATCACGGCGGCCAGGATGAGCGCGCCGCCCAGCAATTGCGTCAGGGTCATCGCTTCGCCAAGCACCAGTGCCGCGAGGCCAAGGGTGATCATCGGCTCCATGGCCGACAAGGTCGACGCGTCGGCGGCCCCCAGCCTTTCCAGGCCCTTGAAGAAACCGAGTATGGCCAGCAGCGTCGAGAATACGGCGATGGCCAGCACGGCCAGCCACCCCGTCGTCGACTGCGGCAAGGCAAGTCCGGATGTGCCAGCGGCCACCCCGTACGCCGCTGCCGCGGCAATGATCACCACGGTCGCCGCCGGCAGCGACCCGACGCGGGTCATGACGCCCTCGCCGACCAGGATATACACCGAGTAAATGACCGCTGCGGCGACGCCCAGCACGATCCCGATCGGTTCGCTATAGAGATCGCCGCCGACCGCCAGGGCCGTGCCGGCCAGCGCTGCCGCAACGGCAGCCGCACGGCCGATGCCGACCGCCCGCCCGAACAAGACTGCGGACAATAGCGTCACGATGGCCGGGTAAAGATAGAGCAGCATCGCGACGAGCCCCGCGCTGGCATGCTGCAGCGCCGAGAAATAGCTGAACGACTGGCCGACGTAACCCACCGCGCCCATGGCGACGACCAGCGCCAGGTCGCGCCCCCGCGGCCAGCGCACGCGAGCCGCCACGCCCCATGCCGCGAGCAGCGTCCCGGCGATCGCAAAGCGCAGGAAAAGCATGGTCGATAGCGAAACACCGTC
>JACRIZ010000043.1 GCA_016235765.1 Rhodocyclales bacterium | reverse complement strand
TCGAGTTCGTCGAGCGCCTGGCGGCGCGGCAGGCCGAACAGTGCGAAGTGGTCGCTCGAGAAGTGCTCCAGGTCGAAGATCGTCATGTCAGACGGTGAAGGATTCGCCGCAACCGCACTGATCCTTGATGTTCGGGTTGTTGAATCGGAAGCCCTCGTTCAGACCTTCCTTGGCATAGTCCAACTCCGTGCCGTCGATATACGGCAAGCTGCGCGGATCGACCAGCACCTTGAGGCCCTGGGTGTCGAATACGACATCCTCGGGCTCGGCGGCATCGGCGAATTCCAGCTTGTAGGCCATGCCCGAGCACCCGGAGGTCTTGACCCCGAGGCGGATGCCGATACCCTTGCCGCGCTTGGCGATGAAATTGGAGACGTGCTTCGCGGCGCTTTCAGTCAGTGTAACCGCCATGTTCAGGCTCCCGCTTTCTTCTTGTAGTCGGCCACGGCCGCCTTGATGGCGTCCTCGGCCAGGATCGAGCAGTGGATCTTCACCGGCGGCAGCGCCAGTTCCTCGGCGATCTGGGTGTTCTTGATCTCCATGGCCTGGTCGAGCGTCTTGCCCTTCACCCATTCGGTGACCAGCGAGGACGAGGCAATGGCCGAACCGCAACCGTAGGTCTTGAACTTGGCGTCCTCGATGATGCCGCCCTTGCCGACCTTGATCTGCAGCTTCATGACGTCGCCGCAGGCCGGTGCGCCGACCATGCCGGTACCGACGCCGCCGTCCTCCTTGTCGAAGGAGCCGACGTTGCGCGGATTCTCGTAGTGGTCGATGACTTTCGTGCTGTATGACATGTTGCTCTCCTTAATGCGCGGCCCACTGCACGCTGTTGAGGTCTACGCCGTCCTTGTACATCTCCCAGAGCGGCGACAACTCGCGCAGCTTCGCGATCTTCTCGTGCAGCAATTTTACCGTGTAGTCGATTTCCTCTTCCGTGGTGAAGCGGCCGAGCGTGAAGCGGATCGAACTGTGCGCCAGTTCGTCCGAGCGGCCCAGCGCGCGCAGCACGTAGGAAGGTTCGAGCGAGGCCGAGGTGCAGGCCGAGCCGGAAGAAACGGCGATATCCTTGATCGCCATCATCAGCGACTCGCCTTCGACGTAGGCGAAACTGATGTTGAGGTTGTGCGGCACGCGGCTCTCGAGGTCGCCGTTGACGACGACTTCCTCGATGTCGGTAAGGCCCTTCATCAGGCGGTCGCGCAGGCTGCGAATGCGTTCGTTCTCGGTGGCCATTTCCTCGCGGGCGATGCGGAAGGCCTCGCCCATGCCGACGATCTGGTGCGTTGCCAGCGTGCCGGAGCGCATGCCGCGCTCGTGACCGCCGCCGTGCATCTGCGCTTCGATGCGGATGCGCGGCTTGCGGCGGACGTACAGCGCGCCGACGCCCTTGGGCCCGTAGGTCTTGTGCGCCGAGAAGGACATCAGGTCGACTTTCAGCCGGCCCAGGTCGATCGGCATCTTGCCGGTCGCCTGCGCTGCATCGACATGGAAGATGGTGCCGTTGTCGCGGCAGATCTCGCCCAGCTCCGTAAGCGGCTGGATGACGCCGATCTCGTTGTTGACTGCCATGACGGAGGCGAGCACGGTGTCCTTGCGCAACGCCGCCTTGAACTGGTCGGCGGTGATGAGGCCGTTTTCCTGCGGCTCGAGATAGGTGACCTCGAAGCCGTGGCGCTCCATTTCCTTGCAGGTGTCGAGCACGGCCTTGTGCTCGGTGGCGACCGTGATGATGTGCTTGCCCTTGGTACCGGCGTAGAAGAAGCCGGCACCCTTGATCGCCAGGTTGTTCGACTCGGTGGCACCCGAGGTCCAGACGATTTCCTTCGGGTCGGCGTTGACCAGCTTGGCAACTTCTTCGCGCGCATTTTCCACCGCCGCTTCGGCTTCCCAGCCGAAGGGGTGGGAACGAGAGGCCGGATTGCCGAAATGCTCGGTCAGGTAGGGAATCATCTTCTTCGCCACGCGCGGGTCCACGGGCGTGGTCGCCGAGTAGTCGAGATAGATGGGCAGCTTCAACATCGTCGTTTCTCCTTAGCCGGCCAGGGCGGCCAGCCTTCTCAATTGAAAAGCCGTTTCGGCGAGGGCTCCCAGGAAGTCTCTCGCCTCTTGTTCCGTCGCGTCGCGACCGAGGCTGATGCGCACCGCACCCTGGGCGAGATCCGGCGCCACGCCCATGGCCATCAGCACATGCGACGGTTCCGGATCGACGCTCGAGCATGCGGACCCGCTGGCCACCGCGAATCCGGCGCGATCGAGCTTGCCGACCAGTGTCTCGCCGTCGATGGCCGGCAGCGCAAAGAAGATCGTGTTCGGCAAACGCTCGGCGGCCAGCCCGAAAATCGTCGCCCCCTGCTCCGCCAAACCGCGTTCGAGTTCGCCGCGCAGCGCCAGGAGGCGTGTCGCCGCGGCTGACTCCTGCTCGACGACCAACTGGCAGGCCGCACCAAAGCCAACGATGGCCGGGACGTTCTCGGTGCCGGACCGCAGGCCGCGCTCCTGGCCGCCGCCAGCGAGCTGCGGCACCAGTTCGAGCCGCTTGTCGACAACGAGCGCGCCGGCACCTTTCGGCCCGCCGATCTTGTGGGCCGACACCGTCAGCGCATGCACGCCGCGAGCATTGAGGGCACGAAAATCGACCGGCATCTTGCCCAGCGCCTGCACGGCATCGGTATGGAACCAGGCACGCGTCGGCCGCGCCATTTCCGCCAGCATGCCGACATCCTGGAGCACACCCGTTTCGTTATTGGCCAGCATCACGGACACGATCGCGGGCCGCTCGGCCAGCGCCGCCGAAAAGTCAGCCGTTGCGACACGCCCCGCGCCATCCACAGCCACTTCCCGCATCCGCCAGCCTTGCCGTTGCAGTGCCCGCGCCGGTTCGCGCACGCTCGGGTGCTCGACGGCCGAAATCGCCACGATCCCGCCTTTCATCTCCGCCGCGGCCCCACGCAGGAACAGGTTGTTGCCTTCAGTACCGCCGCTGGTGAACACCACTTCCGTGGCATGAGCACCGACGGCCATCGCAACGCGCATCCTCGCCTCATCGACCGCCGCCCGCGCCGCCCGCCCGTACTCATGGCGACTGGAGGCATTGCCATGGCGCCGCGAGAACCACGGCAGCATGGCCTCCAGCACCCGGGCATCGACGGGCGTCGTGGCGTTGTGATCGAGATAGGCAGGCGCAAACACGGGTTGGCCTCAGGCCGTCAGCGCCACCGGAATGCGTCGAACCGGGCGGCGCGTGGGCGCCTCTTCCTGCAGGGCAGCGATGCATTCCGCGTTGTTCTTCTGCTGGTCCACGAGTTCCTGCAGCGTCACCGAACGCAGGTAATCGAACATCTTCTGGTTCAGGCTGGTCCACAGGTTGTGCGTCATGCAGGGATGATCGTCGTGGCAGTCGCCGCGGCCACCGCACTGCGTGGCGTCAAGCGTTTCGTCGACGGCCTGGATGATGTCCGCCACCGACATCTGGGTCATCGGTTTGGCCAGGCAATAGCCGCCGCCCGGGCCGCGTACGCTGGCAACCAGATGGTTGCGGCGCAACTTGCCGAACAGTTGTTCCAGGTAGGACAGCGAAATCTTCTGGCGATCCGCGATACCTGCAAGGGTCACGGGGCCGGAGTGTTGGCGCAGGGCAAGGTCAATCATGGCCGTGACCGCGAAACGTCCTTTAGTTGTCAGTCTCATAGGGTTACCTCGAAGTCTCTCGTTGAAGGGCAACGGCAGAATACCTGACCGTTGCGCTCAACTATATTGGGCAATGGCCTTATTAGTCAACAATTTTGGATAGGTATTTCGGATCGAATTTGTCGGCGGTGGCCACATCGTCCTCCACGGATACCCCGCAACGCTCGATATAGCGTAGCAGCAGTTCGATGCGACGATCCGTCTCGACCGCATGATCCAGCAAACCATGGATCGCCATCGACAGGGGATCGTCGTCGCTGCGCGTAACGGCATAGGCGGAAAACCCCATCTCGGCAGCCTTTTCGTGCCGGGCCTGGTCGCGGCCTGGCTCGACGATGCGCGCCGGGATACCGACCGCCGTCGCGCCTTCCGGCACGTCGCGCACCACCACCGCATTCGAGCCCACCTTGGCACCCGCGCCGATCGTGATCGGGCCCAGCACCTTCGCCCCGGCGCCGATGACGACGCCGGGCATCAGCGTCGGATGGCGCTTGCCCTTGTTCCAGGAGGTACCACCGAGCGTCACCCCGTGATAGAGGGTGCAGTCGTCGGATATCTCCGCCGTTTCGCCGATCACGACGCCCATGCCGTGGTCGATGAAGACTCGCCGGCCGATGGTCGCCCCAGGGTGGATCTCGATTCCGGTTATCCAGCGCGTGAAATGCGACGTTGCACGCGCCAACCAGCGCAGGCGATGGCCCCAGAGCCAGTGGGAAAAACGATGCAGCGTCAGGGCATGGAAACCCGGATAGCAGGTCAGGACTTCCCAGGTCGTCCGAGCTGCCGGGTCGCGGTCGAAAACGCAGGCGAGGTCTTCACGAAAGTGGGCGAACATTGAACGCAATCATTAGTAAGTAGTGAAATATTAAAAATCCCGACTCCGGGGGTCAACTTATTTCTCGAACGAAGACAGCATGCCGCGCAGGATGTTGATCTCTTCCTTTTCCAGACCTGCCCGCGCGAACATCCGCCGCATGCGCGGAATCAAGCGCTTCGGCTTGGCGGGATCGAGAAAACCGCTTGCCACCACCGCCCGCTCCAGATGGTCGATGAGCGCCTCGACTTCCTCGTGACTGGCCGGTTCGCCTGCCTCGGTCACCGACGGCGGCGCACCGACATCCACGGCGGCCAAGCGCAACTCATAGCAGAGGATCTGCACCGCCTGCGCGAGATTCAACGACTTGAATGCCGGACTGGTCGGAATCAGTGCCCAATTGCGGCACAACGAAACCTCCTCGTTGGACAGCCCCGCCGTCTCGTTGCCGAACACCAGTGCCACGTCACCGGTACCGGCCTGCGCCACCAGTTCCGCCGCGGCCTGCCTGGCCCAGGTCGGTTCGGTGGCCAGGTCGCGCCGGCGGCTGGTGAGTGCCGTGGCCGAGACTGTTCCGGCAAGCGCCTCGGCGAGGGACTCACAGATCCTGGCGCTCACCAGGAGGTCGGTGGCGCCGGTCGCCATGGCATCCGCCTGCGGATCCGGAAATATCTTGGGATTGACCAGGTAGAGGCGCGTCAGTCCCATCGTCTTCATCGCGCGGGCGGCGGCGCCGATATTGCCGGGATGGCTGGGATGAGACAGTACGACGCGTATCCGCTCAAGCGGCGAAGGAAGGCTCATAGTGCCCGTCTGCTAGAATCGCGGCCATGCATCCCACACTCAATATTGCCATCAAGGCTGCCCGGCGCGCCGGCCAGATCATCAACCGCGCCAGCCTCGACATTGGCCAGCTCACGGTAAGCGTCAAACAACAGAATGACTTCGTCACCGAGATCGACAAGGCAGCCGAGGCCGCCATCATCGAGACGCTCCGCGAGGCCTATCCGAAGCATGCGATTTTAGCAGAGGAGACCGGCCGTTCCGGCGACGAAGACAGCGAGTATCAATGGATCATCGATCCGCTGGACGGCACCACCAACTTCATCCACGGCTTCCCGCAGTATGCCGTCTCGATCGCCCAGGCGCACAAGGGCGTATTGGCGCACGCCGTGATCTACGACCCTTCGCGCAACGAGCTGTTCACGGCGTCGAAAGGCGCCGGCGCATTCCTCAACGACAAGCGCATCCGCGTCTCGAAACGAACCCGGCTGGACGAAGCCCTGATCGGCACCGGCTTCCCGTACCGCATGTTCGACCACGTCGACGCCTATCTGGCGATTTTCAAGGAAATGACCAAGCGGACTGCCGGCGTGCGCCGGCCGGGCGCCGCCTCGCTCGACCTCGCCTACGTGGCTTGCGGGCGGCTGGACGGCTTCTGGGAATTCGGCCTGTCGCCCTGGGACATGGCGGCTGGCGCGTTGCTCATCAGCGAAGCCGGCGGCTTGGTCGGCGACCTCGCGGGCGAGTCGAACTACCTCGCCACCGGCAACATCGTCGGCGGCACACCCAAGGTTTTCGCGCAGATACTGCAAGTCATCGCCCCGCACCGCAAGAGCAAGCTCGCGGCGTAGTCCGCCGTGCGTCGCTACTTGCCGCCGACGTTGGCGACGTACCAGTCCATCGCTTCCCGCAGGCCCTCGCCGATGCGATGGCTGGGCTCGTAGCCCAACAAGGTCCGAGCCTTGGTGACGTCGGCCAGTGAATGCCGTACGTCACCCGCCCGGAAGTCGCGGTAGCTGGGCTTGAAGTCGGCAAGATGCTTGAAGCGTGGCGCCAGCAGCACGCGAATCGCCTCGAACAGATCGTTCAAGGTCGTACGATCGCCGACCGCGACGTTGTAGACCTGGTTGGTCGCCTCGTCACTCGTCACCGTCGCAGCCAACAGATTGGCCTGTACGGTGTTGGCGATATAGCAGAAGTCCCGACTGGTCTCGCCGTCGCCGTTGATCCAAACCTGCTCACCCGCCATCATCGCCGCCGTCCACTTTGGCACCACCGCCGCGTAGGCGCCATTCGGATCCTGACGCTGGCCGAAGATGTTGAAGTAGCGCAGACCGATGGTCCGGAAACCGTAAGCGCGCGTAAACACGTCGGCGTATTGCTCATTGACCAGTTTCGTGACCGCGTAGGGCGACAAGGGCTTGCCGATCCGATCCTCCACCTTCGGCAACCCAGGATGGTCGCCGTAGGTTGAACTCGACGCCGCATAGACAAAGCGCTTGACGCTCGCGTCGCGAGCGGCGACCAGCATATTCAGGAAGCCGTCGATGTTCGTCGCGTTGGTCGTGATAGGGTCTTCCAGCGACCGCGGCACGGAGCCCAGCGCCGCCTCGTGCAGGACGTAATCAACGCCGGCGCAGGCGGTGCGGCAATCCTCGAGCCTGCGGATGTCGCCCTTGATGAAGCGAAACCGCGCCCATCGCTCCGGCGTCACCAGTCCCTGGACTTGATCCAGGTTGTGCTGGTGGCCGGTCGCGAAGTTGTCCAGGCCCACCACCGACTGGTCAAGTTTCAACAGGGCTTCGAGCAGGTTGCTGCCGATGAAGCCGGCGACGCCGGTGACGAGCCATACATGACGCTCGCCCCGCAGGCGGGATTGCAGTTGCTGATAGGCGGTCATTGCTCAGGGCCGCCAGAGCACGTAGCCGGCCTTGCCAATGGCAGCCTGATCGTAGGCGGACTTCACATCGACGAAAAGGCCACCCGACTTCAGGCGACCAAGAACGTCCGACAGCGGCATGCCCAGGTACTCGCGGTGCGCAACCGCCGCAACGATCGCATCCGCATTCTTCGGCATGTCGTTCCAGGAGCACAGCGTGATGCCGTACTCATGCTTGGCCTCCGGAGCCTCCGCGATGGGGTCGTGCACCGAGACATCGCAGCCATAGTCCTGGAGTTCCCGAACCAGATCCGCCACCTTCGAGTTGCGCAGGTCGGGACAGTTCTCCTTGAAGGTCAGGCCGAGCACCGCGACCCTGGCGCCCTTGACGGCGCTGCCGCTCCGGATCAGGCCCTTGATGGTCTGCTGAGCGATGTAGGCCGCCATGCCGTCGTTGATGCGCCGGCCGGCAAGGATCACTTCCGGATGGTAGCCGAGCATCTCGGCCTTGTGCGTCAGGTAGTAGGGATCGACGCCGATGCAGTGGCCGCCAACCAGACCCGGACGGAACGGCAGGAAGTTCCACTTGGTGCCGGCCGCCTGCAACACCTCCAGGGTATCGATGCCGATGCGGCCGAAGATGATCGACAACTCGTTCATCAAGGCGATGTTCAGGTCGCGCTGCGTATTCTCGATGACCTTGGCCGCTTCGGCGACCTTGATCGAACTGGCGCGATGGACGCCCGCGGTGATCACGGAACCATAGACTTCCGCCACCGTATCGAGGGTCGCCGCATCGTCGCCCGAGACGACCTTGACGATCCTGGTGATCGTCCGCTCCTTGTCGCCCGGGTTGACCCGCTCCGGCGAATAGCCGACGTGGAAATCCTTCTTCCACTTCATGCCGGAGTGCTTTTCCAGCAAGGGAATGCAGACTTCTTCCGTGGCGCCGGGATAAACCGTCGATTCATAGACGACGATCGCACCCTTCTTCATGTACTTGCCGACGGTGGTCGAGGAACCGACCAGCGGCGAGAAATCGGGGATATGCGCCTCATCAACCGGGGTCGGCACGGCGATGATGATCACGTCCGCCTTTGCCAGCGTTGTGGGGTCTGTGGATACCGACAAGTGGCGCGCGGCCTTCAGGTCCTCGGTACTGACTTCACCGGTTGGATCGATGAACTTCTTGTAATTGGCAATCTTCGTTTCCGAGAGATCAAAGCCAATCGTTTCATGCTTTTTGCCGAATTCGACGGCAAGCGGCAGACCTACGTACCCCAAACCACAGACGGCGACGACGCGAGACATTGCGACTCCCTGCAATAGTTGTAAAAGATTGGCAGCATTCTAGCCGTTTCGTTCGTCATGGAACGAAGCACGAATCATGATCAAGGCATCGACGCAAGCCGCGACGTCAAGAAGGATGGCCCTCGTCCCGGCGCCTATGTTATACGCTTCGATTCGATGGATCGATTTATTAGTCCGAATGTACCAACGCGCTCGCTTATTGCCAGCCTGGAGGCGGGAAAGCCTTCCGCGTTCCTCGCCACCGGCACGCAAGATTCCATGAAGATTGTAGTGGGAATGAAGAAACGCTGATTTCCATAGTGTCTTCATGAACTGCGCAACCAACCGCCGCGGCAAAACGAATAGAATCCTGCTTCGACGCCGTCGAGATCGCCCATTCCCAACCACGCGAAATCGCCGCCCGCTGCGATTTCTCAACCGGCAAACGCTGAATCACGATGTACGACAACTACTGCCCTGCCGCAGCGGCCCCAGCGACACCACCTGTGGTGGCTTTGCCGATGGGCATGTGCCGCCGCGTCGTCGGCTGTCGAGCTGCCATCCGATACTGTTGAAGATATGGAAGTTCGCGTAATTGATTCCGCCGAGCAGTTCCTTGCAATCGCGACCGACTGGAATGAACTACTCGAGACGGCGGACGCAGCAAGCATATTCATGACTTGGGAGTGGAACCACCATTGGTGGCAACACTATGGGAAGCACCATAGTCTCTGCATCGTCACCGTTTGGGACGACGACCGCCTCAAAGCCATATTGCCCATCTATCTGCAGCAAACCAGAGTCCTGCGAATTTGGCCAACCACCACCGCCAGATTCATTGGTACGGGTGGCGACACATCGCCGGATTATCTCGGCCCGATCCTTGATCCAGCGTCGGCAAACCTGACCATCCCCGTCTTGGTGACCTTTGTCATCCACCAGCTTCCGAATTGGTCGATCCTGTGCCTCAGTGATCTCGACCAGAGTTCAGACTTCTACGCTGAACTCGATCGCCAATTCCGGGCATGCGGCTATTTCCACACTTCAGAGCTTTCCGCGACGATTGCACTCGCGGCGCTGCCCCGAACCTGGGATGACTATCTGGCGAGCCTCAATGGTGATCGAAGAAACACCATTCGGCGCACACGCCGGAAGATCGAAACCCAGCACCAGGGTCGATTCTATGTCGTGACCGAGGAGAACCAGGTCGACGATGTCCTCGGCAGTCTCATCGAACTGCACCACAAGCGTTGGCAAGGAAATCCGGAAGGCCACTCGTTCTCGACACCCGAATACATCGCCTTCCATCGCGACGTGGTTCACGCCATCGCCCGTCACGACCGGATCCGGCTTTACTGTCTCGAGGCAGACGGCAAGCGCATTGCGGTCCTTTACTGTTACCGCTTTCGCAACCAGATCTTCTACTTTCAGGCCGGATTCGATCCGGACTATGAGCGGCTTCGCCCGGGCTTGGTCTTGATCGGATACTCCCTGGAGCACGCGATTGGGGAGGGCAACGACGTTTACGACTTCCTTCGCGGTGACCATGGCTACAAGACGCAATGGGGAAAATCGCGCCGCGAGACGCACGCCTTCACGGCCTTTCGTCCCGGCGCGCAAACGACGCTCCATCTCCTCCAGACCAAAGGCATCTCGAGACTGAAAGGCCACTTGAAGCGGATATTTCCCGCTCTGGCCCGCAATCGGAACGCTCACGGCAGCAACGCAGGGAAGCAGCACGGTGCTTAGGCGGCTAGCGCGTCACGTCTCCAACTACTCCGTCGGGAACCTGCTGGTTACGATTTCGGGCTTCATTTCCTTTCCCATCTTCACCCGAATCTTTTCCGTCGGCGAGTACGGCGTACTCAACCTGATCTCTGCAACGCTCGGTCTACTGCTGGCGATATCCAAACTCGGCGTTCAACACTCCATCGTTCGTTTCTACGGCGAAGTGCGATCCGGACATCGAGATGCGAGCGTTTCACAGTACCTGTCGACCACCCTGTTCGGCATGATGGCTGTCGGGCTGGCAACGACGGTCGCATGGGCCGTCGTGAGTCAGTCGATACCGACCGCCTGGTGGAACGACCCACGGGTTGCGGGTCTCTTCCTGATAACCGCAATACTGCTGTTCATCCGGACCATCGACAGCAGTCTGGTAAATTTCCTGCGCGCCGAGGAGCGAAGCGGAACCCTGAACATCTACAACGTCGCCAAGCGCTATGGCTCCCTGGCCCTGGTCCTGGTCACGCTGTTCGGCGTTGCGCGCGACCTCTATGGATATTTCTGGGCGACCGTCATCGCCGAAGCCATCGCAACAGGGGTACTGCTGGCGGCGATGAGCCGCACGCGGCGATTCTCGCCGCGCGAATACTCCCCGGAACTGTTCCGACGCATGCTCGCCTTTGGCATTCCGATGATCGCTTTCGAGTTGTCCGGAATCGTGCTGAACATTGGTGATCGCTATGTGATCGAGGCCATGCTGGGGAGCGAATCGTTGGGCGTCTACTCGGCCGGATACAACTTCTGCCAATATGTTCAGGTTGTGTTTCTCGCCGCCTTGGGCCAGGCAGCGATGCCCATGGTCGTTCGCTGCTGGGAGGACAAAGGTCCCGACGAAACTGGACGTTTCGTCCGTCAGACCCTGCATTACTATCTGTTGGTTGCGTTTCCGCTGGTGGCCGGCGTCTCCGCGATAGGCGGGGAAGTGCTAGTCATCCTGGCGTCCGACAAGTATGCCGAAGGTGCCACGATAATTCCTTATGTCGTAGGCGGAATGGCTGTGGAAGGTGCCATCAGCATTCTCGCGGCCGGGCTCTACATCCACAAGCGCACCCTGATCATGGCTGCGTTGATGGCATCCTGTGCAGTCTTGAATGTTGCATTGAACATCGGATTGATTCCCGGCCTCGGCATTGTCGGCGCGGCTCTCGCGACGCTGCTGGCCTACGTTGCGCTGGCTCTTGGGGCCTGGCATGCCGGCCGCAAGGTGCTGCCCTACTCCGTTCCGTTAGTCAGCGCGGCGAAATTTGCGCTCCTGTCACTGGTCATGTTTGCGATTGTCGATTCAATATCACTGAGCAACCGATGGGCAAGCCTGGTTGCACAAGTGCTGGGCGGCACCCTGACCTACTCGGTACTGGTTCTGTTATTCGATCAGCAGTCTCGCAGTATCGTCCGCGTGCTGGTCGGGCGGCTGACGCAAAGGGCGTAATCGATGATCCCACCCCAAACGCATACTGCCATCTCCGGCCAGCCCACGGTACCACCGTTGGTCAGCGTCGTCATTCCTTGCTACAACGCGGCGGCATTCGTTTCAGAGACCATCGACAGCGTATTGGCTCAGTCCTATCCGAATGTCGAGATAGTCGTCATCGACGACGGTTCGACGGATTCGACCGCTGCAGTACTCCAAGGATACCGCGACAAGATTGTATACAGGCGCAAGTCGAATGGCGGCTTGGCATCGGCTCGCAATCTTGGACTCAAAGTTGCGAAAGGCGATTTGATCGCCCTTCTGGATGCCGACGACATTTGCCTGCCGGGGCGACTGGCCCTTCAAGTGGAGTGCTTTGCCCAAATCCCGGAACTCATCCTGTGCTCGTCGGACTTCTCTGCATTCGTCGCAGACCGGGTCGTTGAAACCTCCCATATTGCGACCTACTATCGCAGCGTCGCCAGGACCCCCGGAGGCTTGGCCGCCTTCTATGCGTCGAGGAAACCGTTGAGTTTCGTCGACGGCAAAACCAGCGGCACAGGGCAGGTAAATGTATTGTTCGGGACGATCTACGAGCAAATCATTTGGGGCAATTTCATCCATCCGCCGACCGTCATGGTCAGACGCACCGTAATCGACACAGTCGGGGAATTCGACGAGCGCATCCCCAACGGGACGGACTACGATTGGTTCATTCGCGTCTGCCGCCACGGGCCGGCTGCCTATATCGACACTCCCTTGCTCAAGTATCGATATTCCGATACCCAGCTCAGTTCGTCAAAGAACAGCGAGCAGATATCCCTCGATGTCATTGCCACCCTGGAAAAGGTGCGGGCAAGTGACCCAGAACTCTATCTCCGCCACCGGTTCCGTTTTCACAGGCGCATCGGAGCATGCTACTTGAATGCCGCAGAAGCGGCCCTCGAGCGAGACAAGCCGACTGCCGTCAAGTATTTGCTAAGCAGCATCGGGCATGGCGCCCTGCGCCTCCGGAGCCTGAAGACAATCGCCAAACTCCTGCTGTCGCGCGGCCTCCTGGACAAGTATCGGCGGCACAGGAAGCTCTCGCCTTGAGCGCGGTTCGCGTGCAACGCATGCCAGCCAGGATCGGCGCCTCGCGCGGCGCTCGATTGCGTCGCGCCGATTCGTAGCCAGGCCATGGCCGATCTTCTCGATCTCCTGCTTCCAACTCCTGTGCTGCTCGTGGCCTTGGTCACGGTACTTGCCGTACTTTCACTACGGTCAACGGCCGCTCTGCGCATCCATCGGCTATCCGGCCCGCTGCTCGTCGCGGTGGTTTGGGTCTGGACATTCTCGACGCCGGGGCTGGCAAATCTAGCCGTCTCCTACCTGGAAGGGCCGGTTTCCGAATTGCGCCCGGAACAGAGCACCCGCGGTCACGATCGCTTCATCGTCGTGCTTGGCAGTGGCCAGATGCGCGCGCGCAACGGACAACCGCACCCGAAACTTGATGCCGCCGGATGGGAAAGACTCAATGCCGGAGTGAAACTCTCGAAAATGGTCGGCGGAACACTGGTTGTAACGGGCGGCCCGGCCGAGACACCAAATCAGTCGCTGGCCGCACTCATGCGCGGAATTGCGATGGATGCCGGCATACCGGCCGACTCGATCATCGCGGTACCGAATTCCGACAATACTTATCAGGATCTGCTGCACGCGCGCGATGCAATCGGCGCCAGTCAAGCGACCATCTGGATCGTCACAAGCGCAATTCACATGCCCAGAGCACTTGCCGTCGCGTCGCAACTGGATCTTCAGGCCATTCCTTGGCCATGCGACTATCGCCAGGTGGAAGATCCAACCTGGCGCATCTGGTTTCCCGACAACGGTGCACCCGACGTTTGGTCGGCGGTCATTCACGAAGTGGTGGGGCGCGAATACTATCGACTGCGCGGATGGGCGCGGTAGCCTGCCGAACGTCGGACGGTCTGGTACCACAGTTCCACGACAGCAAGATGACGCAGGAATGCCATTGAGACGACAGTCATCGAGAATCGATCTAAACTGACAAGCATGTCGTGGTTAAACGACGTAGCGGTGGCAAGCGGACGCACTATCATAATGAGTCATCAAGGACTTTTCTCTGCTGACAAGTCGGTGTATGACTCGGGGAGCACGAATCATGAAATCAAATCTTAGGAACGTCTTTCTGGCCACCTCGTTCGCCTCTGTGGCGATGCTATCCGGTTGCGGTGGCGGCGGCGGCAGCGAAGGAACGACCAGCACGAGCACCACCGTAAGCGGTACCGCTATCACCAGCTCCTATGCTGTCGGCGGCTCTGTCACCGGCCTGACTTCCGGCAACACGCTGAGGTTGCTGAACAACGGGGGGAACAGCAAGACAATTTCGGCAGACGGTACCTTCGCGTTCGGTACCCCCATCGCCAGCGGCGCAACCTACGCCGTGACTGTCGCTTCGCAACCGACCGGCCAAACCTGCACCGTGACCAACGGTAGCGGTACCGTCGGCAACGCCGATGTCACCACCGTATCCGTAGCGTGTTCCGGTTCCAGCTCTTCCTACAATGTAGGCATAGCCGTCTCCGGGCTTGTGGCAGGGACCTCTGTCGTCCTGCAAAACAACGGGAGCGACAACCTGACGGCCGCCGGCAATGCGTCCTACAATTTCAACACCCCGCTGACGAGCGGAGCTGCATACGCTGTGACGGTGCTGACACAGCCACTTGGCCAGACTTGCACGGTTGCCAGCGGCAGTGGCAACGTGGGCACCGCCAATGTCAGCGTGGCCGTGTCGTGCGTTCCGAAGACCTACTCGATCGGTGGTACGGTGAGCGGGTTGGGGAGCGGCAAGACCGTTTCGCTCCGAAACAATGGCGGCAATACGACGTCGGTTTCGGCAAACGGCAGTTTTGCCTTCTCGACGGCCCTGTCGTACGGATCGGCCTATGGGGTCGCCGTCTCGACCCAGCCCGTCGGCCAGAACTGCGTGATCTCGAACGCCAGCGGTACCGTACCTGCGTCGAATGTCACAAATGTCAACGTCAATTGCGCCACGACTACTTACTACAACGTAAACGCTACGGTATCCGGCCTGGCCGCAACGACAAGCTTCGTCGCGCAAAACAACGGCGGCGACAACCTGTCCGTGACCGCCAACGGAACGTATACCTTCAGCACCACGCTTGCCAGCGGATCACCCTATTCGGTTTCGGTCCTGGCGCAGCCATCGGGCCAGACCTGCAGCGTGACGAACGGCAACGGCACGATGGGCAGTGCCAATATCACTGCCAGCATCACCTGCACAGCCAACAGCCCGTCGGCGGATCTTTGCAGCGGCGTAGCCAATACCGGCAAGAGTCTGGTCGCCTATTCGAATCTGCCCAAGCCCGCCCTCTATCAGGCCGTCACGGACCCGAACTTCGGCACGACGATTCGCCGGATTACCGATGTGGCAACCCAGTGGCCAGGCGCCACCGTCGCCATCCCGGCATATCCGACCATTCCCGCCTGGAACGCTGACGAAACCTATCTGCTCCTCTACGTCACCCAACCGTTCAGGGGCTGGGCGCTGCTCAATGGCAAAACCTATGCCCTCATCAAGATGCTCGACATCAATCCGGCCGACGTCGAACAGTTCTACTGGGATAGGACGAATCCGGACCTGATCTACTACGTGGATCAGAATTCGTACGTCCTGACGCGCATGCACGTCTCGACAGGAGCAAAGGACACGGTCCACAACTTTGCCACCGATATCGCCAGTGGGGTGCTCAAGTCGGTATGTACCGGGGCGGATCTGGTGAGTGGCGGCCAGGATCCCTTCTTCATGAGCTACGACAACGATCTGATCGGACTCGGATGCCGCAAGACCGGGGGCGCCAATACGACCTTCGAGGGGTTCAGTTATCGGCTCTCCACCAATACCATCGGCCCCACCCAGCATCTGATTGCTCTCGTTCCCCAAGCGGCGCCATCGGGTACCCTGAGGTATCTGGCGGGGACCACCAGCAGCAAGGTGCTCGATGCGACGACCAACACGGTCATCCGCACGGTGGCATGGAGCGGCGAGGAACATAGCGACATGATGAAGAATGCTGCCGGCGACGATCTCGTGGCCGGGGTGCAGTACGACGGTCCGTCCGGAAGCGGTACGCTCATGGTCGCCAACCTCACCAAGGGCACGGTTTCGACCATCATAGGCGAAGCCAAGGGCGACCCCTATCCGCCCACGGGTACTCTGGTAAGCGGAAAGGCATTCCAGAAACCGGGATGGGTTGCAGTCGGCGCGACGGGGAATGGCCTCAATGTTTCCAATCCGGCAGCGACCTATCTCACCCAGGAAATCCTGCTGGCCAACGTCGACACGGGAAGCTTCTGTCGTCTCGCGCATCACCGCAGCTTTGGTTACGACGCCAATTCGTCGAACCAGAACTACTGGGCGCAGCCTAACGTCATACTCAGCCCGCGCGGTACCCGGATTCTGTTCCCGAGCGACTGGTACAAGGGTTCGACCGTCGATACCTACGTGATCGAACTGCCGACCTACGTTCCTTGAGACCGCTCTGCTTGTCTGGCGGCCACGCGATTGCGGGCCGCCAGCAGCAGTGATCTACCGAGTTACGTTTCGCAGCGCCAACTCTGCCTACTTGGCTGTTGCGCGGCTACGGCCTTTGGTGTATCCCGGCAACTCTACGATGTAGGTATCGACCGTGGTACCGCCGCCCCAGTCGCTGCCGAACATCAGGCGCGTTCCCGTCGGGCTGATCACCACATGGGGCTCTGCCCAATAGCCGCGCGGTCCGCTCGTGCTGCGCGAGTGATGATGTGCCGCTCGACAAACCTCGCCGGTATCGACGTTCGCAATCACGAGCTCCTGGTCCAGAACATTCCGTCCGGCATGTTCGCCTTCGATCGAAACCGCCACCCAGCCGCGCGCCTGGAAGGCCGTGGTGGAGATGTGGGTCGTCACCGGGGGATATGACCGCCAGCCGGTCTTCTTGCCGATGATCTCCCGGACTCCCCCCGTCTGGAGGTTCTCCAGCATGAGCGTACCAATGTAATTGCCGTCAAACTGAACAGAAACGAAGGCATCCTGGCCGCCAGCGGTCGGGACCAATGTTCCGTGCTCCCATGGGTTGGTCTTCAACGTCCGCACCGGTGTCATCGAGGAAAGATCGATGACCGATGAACCGAACATCCCCAACTTGCCGCTCGGAGCAACCTGGATGCCGATGTCCCTGGGACTGTTGATGCGCGGACTTTCGCGCGACGCCAATAGATCAAAAACGAAGGTCTCCGCAGCGGGGTACCTGCCCCGGCACCGCATTCCGATACGACTCCCGTCCCAGGCCATGTACTTCGGATGACCAAAATCGAGCGTGCCTGGGCAAGCGAAATTTTCCAGCACTTCCCTTTGCCCCGATCCGACGTGATACTTGACGAGTTGGCGAATCGGCCGCCCCGAGGCCTCGTAGGTAAACGGGTAGTAAAGTACGTCCGGATCCTTGCTATCCCAATAGACGTGTTCGACGTCGGCCGGACCGATATCGAGTTCCCTGATGAACTGGTAGGTCTTCCCGTCATACAGCAGGTGCCGGGACCGCAAGCCGGATTGCGAATACGCATGCGTCTGAAAGACGATGAGATAGGACTCGTCGGCATTCCAGGCCGGCACCGTCGAATACATCGGCACCCGTCCGCCCACGAATCCGGTCTCAGCCTGTACGTCGGTGATCCGTATCACCCTGGTGCCGAATGCCGGATCGACGAACGGGACACCCATTGCGGGTTTCGGCACACTGGACATCGGATGCGGCAGCTTGTCCGTCACCATTCCGGCACAGAACCCCGAGTTGGCGACTGCAGCCGGCTGGTCCAGCCAGAACGACGGAGGATAGCGCCGAACAACCAGACCCAGCGCAACGGCGAGAGACGCGGAGCCCACCAGCAACCACGGCAGCAACGGGAACCTGGCTACCGCCTTTGCGTTGAGCGTAGGCAATCGAACAGAGTTAATGGCCATATACAAGAGTGTCGGGACTATTTTGCCAACCAACGCAGATATGCATCTTCATCGCCGTCGACCCATGATCGCCGCGAAAAGAGCCGCTCAACTCGTTCGCGCGCAGCACGACCGTACTGGAGGTATTGACCGTTCTCCGCGAGGCGAAGCATGCAGTCTGCGAGCTGGCCGACGTTGGCGGACTCGAACAGGTATCCGGTTACACCGTCGTCCACCACTTCCGGACACCCGCCAATGCGGGGAGCGATCACGGCCTTTCCTGCCGCCATGGCTTCACGCGCAGCCAGGGGAAACGATTCCCGCGTGGATGAAAGAACGAACGTATCGAACAACGCGAGATATTCGGGAATATCGCGTTGCAGCCCCGTGAAGATCACCGTCCCGGTCAGCGCCAGCGACTCAACCTGGCGTACGGTCTCATCCAGCAGCGGCCCGTCGCCGACAATCATCAGCCTGGCGTTGGGCATTCGACCAACCACCCGCCTGAATGCCTCCACCAGGTACCGGTGCCCCTTTTCTTCCGAGAGTCTGGCCACGATACCGAAAACGAAGTGAGTCTCCTTATCGAGGCCGTAGCGCTTTTCCAGCGAATCGGCGCGCAGCCCTGGTACGAAGCGGTCGGTGTCGATACCGCTGTGGATCACGGTCGATTTTGCTTCGTCGAGGCCGCTCTTCAGCAAGCGGTTACGCTCATAGTGGGATTCAAAAATCACGTAATCCGCACAGCGCTCCAGAATGGCACCGGCATAGCGAAAATGGATCGGGTTATGGATATTGTGAATTGTCGTGACAATCGGAACCCGCCGCGCCGTGGCCCTGACCCGATAGCCGAATGGCAGCAAGCGCAGCGCGAAATATGCAACGACGGTGGAGCGTACCGATTGCGGCGCCACAAGCTCGATTTCCTGCTCGCGCACGCATCGCCGCAAGAGCCTGACGGCCTTGACGAAGGCAAAGATCCCGCGAAAATGGAAATCGATCTCGACATGCCTGGCGCCCTTGGCCTTGATTTCATCGAGCAGCACGCCCGACATTGCCGCCACATGCACCTCATGTCCGCGCTTGGTCAGATCTTCACTGAGTGTCAGGAGGTCGGACTGAACTCCGCCAATCCCGAGGGGTTCCGTCATCAGATACAGGATTCTCACTTGTTCGCTCCCGATGCCACTCCAAGACGCGCGGCAGTCGCCGCTTTCGCAAAACTCCGGCGCCGGCGCCAATGGAGCAGCCGGTGGATCGGATCATATGCACCCTTCACCTTCATGAAGAGATCGACAACGCCGTCGCGATCCGTGATTTCGGTTCTTCGCAAAGCATGCAGCGCCACGCCGCAAGCGTTAACACCCGGCGCAACGGTGACCGCCGCACGATACCCGGCCGACTGGACCATCTGTTGCTCGCGCTCGGTAACGTCACCGGAGGGGTAACAGAAGTAGTCCACCGGCCCTTGAACCTCCGAAGCCAGCCTGTCCTTGCTCGAGCAAATCTCGACCGATGCCTGGGTATCCGTTGTTCGGGACAAATACGGGTGGGTCAACGTGTGGGAGCCGATGCTTATACCCGGTGTATTGGCAAGTTCACGCACCTCATGCCAGTCGAGATGCAGACGTTCCGGACTCTCCGGATACCGCGGATGGCGTGCCGTCTGGTCGCAGAACGCGGTAGTGACAAAAATGGTTGCCGGAATTTCGAATCGCCTCAATATCGGTAGCGCAAACTCCAGATTGTCTCGGTAGCCGTCATCAAAAGTGACTACGATTCCCGACCGCACGAACTCGGAGCTTCGCAGTTCGTCGACGGCCTGGGCAAGACCGAGGATTCGGCAGTGGCGACGGAGATATTCCATTTGCCTGGCGAATCGCTCGGGGGTTACCGTGAGTTGGTCATAGACGGGTGCTGGCGAAACGCGGTGATACATCAGGATGCGGATGCCACCTTGGAATCTGCTCTGCAGCCAGGCACCCGGCAGAAACGCCGCTCCCGCCAGTCGCCTGAGCAACACCCCACCGATACCCATGCTAGTCGTTCGCCGCAATCGCGCCTATCGGCTTCAGGGCATCGACTTGCCCGGCAATGCCAAGCGCCTCGCGATAGAGCGCGTCGTACGCCTCGGCGGTGCGAAGCACGTCATAGCGGCGCAACACGTCCGCTTGCGCTTGTCGCCCCAGGCGCAAGCGCAGCGCGGAATCCTCGATCAGCAAGGCAAGCTTGGCCGCCATTGCGGGGGCATCGCCGGCGTCCACGAGTATGCCGTTGACGCCATTCTCAATTACGTCCGGGACACCGCCAACGGCGGTCGACAACGGGGCCACGCCGCAGGCCATCGCCTCGAGCAAGGCGATCGGCAGTCCCTCCCAGCGCGACGACATTACGAACAGATCCAACGCGCACAAGAGACGGGGAACGTCGCGTCGCAAGCCGGTGAATATCACCTGCTCCTGCAAGCCCAGGCGCGCCGTCTCTTCCTCCAGTGTCTGGCGAAGATCGCCGTCGCCGACGATCAGGCAGGCGAATTTGCTTCTGACCTCGGGGCGGAGCGAGGCAAAGACCTGCAGCAAATCGAGATGGGCCTTCTGCGGATGCAGACGCCCTATTACCGCGAGCAGGAGCCGATCAGGAGGTATGCCGAACTCCTCACGGACGCCGGCGCCCGAAATCGACTGGAAACGGCGCAAGTCGATTCCATTTCGAATCGCGACGACTCGTGCGGCGGGAAGGCGGTCACGCGTCTTGAGCACCTCCGCGACTTCGTCGGTGCACCCGATGACACGGGTCGAAATCCGTGCGAGCAGCCAATCGATCGCCGCATGGATCCGGCCCTTCCACGGGTTGACGATATTGTGCACCGTGCAGAATATGGCCGGGACCCCCGCGATGCGCGCCGCAATCCGCCCGTAAGTATCGGCGGTGAACAGGTGCGTATGGAGTACCTTCACCTGCTCGCGACGCATCCACCGGGCCAGTCGAAAGATCAGGCCGATATCGAGACGTCCACGTCTCCCGAAGACGACGACGGGGACGCCCATTGCCCGCAGCTCGTCTTCCAGGACGCCGCCACGGATTACGCAACCCACTGCGTAGCGAAATCGCGGGTTCGGATACCGAAGTATGTCGACGACCAGACGCTCGGCACCGTCAGGTGGAAGTTCATCGATCAGATGGACGACCAGCGGTCGCGTGTCGGGCAAGGTTGTCACGAGGGTCTCCCCGGAGTATGCGAAGAAGCATTGTTCTTTCCAAGCAATGCAGCCAATGCGGCGAGATAGACCCAATAATATCCCGAGACCGCAATGTCGACCATTCGACTGCCGAACATGTTGACGCCAATAATGCCGCCAGCGATTGCTACCGCGCCCAGGCCAATGGACTTGTCGAATGTGTTCGCCGATGAGCGAAATAGCCTGGCTCCGCACACGTAGGTTCGCCAAATCAAAAAGAGGAAGACCGCCAGGGCCGGGATACCCATTTGCGAGCAAATGTACAGGAACATATTGTGGTTGTCGGACTCCTCAACCGGAATTTCGGTGTACTTGCCTTTCATCATCGGGAAGGATGCAAATCCGTGACCAAGTATTGGCCTTTCCAGTGTCATGGCAATGGCCGCATCCCATAGAACGATCCTGGTCCCGGAGCTCTTGTCGAGTTCCTCCGCCGATTCGGCTTCGCCAGTTGTCTGCCCGACGCGGGCCTTCATGGACTCCGGCATCAGTGCTGGTTCAAAGTTGATCAGCCCGAATACCAGCCCGATGGCGAAGATGAGAAGCAGCTTGCTTCGAACGTAGGTTGCGGCCAGCAGAGCCGCGCCGAGTCCGATATAGGCTCCCCGGGAGAATGTTGCCAGGGTCAACCGGGCGAGGACGATGAAATATGCCAACAGAAACCAGGAACGCCATCTTGTCCAGTTGACGAGGAACAGGCCGATAAAAGGTCCCGCGGAGTAGGTCAGGTAAGCGCCGAAATCGTTGGGTTGCAGTTGCGGTCCGAGCAGCCGCGACTTTTCGATGCTATCCAGAAACCGCGAATCAAGCCATTCCTGGAAGCCTATGAACATGACCAGGATGGTACCGATCATCAGGTAGATGATGACCCGACGTGCCATGCTGCGGTCACTGATCAGCGCGCCAACGACAAAGAACACGATGAACTGATCCAGCCACGCCTTCAGCAAATAGGCGTAACCGATGACGACCTCGCCGACGCCGACGCGCTCCATTGTCGTAACGAAGGAAAGCAACGAGAGGAACGCCCAGAGCGCGACTGGCCATTGCAGGGGCTTGTCAACGATTGGCGCCTCGCGCCCCCGACTCCTGGAGAACATCAGCGCCAGGAGCAAACCGGCTTCAAACATGTTGGTGCCGTTGATGCCTGGCGCGATCGGGATCGCATAGCTCTTGCACAAGGGCAAATACAAGACGAACAATGCCAACAAGGGCTCGGGGTTGCGCGGCAATGCCAGCAGCACAGGCACGCAAGCGATGAGAGCAAATGCGTACAGAGCCCCCCCCGACAAGGGCACGCCCAATACAACCATCGCGGCCAGGAGTGCCGGCAGCATCAACAGCCGCAGAGTCGCCCGGAACTCCGGCCCGCCGAAACTCGATTCGGGAATCGTACCCTCGACCAGGGTTCCTGGTGAACGTTCAACCACGTCCGGCGACCCTCTCATACAGGCGATGGTACAAGCGATTTCCCATCAGGTAGCGGATGCCCTGCTTTGCCCCCGCCAGGAATCTGGCCCGTAGCAGGGTCATCGAATCCGCCCGGGCGTAGGCGTCGAAGGCTTCGTCCGTCGTGGTGCGCCGAATCGGGATACGACACAGAACGGCGCCTGTAGAGACACGCTGCGGCGCGGTCGCCCCGATCCTCGACGAGTGGAATAGTTGATACCCAACCCGCCTTCCGATCGCGATCTGATCGCCGCGGTAGCGGCCGCCGGGAAACGATATCTGCCGGACGGGACTCGCGATAGCCTGCTCGATTGCATCCTTGGACGTACGGAGCTCCGACTCCGCCTCTTCGGCCGTCATGTCGTCGAAGAACCGGTGGGTGCGCCCATGGGAGCCAATAAGCATTCCGCGGTCTGCCATTTCCCGGATCTGCATCCAACTGCAGTAACCAGGGCGCTTGCCGATGAAGTCGCTCGTCACGAAGAACGCGCCACGGATTCCCCGATCGGCGAGTATCGGCAGCGCATGACGAAAGTTGCTCTCGTGGCCGTCGTCAAATGTAAGCACCACCCCGCCCCGCAAGACTGCCCCGGTCGTGAGCGAATCGGGATCGAGCACCGGAATCCCGGACCGGGCGAGAGAATCGAGTTGCTGCTCGAACTTCTCCAGCGAGATCGCGTATGGCCGTTCCGAAGCATCGATAGTGTCAAGCTCCCGATCGCCTCGGTACAGTCCGTGGTACATGAATACCACCAGGGAGTTCATGTCTTCTCCCACTTAGCATCCGTGCGGCTCGACAGGAAATTGACCAAAGCCAATACCGCCGCCCAGTTCAGCTCCAGAAATACCACTGCAAAGCTGACGATCCTGTTGCTACGCATCCGCGCTGCGCGCGAACCGGCAATCGCAATCGTGTAGAAGGCCACCTGGACTACTGCAATGCCGGCATAGAACCAGCCCTCCGCGGCAAGGGACGCCCCCAATGCAAGCATCAGCGCATATGGGACCAGCAGACGAAATACCTTGTGGGACATGAACTGAACGAAGACGGGATTCTGCCGCGGCGAAAACAGCCACCGATGCCGCGAGAATGCCTGATAGTTTCCAGTCAGTGTCCGTACCTTTCGCTTCCGTTCGCCGGCGGTATCCTGCTGGAGTTCATCGAAGAATATCGCACGATGCTCGAATACGTTCCGTCGTCCCCGACGGACGACTGCCATGGGTATTTCGAAGTCGTCGAGAATCGTGTCCTCGGCCAACGGCTCGAAGTCGCTGCGATGGATCGCGTAGAGGGCGCCGGTCGCGCCGATCGAGGACGCAACGCGGCTTTCGGACCTGCGAATCCACTTCTCGTAGCGCCAGTAAAGACCGATGTTGGCAGCAACATGGCTTTGCGGATCGCGATGTACAAGTTCCCCGCTGACCGCCCCGACCCCTGGCTGCACCAACCGTCCGATGAGATGCTTGAAGGCGGTGCGCTCGATTTCCTGCCGAACGTCGCAAAACACGACGATCTCGGTGCCGACCCTCTGGAGTCCGCAGTTCAGAGCATACGGCTTTCCTCTTCTCTCTGCATAGGCATGCCAGGAAATTCCCGATGCCTTGGCAAGCAGTTCATTGGTCGCATCGGTCGAGCCATCGGAGACGAACAGGATGCTCATCTTTTCCTGCGGGTAATCCAGATTCCTGAGATTCGCGATCTTCCTCGCAATACGTTGCGCTTCGTTGTACACCGCAATGACCACGGTAATCGGTGGCCAGTCGCAAGCGTCCAATTGCTCCGGGGTCTCCTCCGGCCGCCTCCGCGCAAGCAGCCACACGCCCAGTGGATACCCCACGTAGGTGTAGGCGATGAAGAGTACGGCCAGCCAGAAGACGACGATCGCCATGGCTACCGCCCCAACACCAGCGACGCAAAATCGCCCAGTGTGCTGCAACCCGTCGGTTGGCGACGGATCGCGTACAAGTCTGTGCCGGACTGATGGATACCCTCGATGGTCGAAAACGACAGCTCAAACCCATGGTTCTGCAGAACAGCCTTGGTTTCGTCCGTAAAGTCCTGAGCCCGCCCGTTCGGGTAGGCGAAATACCTGGGCGGGTCGCCAAGTTCAGTCGTGATTCGATCGCGGCACGTGCGGATCTCCTGCTCCGCGGTCGCACGATCGAGTTGCGAAAGTATCGGATGGGAATGGGTGTGCCCGCCATAGCGAGTCAGAGGCCTGGTGGCTCGGATTTCGTCCCATGTCAGCATTTGACGATCACCGATGACGTCCTCCGGAACAATATCGAGAAGACGAAACAGTTCCGATTGCCAAGCGACTCGCTCGGGATCGGGAATGCCCTTGAGGAACTGGGTACACATGCGCCGGCATGCATTACGTTCAGCCTTGTCGGCCAGACCATGACGTTGGTTGTTCCAAGGCAGGACGACGTCCGCGCGCCGCGTTCGAAGTACCGCCGTGGCTACGGCGTCGGTCCAGATCAGTCCGCCGTCGTCCATGAATCGGGTTGCCAGAAAGACCAGGCTCGGAATGTCGAGTTCTGCCAGGATCGGATACGCATTGTCGAAGAAGTCTCGATATCCGTCGTCAAAGGTCACCAGTACCGCCGGAGTGCCAGAACGATCCTGGCGCAATGTCGCGGTGAACTCCTCCGGCGCGATGATGCGGCAGCGAGCGCGGAGCCATGTCATCTGCTCGAGAAACTGGTCAACGCCAATCCCGGGCATCTCCGCATCACGAGTGCGATTGACGCGATGGTACATGAGCACGGTAATGCCATTCGGACGCAGCGGCTGCGCTAGTTTCCAGCCGACTTGCGAGGCCATTGCCGCCTTCAGCAGTTTCTTCAACACGATAGGCATCCCCAACGAAGGAATTTTGTAACGCGCTTCTCCCCCATACCCGCACCGATGCCAGGCAGTCGATCCGCCGCGACTATCTTGGCACGGCAGTACGATAAGCGTCCATCAGCTTGTCCATCACTGCCGGCAGCGAAAATCGCGACTCGATTATTTCGCGACCCCGCCGCCCCATTCTTTGGGCAGTCAGCGGCTGCTCGATGAGCATGCGCAGCGCAGCGGCAATTGCGGCCGAATTCCCGGACGGCACCAACACGCCACTTTCTCCATCGGCGATCAGATCCTCATTGCCGCTAATGCGGGTTGCAACGACAGGCAATCCGCTGGCCATTGCTTCCAGAACCGCGTTTGAGAGCCCCTCCTGATATGACGGTTGCACGTATATGCTTGACGACGTCAGAAGCCCGGGGACATCCGCAACGTTGCCCAGAAATGTCACTGACGATTCCAGCCCCCAGCTCCTGCAGAGTTCGACTAGCCTTGCCCGTTCGGGGCCATCTCCAGCAAGGAACAGACGCGCACCTCCCAATCCTGCGATTTCCTTCCAAGCTGCCAGCAGGACATCCAGGCCCTTGACCGGAACGTGGCGTCCGACAAAGACGACCTTTACCGAATCTGGCGCCACGCCGCTCGGCCGGAATCTCGACATGTCGACAGCATTCGGAATCATCGCCAACCGGTTGTCGGGATATCCTGCCAGGCGCAACATGTCACGGGTATATTCACTTACGCATTGAATGTGATCCGCCCCCCTTACCCATCGATTCAGCAGGCGATAGAACGGTCGCTTCCGGCGCGCAGGATCAAGAATGCCCCCCTGGAACTCCCATGCGCCGGAAATCTTCGTGGTTACGGTTGCAGACAGCAATGGCCGCACCAAGCCCGCGATCGCGGCCAGATTCTTCGCCATATGGACGTGGATCGCGTCGTAGCGTCGACGACGGGCAAGTAGAAGCATGGCGAAGCGAAGGCACAGGAATGCCGCTCCGAATACCTTGATCTTCGGGTAACCGATGCGCTCAACAGGTACACCGTCGATGACCTCGCGCAGCGATCGTTCGGGTTCGAGATGCGGCACCAGGACTTCAACGCGATTTCCGGCGGCATGGAAGGCCCTGCTGAGAAGGCGCACCTGCATTTCTGCACCGCCCGTGCTCGGATAGCGGCCATCCACGACAAACAGTATCCGGTGCGGCATCGGATTTTCGGAGTTCATATCATGTCAGCAAATCGATGGATGTCTTGACTGAACAACCTCAATCCGACTCACGATGCGCCTTTCGCCGGGGGCTGCGGTGTCGAGGATCGATCAAGCCCATCGACCAGCTTCCCCAGCAGGGACACTGCGCTGGAATTGCTGCGCAACAAGCGATCGAGCGCCGACTCGATCCGGGCGATCCGGTCATCTACCTGACTCAGGCGCAATGCCAGGTCATCCTGCGCAAGCGAATTGACGATCGCGCGAGGAGAATCGGCGGCAACTGTCGACAAGGGAATCCCGCCGCGGGAATCCCCCGCCAAGGGCGTCGCAGGCAAATTCGGGGCAAGGGTTTCGTTCTCGATCTCGCGAACGACCTCAAACACCTCCGCCTCGGAAAAGTGCTTGATATTGGAAAGGAATCCCGACAAGAGCAGCCGATCGCAAATGGCGTTGATTCTTCTCGGAATACCGCCGCTGCCCTCGAACAAGGCGGGAAAGGCGTCTGGCGCGAAACTCGGCGAATTCGTCCACCCGCAATGCGTCAGCCGATGCTCGATGTAGGCTTGCGTTTCATTTACATCCATTGGCCCGATGTGGCAGGCGGCAATTACCCGCTGCCGGAGTTGGGTCAGTTGCGGGCTTTGTAGCGTGAACCTGAACTCTGGCTGCCCGACCAGAAAGCTTTGCAGGAGTGCGTGCGTATTGAGCTGAAAATTCGACAGCATGCGCAGTTCTTCAACCGCCTGCATACTCAAGTTCTGGGCCTCGTCGACGACCAGCAGGCACCGTTTACCGGCTCGATAGGTACTGACGAGGAATCCTTCGAGCGCGACCAACAGGTCAGCTTTCGACTCCGCTGCGGTCGGCACGCCAAATACTGCTGCCACGAGCCTCAATGCATTGTCCGCGTCGAGCTGGGTACTGACGAGATGCGCGGCAATGAACTTCTCGGGGTCGAGTTTGCCCAGCAGGCTTCGCACCAGGGTTGTCTTGCCGGCGCCAACCTCACCGGTAATGACAATGAACCCCTCGTTTCGATGCAGCCCATAATCCAGATAGGCCATTGCCCGCCGGTGCTGGCGGCTGCCGAAATAGAAAGAAGGGTCTGGATTTGTCTGGAAAGGCTTTGCTGTAAGTCCGTAATACTCTTCGTACATGAATGTCCGCCAGTGCCGGCTCTCAGAAGCCCTGAGTCAAAGTGCCAACGAAAGCACGCTCGTGAATCACAGAGTCATCTCTGAGGTTCGAGAAATTCGTGAATCTCACAGCCAACGACCCTCTTGCCTTCGGACTCAACGAGAAATTCAATGCCGCGATGCCCGATCGCTGCGTCGCCTCGAGATCCGGAACGCTCAGGCCCTCACGCTTGACGTAGGACGCCGAAAGGCTTAGGTCCAATACCGGGGTCAATCGATGGATCCATGACAAAAAGCCGCTGCTATCTCGAATATCAGGGCTCAACTCGAAGTCGTCCTGGAGAAACGTCGCGCTGTTTTCCAGAAGTTGCTGATCCCTCCGTTGCAGGATCAACGTAACGATGCTTCGTGTTCCCAACAATGCCAAGGACGCCTGCCGCGTTCTGTCCAGGAAGATGCGTGATGCCAATACTCCCGTTGCATCAACGACCGCAGTCGTCGCCCCGCCGATCTGGTCGGTTCTGGCCCGAGCTGCTTCGTCACGCGCAACCGGATCGGCGATGGATACCGTAAGAAGATCCGACATCAGATCGTATACCGATCCGCGAGTGAATCCCGCCAAGCCCATGGGCAGGGCTGCCGCATCCTTGACGTCGGAATATCGCCAGGCGGTACGCGGTGTCCTGTGAGTAACCGACACGTCGTGGCCGTTGCCAAAGAACCGCTTCTCCCGCATCCCGATTGCCTCGGTATGCTCGGTCGGACGCCATTCAAAGCCCACCCCGGGAGCAGAAAAGGACTCATAGACACCCGAGACAAAATCGGTACGCTCACGGCCTGCGAATGCAAGTACATGCAGATGGGGAATCACGGGCACGATCAGCCCGCCTCGTACTCGATCGTCGCGCCGCTCATCGCCCGTAGTACTTCTATCGACCCCGGTTCCCATGGCATCGGCAAACCAGCCGATTGCACCTTGTCCGGCCGGCTTCCGCAACGAACCCGTTGCCTGGTCGATTTGGGTATGACCGAGTGAGTCCTCCTTTGAGCGCGCATCGATGCGCGTATAGCGCATCAAGTAGTCGGTATTGCCAAACATCCGGCCACGGATGTTGGGAGAAACCTGCACGACACGTGTTTCGTCCTGGTTGCCGATGACGTTGCTCGTATTCGTGGTAACTGCGGAAAATATCGACCTGCTGCGCGGCGCAACCGCCGCAGACGCGTCGACATACAGCCAGTTGTCTATGGCTTCGACGGTAGCGTAGGAGGTCAGGAAGCTGCGGCCTACGTTCGAGGACGTTTGGCTGTGGTAGTAGGACTCGTCGTGCCGAACGTCAAGGAAAGCCTGGATGCGCGGCCCCAGGCCGCTTACCCGCAAGCCCGGCGATACGGTCGTAATCCAGCCATCCTCCGCTGCCGCATCGCTAACCATGGCGACGTTGTCGCTATAGGTTTCACTGACACCGATATCGGGGACAACGCGCCAGGATGCACCATGTGCGGCCCCCAGTGCCCCCGAACAAAGCACGGCGACGGCAGTCAGGATCGATCGATGCCGGCCCCGAAAGGACACCCGCGCTCTAGTATCCGTAGCCATAGTCATACCCGTAAGCCACATTTTCGACATTGCGCGCCTGGTTCAATACCATCAATTTGACCGGACACGCGTCGATGGCTCCGAGGGCCTCCTTTATGGCATTCTGCGGGGTCTCCTCTGCTCGTACGACGAATACAATCTGGCCCATGCGGCTCGCAAGTACCCGCGACTCGGTCGTCATCAGGAGAGGCGGCGAATCGAAGATGACGATGCGATCGGCATAGCGCCGCGCGATGTCGTCCAGCAGGCGTCCCATCGCCTCACTGGCCAGCAATTCGGTTGCCTGCGCGTCCTGAGTACCCGCCAGGAGTACGGTAAGCTTATCCACATTGGTTCGCAGCAGGACGTCACTCAGTTTGAGGGACTTGTCCTGCAAGACATCCAATAGCCCCTTCTGGTCAGGCAGCCCCAACACCCGAGGTAACGACGGCCTCGCCACGTCGGCATCCACCAGCAACACGGTGCGATCGAGTTCCATCGCAATGCTCATGGCCAAATTGATCGCCGTAAAGCTCTTGCCCTCACCAGGCAGCGAGCTGGTCACCATGATCAGATTGGCGTTGCGAACGGGGGCAGCGCCGCCCAGTACGTTTTGCAGCAGCGGGCGCTTGATGACCCGAAATTCCTCGGCGATCAGGCTCCCCGTGGCACTTTGGGTAATAAAGCCCGCCGCAGCCAATCGATCGACATCGATGTCGGCCTGCCGGCTTGCCGCTGGCCCCGCCGTGTCCGGGGCCGCCCACCTGTGATCGGCCCCCGCCTCGCCAGGGCGAGTCGGGAGTGGCGGGTTATCGCGTGGCACAGGCGAACCACTCTTCTTCAGCGGGTCCGGTTGCAGACCCTCCAACCGCTCAACGGCCTTTTCGATTAGGCTCATAGCAATGACTTCCTCATGCCGCCCGAGTCAATAGAAGCATGGTGCCAACAAGAAGGGTGTAAGCAGCCAAGAGTCCCCCCGCGACATTGAGCAATCGCCGCAAGTCGCGCTTCCTCTCGCCCCGCAACTGATCGTTATCGACGAGCGACACGACACCGAGGATCGGCAGTCCCGAAACTGCGCGCAGTTGCTGCCGATCATAGACACACGGGCGGACTTCTTTCGACACGAACATCGTACCAATGCCTGCACCGATGGCGACAACAAGCGAAAGAGCAATCAGCAGCAGCCGGTTAGGCGATACCGCCCCAGGCGCAACTCGCGGAGGATCGACCAGGCGGAAATCGGCCACTCCGGCCACGGCCTGCATGTCGCCGGAAATGTTGGCCTGCTCTCGCCGCGAAATCAGGTTCTCGTAGTTCCGCTTATTGACCTCGTAATCTCGATTGAGCTGGGCAAGTTCTGCCTCGTACTCCGGCATGCGTCGCGCCATTTCCCGCAGTTGCCTATGGCGAGCCGAATAGTCCGCCACCCGCGCCCGCAATGAGGCAACATTGGCTTCCGCCTGGGCAAGCGACACCTTGATCTGCTCCGATGCCCGCGGTCCCGTGGTAACCGCCTGAGTCAGGGGAATTCCAGCCTTGCGATAGCTCTCAACCAGGCGCTGCCTCTGCTCCTCGAGTTCGCGTATGACCCGGCGCGCGCCCACGACATCAGGATGGCTCTCGGTATAGCGCTGCAACAGCCCGTCGAGGCTGCGCTTCTGCGAGTCGATCCGCGCGTCGATGTCGACGAGATTGTCGGCGCCCATCGCACCGATATTGCCGGCAGGTGCTGCAGCCAGGTCTTCCCCGGCGAGCCCGCGCCGAAATGCGTCGCGGGAATTCTCGGCCTCGTGCAACTGAAGCTGCGCCTGATTGAGCTGCTCGCCGACGGTCGCCATCTGGGTCAGGAAATCCCTGCCCTCGGCGGGCGCGGTGCCGTCGATATTGTGCAGCTTGAACTCCTTCAAGCGATTCTCGGCATCCCGAAGCTTCTTCTCGTAAAGCGCAACCTGCTCATCCAGAAACGCCTTGGCGGCACCGGCGTCGGTTTCGCCCCCGCCCTTGCTTGTATCGATGAACATCGAGACGAGCAGTTCAACGACGTGTTTTGCGCGCTCGGGCTTGGTATCCTTGAACTTGACGACGTAGATGTTCGCCCCGCGTTCCGGAGACCTTTGCAGTTCGAGATACTTCATGACTTCGTCAACCAGTTTCTCTCGCTGCTCGGCAGTCTTCACCTTCTCGTCCAGACCGGTGGCCTGAATGATGTGCTCGACGTTGGGACGGCTGATGACGACCCGGCTCAGCATCACGACGCGCTGGTTGATATCCGGCTGCACCGTCATGCCCGCCATCAGGGGCTTCAATATCGAATCAGTGTTGGCGAAAATGCGAGCCGATGCTTCGTACCGCTTTGGAACGATCATCACGATCAGGACACCGAGCAAGGCGACACCAAACGCGGTGTACAGCCCACGCCAGCGGTATTTCCACATCGCACGCAAGTGCAGCAGAACAGTCAGGAGCAGTTTGTCATTCATCGACAACACCTACTTGGCAGACACGGATGGCAAGGAATCTCCGATCGATCGCTCAGAACCAGCCCTGGGGAATGATCAGGACGTCCCCCGGCTGCATTTCCACGTTGGCTGAGACGTCGCCGCGCTTGACCAGGTCTGCGATGCGAACACCGTATTGCTTGTTGCCTTCGGCGGTACGCAGAATGGAAGCACCATTGCCGTCCGCGAAGTCGGTCATGCCGCCGACCGCGATCATCACGTCGAGCAGGGTCATCTTCTGCTTGTAGGGAAGCACTTGGGGCTTGGCGGCCTCGCCGACGACACGAATCTGCTCGCTATACGGGCCCACGAAATTCGTCACGACGACTGTCACGACCGGATCGCGGATGTACTTGGCCAACGCCTTTTCGATATCGCGTGCGAGCGTGGTCGCATCCTTGCCCATGGCAGGCAAGTCTTCCACCAGTGGCGCGGCAATCTTGCCATCCGGACGAACCGGAACAATGGTCGAGAGTTCGGGATTGCGCCAGACAACGATATTGAGCGTATCACCCGGGCCGATGATGTACTTGTAATTCGACGAGGCAGCGGAGGCCGGCGCCGCCGGATATGAGGAACACCCTGAAATCAGCGCCGAAACTGCCAACAGCAGGCCAACAATAGGCAACGTTATAGACCTGAACATTCCATCATCCTCCTGAAAGAGACCCTTACGCTTACGCAAACACGCCGCTACGGACGCATTCCACAAATTCCGATGACAATCGGGCAAATCATAACCCGTATTCCGTTAAACACCCTGGTCAGGGAAAAACGATTTTCCAGGTGTCGCCTACCGCAGTCGGCCGCACCCAAGGACCGGCGACCGCCGGCAGCCGAGCCAACAATTCCGGGTTGCCCTTCACGTTGCCAGAAAGGCGTAGTGCACCCGTAGCCGATATCTCGCCCTTGCCCCAAGTCCGAACGAAGCTCTTGTCACTGCTGCTCCAATCGAACGCAAACGTACTCTCGACCGCATCAGCAACAATCCGGTAGTCGCCAAACACCTGCCCGGGTAGAAAGTCCGATCCGGCCGCCGCCCAGTTCGCGTCGATCCTGCCGGTACATGAACTTCGCCAGGAGCATTCGAGCTGACTGACTTCCAGACTTATGTCTCCTTCCCACCCGAATCCGGAAAAGGTCCCGGGTATCCGCTGCAGGAAGTACCGCGCAGGTCCTGCGATATGCAGTCCGGAGACGTGCCACCCGGACACGCCGATCGCCAACTCGGACGCGCTTGTACTGTTGTTGATTATCTTCCAGGACAGTTTGCCCCGGAATAGCCCGATCGGATCAAACGACCACTCGACTCCGAACCAAGGTTGCCAAGCCTGCGTTGTCACGTCACGGACGCTGACAACTCCGCGCCCGCTCCAGATCGTTCCGCTGCTGGCGCCAACGCGCACGCCACCGCGACTTAGCTCGGAAACGGTGCGATCCACCAGCGTGGCCGGAGCGCTGGCGACCATCACGCCCAACGCAAGCAGCACAAGAAGGAAACGTCTCATTCCCGACTTGATGACAAGATCATATCCACCGCTACGCCTGCATCCCTTCGGGTCACCGCCAGTGAGACCACGCCAAGCCGATGGCTGCGCTGCACGTCGCCAAGCCAGCGCACGAGGGAATCGAAGTCGCAAGTTCCTTGAACGCGGACGCGCGCGGCATCGACCAGCTCCACCGACAGCGCCGGGCGTTGGCTTGCCAACGAGGCCGCGACGGCTTCCTTGAGGGGCACGCCAGCCATCTTTGTCGGCAGCGCCCGGCCCTTCAGGCGGTCCAGTTCCGTGATGTCCGTCTGGATCGATTTCAGCGCATCGCCAACCTTGTTTTCCCGCTGCGCCAGCCGCTCCGTCACACCGGGAAGCCAAGCCAACGTGGCAGCAACGCAGAAAACCGCCGCGAGCGCCAGCACCTTGGGCAGATGCCGATAGCGTGGCAACTCCAACTGCCCCCGAACCTGTTGCAGGAAAGTCGCGAGTGCACTCATCTCGTCACATCCAGTTCGATCACCAGTGTTGGCGGCTGCGCTTCGCGCAATGTTGCCTGGTAGCCGCGATCCTGAAGTTGCTGACGCAAGCCGTCGATGCGCCCGGCCTGGGCCGCGTCCAACACCGCGGTCAGCCGATGTTCGGTATAGCCGAGTTCCTTGATGGAGTTCTCGCCGGTCGTCCCCAGCGCCTCGGACAGCGCTGCCAGCAGCACCAGGACGTCATCACTTCGTGCCAGACCATGAGTACCGCGCAATTGATCCAGTTGGCGGCGCGTCTGCGCCACGGGGGAAACCGCCGGGATTCCCGGAAACGACGCAGCAAAAAGCTCGTCGATGCGTCCCTCGGCCTGGTTGATCCTATAGCCCGACAGCAGGACCTGGAACAACCCGATCACCAAGTACGCGAGCAAGAAGGACGCGGCAACAAGCGCAGCGGGCTTTATCAGCAACCATGCATTGTTGCGTCGCAAGCGGGAGGCGAACTCGTCATGCAGGAGGTCGACAGACGATTCGGTCAACGAATACCACCGATACTCCGGACCGATCCGGATGTGCTCCGTGCGCAACATTGCCGTCCAGGCGGCAAGATCGATCTGCTTGCCGGCTTCTGCCCGGATAAGCATCCTGAGGTTGCCGGCCTTGGATCGGGGGTCCTTCGCGATGGTCACGAGCAGGGCCGGCGGCGTCCCGTCGTTCGTGCCGTCAAGCACCAGCGGCACTTCGTGGGGGCGGGAGAGGATCACGCCGTCGCTCGCCAGGGCGACCACCCAATCATGGCGCTCGGCGTGCAAGGCCCGCAACTCGCTGTATGCGGCTGACAAGGGGCGACCCAGCGCCGAGAACTGCGCAAGGATATTGCGCAGGCGTTCCCGTCCGATTACCAGCACGTCCGCCGAGTCGCGGTGATGACGGCACACCGTCAGGTGGCAACGGTCCGGATCCTCGAGCAACTGGTCTTCGAGCACCCCCGCGACGACCTGCGGCAGGTCCCGGCGCGCAACGCGCTGCGGAATCGCTGCGCGCAGGCACGATACCTCCGGGGCTGATATGACCGCCTCGCAGTAGTCGGCGACCGGCCAGCGCAATGCGTCCGACTCGCCCTGTTCGAGCACGGTCCCGGCGGCGCTGATCAGAGTCCAGCGTGTGCTCGGTCGTTCGGGCCAGTGCTCGCCGACAAATACTCTCAGTGTTGTGGTCACAGTATCTTCTGCCAAACAATTTCGGGCCACACGGATCTGCGATCGAGCAGAACCTGCATGCGGGTAACCGCCATTCCGTATTTTGCCCGCCCGCCGACCAGAAAGTAACGACTCGTCACAGAAAAGCGTCCCGCGGGGGGTGGCGTCGCGCCGCGTGGCAACTGCGCCAGGAATCCGGCGGCATCGGCAAAGGGATTGGCCCGGCGGCGCACCGCCATGACGCGTGCATCGTCGATGCTCAGGTTCCGAATCAAGGCGCTCAACACCTCCGGTGGCGCAGTATTGGCGTTGATAGGCGTCGATTCCGGCAACACGACCGCGACCGAGCGCAGGCGATTGATCACATCCTCGCTGTAGCCACGCACCAGCCCGAGTTCGTCGATGTCCGCCAGCGGACCATTGGCAACGCGGTATTGCTTGCCCTGTGCCGCATACCAGTCCGATTCGGCGCCATTGCTTTCCCGTTCGTTGTTCGCGTCGAGCCAGTCCACCAGCGCGGCGGCGAGACTCGCCGCGTCCTGCGGCGGCGCGCCGATCAACTGCAGCAGGCGCCGGTAGGATTCCACCTGTTCCGCCACCGCGACCCCGTTCTCGACCAGTCCGTTCAGGTTGAAGTACCCGGAATAGTCGATGATCTCGCCGCCCACCTCGCCATCATCGACCGGCGTCGGCGCGATTCGCGTCGCCCAAATCTCGCCCGGATGGTCGCTGGTACTGGTCCGCGCATCTTCGGCGAGGACGTTGCGCGCCCAATCGACGGCCCCACGTGCCAACCAGCGACTCTGCCCCTGATCCTGCCGCCCAACCAGCAATTCCATCGCCGCCCCATAGTCGGCGACGACCAGCGCCGCAATTTCGGCCATCAACGCCAGCGTCAACATCGCCAGCAGGAGCGCCGCCCCGCGTTGCAGCCGCCGGCGCGCACGCCTAGCGCAGGGTGACCAGTCGCCGTATCGTCCCGGCATCGGGGAGCTCCAGTTCGACATCGACCGCGGCCGGCCTGACCTGGCGTCCGCCCTTCGCATCCGGCCAGACCGGGTAGCGCTGACCGTCGGTGCCAAGTACCGTGCAATGCATGGTCGCGACTCTTTCCAGAATGAGGTGCGCTTCCGGGATGGCGACCACGTCCGTACCGGGCCAGCGCAACTGCATGAGGCGCTGCCCGTCGAGCCGATAGCCACGGCGCCGGACGGTGGCCCCGCCGCCATCGAGCTTCAGGAAGCTGACTTCCGGGCTGCCGCCGGTCTGCGCAAGGAGCAGCCCGCCGGCGATGGCCGAATTGCCGGTCCCGACACTGCCGGGACGTTCGACGAACTGGGTCAGGTCCGACTCGATGACCTGCACGAAGTTGGCGATGTCCCGCCAACGCTGCAATTCCGCGGCCACGCGTTGCTGGCTCTCCATCGCCGTCGCAGACGCCCGATAGCCCATCACGCCCAGCACGGCGAATACCGCCAGTGCGACCAGCATCTCGATCAGCGTCAGGCCGCGCTCGGCGTAACACCACGACTGACTTTCCCCGCCGGGCCGGCACGTCATCGCAAGGGCTCCACGGCAAATCCGGACAAGCGGCTCAGCGCATGCCCATCGCCCCTGGCCGCATGGATGGTGACATCGACCCGTCGAAAGAGCGGATTGGGCGTGCCCTTGGTTTCTTCGCGCCAGAAGAAGACCCGCCCCCCCATCGAGACCTCCCCTTCGTTGGCGCCGATCGGCGGGAAGCGTCCGGTCGCCCGCATCTCCGCCAGCCGATTCTGGGCCACCCAGCCGGCCAGCAAGCGCGTTCGCTGCTCGTCGCTGCCGCCGATGGCAATCCCCATGGCGCGCAGGGTCGCCAGCACGCCCACCGCGAAGATGGTCAGGGCCACCAGCACTTCGATCAACGTGAATCCGCCGCTCCGTCGCATCACGCCGGGGACGCCGCGGATATCTTCTTGATGGAGCCGGAGGCCTGGCCCGCCAGGGTCACGGTGCCGTCGGCCGCGAGGATTTCGATCGTATAGAGCACCACGTCGCTGCCGAACACCAGGCCATTGGCGATCTCCTGGCCGTCGCGCGTCACCCGGCTCAAGGTCACGTCGGTCGGCAAGGCGCGTTCGGCGAACAGCGGATCGTCGGCGACCGTCTGCCAGTTACCCGCCGTATCCAGGCGCGAAAAGCGATAGCCATGGCGCGTCGACTCGAATCGGATCGGCGTACCGCGCACCCGTGCTCTTTCGGCGGCAGTCTCGACCGCCAGCGCCAGACGCTCGATCTCGCTGTCCGTGCGTTGCCAGGAACGGACCGTGCCGGTTGCCAATGCGGTGCTGAGCGCGATCAGCAGCAGGACGACCATGACTTCGATCAAGGTCATGCCGACTGCCGGATGGACCTTTACAACTGCCATGACCCGATGTCGGCGTCGACGCCCTCGCCGCCCGCCTTGCCGTCGCCGCCGAAGCTGAAGACGTCAATCTCGCCGCGCAGGCCGGGATTCAGGTACTGGTACGGGCTGCCCCAGGGATCCTGGGGCAGGCGTTCGACATATGACTTCCAGTTCGGCGGCAGCGGCTCGACCTCAGGCTTGCGCACCAGCGCCGCCAGTCCCTGCTCGGTGGTCGGATAGCGCCGGTTGTCGAGCCGATACAGCTTCAGGGCCTGCGTGATGGTTGCAATGTCCTGCCGGGCCGCCACCGCCCGCGCCTCGTCGGGACGGCTCATGACCTTCGGAACGATCAGCGCCGCCAATACGCCGAGAATGACGATGACGATCATGACTTCGATCAGGGTGAAACCGCGGCATCGGGTGCTCTTGTTCATGGCTCTTCCATTCAATGGATCAATACGTTGAGTTCGATGATCGGCTGCATCACCGCCAGGACGATCAGTAATACCAGCCCCCCCATCGCCAGCAGCATGACCGGCTCGATCAGCGCGGTAAACATGGCGGTGCGATTCTCGACATCCGCCTGCTGCAATTGCGCCGCACGTTCCAGCAACGCACCCAGGCGGCCGGTTGCCTCGCCGCTGGCGATCATGTGCACCAGGATCGGCGGGAACTGGCGCGTTCGCATCAGCGCCCTCGACAGCGGCATGCCTTCGCGTACATGAACAGTAGCATGGCCGATGGCCTCTACGAGTGGCCGTCGCACGACCACCCGGCTGCACGCGTCCAGCGCCTCCAATAGCGGCACGCCGCTGCTGGCCAGAATGGATAGTGTGCTCGCGAAGCGGGTGGCATCGAGGTTTCTGAGATAGGTGCCAAGCACCGGCATGCGCAGGAGCCGCTTGTCCCAGTTCATCCGGAAGGTCTCGTCGCGCAGCGCCGCCCGCAAGCCAAGGCCGGCGGCGATCGCCCCCAGCCCCACCAGCCAGCCCCAGTCCCGAATGAATGCGGAAATGGCGATCAACGCCCGGGTCAACCAGGGCAGTGCCTGCTTGCCCTGCTGGAACACCGACACCACCGACGGTACGACGTAGGTCATCAGGCCGATCACGACGATCATCGCCACCGAAGCGACCAGGATCGGATATACCAGCGCCTGGATGGTCTTCTGGCGCAGCGCGCTACGCTGCTCGAGGTAGTCGGCCAGTTGCAGCATCACCTTCGACAACTCGCCTGACTTTTCGCCGGCGGCCACGGATGCCCGATAGATGGCCGGAAAGTCGGTTGGAAAGCGGTCGAGCGCGGCCCGTAGCGAGGCGCCGGCGAGGATTTCCCGCCGCAAACCGGCCAGGACGGTCCGCACCAGATCGCGCTCGGCCTGTTCGATCATGGTGTTCAGCGACTGCTCCATGGTCAGGCCCGAAATCAGCAGCGTCGCCCATTGGCGCGTCAACAGGCAGAGTTCGGATGAGCGCAGGCCGCCAGACAGCACGGCATCGACTGCACGACCGCGAGCCGCCGCTTCCTCGATTTCGAGCGGGTATAAACCGCGCCTCCGCAACAGAGCCCGGGCATCCCGCCCGGAATCGGCGTCGATCGAACCAGCAAGCTTGTTGCCGGTATCGTCGAGGGCACGGTAGCGGAATTCCGTCACCGCAGCACCTCAGTCCTCGGAAACACGCAGCAGTTCCTCCAGCGAGGTCGTGCCGTTCTCCAGCAAGCGCAGGCCGTCCGCACGCAGGGAGCGGCAGCCGGTACGCTCGCCGTAGCTGCGCAACTCGGCTTCGGACGCACCATCGTGAATCAGCGCGGTCAAGTGCTCGTCCGTGGCCAGGAGCTCGTAGATGCCCGTGCGACCGGCATAGCCGATTCCATTACATGCCGGGCAACCGACTGCTGTCCAGATGCGCGTCGGGGCACCTGGACCAAGCAACTCGCGCTCGGCGGCCGTCGCCGGCTGCGCCCGTCGGCAGACCGGACACAAGCAACGCAACAGGCGCTGCGCCAGGACGCCCCGCAGCGCAGACGCCAGCAGGAATCGCTCTATCCCCAGGTCGATGAGACGCGTTACCGCAGAGGCGGCATCGTTGGTGTGCAAGGTCGCCAGCACCAGGTGGCCGGTCAAGCTGGCCTGGACAGCGATCTGCGCTGTCTCGAGATCGCGCACTTCGCCAATCATGATGACGTCCGGATCCTGGCGCAGGATGGCGCGCAAGGCCCTGGCGAAACCCAGTTCGATCTTGGTGTTGACCGATATCTGGCCGATGCCGGGCAGATCGTATTCAACCGGATCTTCCACCGTGACGATGTTGCGGGTACGGCGATCCATCGTCTGCAAGGCGGAATACAGCGTGGTGGTCTTGCCGGAACCCGTCGGGCCGGTCACCAGCACGATGCCGTGCGCGTAGCCGAGCAGCGCGGCGAAGCGCTCGCGCGTGTCGGCCGGCATCCCCAACGCATCCAGGCTTTGGCGCTCGCTGTCCTTTTCCAGCAGCCGCAGCACCAGGCGTTCGCCGTGGCTGGTCGGCACCGTCGAAACGCGCACGTCGATCGAACGACCGCCCAGGCGCAGCGCGATGCGGCCGTCCTGGGGCAGCCGCTTCTCGGCGATGTCCAGGTTTGCCATGATCTTGATCCGCGAAGCCATGGCGGCATGCAGGGCCCGATGCGGCCGCGCGACCTCGCCCAGCACGCCGTCCCGTCGATAGCGGACCACGGAACTCTGCTCGAACGGCTCGATGTGGATATCGGACACCCGTTCATGCACCGCCTGGGTGAACAGCGTGTTGATCAGCCGGATGATGGGGGCCTCGTCCTGCGACTCGAGCAAGTCGGCGACGATCGGCATCTCGTGCATCAGCTTGGTCAGGTCAACATCCTGGCCGAGATCGTCCGCCAGTTCGGCCGCCTGATTCTCGCTGCCGGCGTAAGTTTCGCCCAACAGGCTGTCGAATGCCGGTGCTTCGAGCGTTCCCTTCAGCAATACCGGCCCCGCGGCACGTCGCCTGACCTCGGCCAGAAGGTCGAGTCGTGCGCCCCGCCGCAAGACGATTTCAGCGGGACCGGAGGACACATCGAGCAGCAGGATGCCGTGAGTCTTGGCAAACCCGTAAGGCAGGAGCGCGCTCATGGCCGGGCGATGGCGCAGCCGATCATTGCGTGGCCGGGGCACCGGCTGGCGGGACATTGCCCGGCGGCAACGGCGGCAACTCCGGTGCATCGCCTTCCGGCGAAGTCGGCTTGCCAGCCTTGCCGAGGCTGCGCTGCTGACCGACGATGTACATGTACCGGTCGGTCGTCATGGCTTTGTAGCTCGCACCGTCGCGCAGAATCATCGGCCGCAGGAACACGAACAGGTTGGTCTTGGTGCGCTGGCGCGTGTCATAGCGGAACAACTGGCCAAGTACGGGAATGTCGCCCAGCAGCGGCACCTTTTCGGCGCCGGTCGAATAGCTGTCCTGGACCAGGCCGCCGAGAACGATGATCTCGCCGTCGTCGACGACCGCAGTCGTCTCGATGGAACGCTTGTTGGTCGTCGGACCATTGGTACTCGTCACCGAAGTGGCCACCACCGACGACGATTCCTGGAATATCTGCAGCACCAGCGCGCCGCCTTCCGATATCTGCGGTTTCACCTTCAGCGTCAGACCGACGTCCTTGCGCTCGATGGTCTGGAAGGGGTTGGCGGGCGTCGTGCCGCCACCGGTATTGGTGTATTGGCCGGTCACGAATGGCACATTCTGGCCCACGACGATCTTGGCCTCCTCGTTGTCCAGCATCAGCAGATTCGGCGTCGACAGGATGTTCGAATTGGCTTGCGTCTCCATGAAGCGTGCCAACATCGCCAGATTGAGGATCTCGGTGCCATCGGGCAGCGTCAGGATGCCTTTGGCGACCGCGAGATTCACTCCCTTCGCCGCGTTGAGCGGATTGCTGGCAAGACCGAGAATGTTGCTGCCGCCGGATGAAAAGTTGGTTCCGCCAAAACCGGTTGCACCGCTGGCGTTCAGGTTGCTGTGCTGGAACTGGACGCCGAACTCGGTCGCATTGTCCGCCGTGACCTCGGCAATCAGCGCCTCGACATACACCTGCGCACGGCGCCTATCCAACTGGTCGATGACGGAACGCAGGTTGTTATAGACCGCCTCCGATGCCGTGATGATCAGGGAGTTGGTGCTGCGATCCGCCTGCACCATCTGGCCACCTTCGCTGCCACCCGCGGCGGTTGCCGCAGTCTGCGTCAGCCCGCTTGCCGTCGTCGTACCGGACGTGCTGCCGGCCGCCGCCGCCCTCGAGTCCCCCGTCAGTACGCTGCGCAGCGTCTGTGCCACCTTGGTCGCGTCGGCGTTCTTCAGGTAGACGACGTGGATGTTGCCGGCCGCGCCCGGCTGATCCATGCTGGCCACGAGTTGGCGTATCGAATTGATCCGCGAGGGGTTCTCCGACCTGACCAGCAACGCATTCAGGCGACTGTCCGCAGCGACCGTTGCACGCTGGCTGGGATCGGCCGGCTGCCCCTGCCCGGACGACTCGCCCATCAACTTGGCGATCAGAGGCGCGATGTCCTGCGCCGACGTATGCTTGAGCGGGATGATGACGATGTCGCCCTGGGGCACGTCAAGCGCATCGATGATCTTGGCGATCCGCGCAACGTTGTCCGCATAGTCGGTGACGATCAGCGTATTGTTGTTGGCGTAGGCGGTAATCGAATTGTTCGGCGACACCAACGGCCTGACTACCGCCAGCAACTGCGTGGCCGATTCGTTCCTGATATGGAAGACGTGCGTAACCATCCGCTCGCCCTTCAGGCTGCTCCGGGCGCGACTGACCGGAACGGAATGGGTCTTGGCCTCGGCCTCCGGAACCACTTTGACGATGCCGCGATCCTCGACCACGCTGTAGCCCTGCATGCGCAAGGCGGACAGCATGATCTGATAGGCCTCTTCCGACGAAACCGGCTTGCTGGTGACGATATTGAGCGTTCCCTTGACGCGGGGATCGATCAGGATGTTGCGATTGGATATCTTGCCGATTGCCCTGATCACCGTTTCGATGTCGGCATTCGCAAAGGTCAGCGACACCACTTCGTCAGCCTTTTGCGCCCAGGCCGAAGCGCACAGCAGCGGCAGCGCCCACAGGGCGATGCCAAACATTCGGGCACGACGTTCGGTCATGGGCGGACACCGTCCGGCCGGGGACGGGAAGCTGATCGAACCGCCGCGCCGCGCGCGGACGGGCCGGCTTGCACGACTACCCCCGGCTCCCCAGGCGCCGTTTGGGCTGAATTTGCTGATTTCGTCATTTCGATGGTTTCAACCTGCTCTCCGATTTTCACGCGCACCTGCCCGGGCAGCACTTCCAGCAAAGTCGCTCCCGGCATGAAGGTTTCGCCTTCGACGGCAGCGATGGACGGTTTGCCATCCTCGGCGAGGATGGCAAACCCCGCAGCTTCCGGACTTGCCGTCATCGCGCCAAGCAAGCGCAAGTTTATCCCAGCGCGCGCGCCACCCTGTTCGTCTCCGGCCGACGACGCGACCCCGAACAGGTGCCGTGAGGCCACTGCCTTCGCCGCCGCCTGGTGATCCAGCAGCGGCGCCGCCTCGATCCGCGGCGCCGTGTCCGGCGCGGCAATCTGCCAGAACCAGGTCGCAACGACCCAACCGACGATCAATGCGGCGAGGGACCACGCACCGGCGCGAATCAGCACCGGCGATTGCGCCCAGCGCCCTTGCACCGCGGCAACGCTCCCAGAAAGAAATTTGGAAATTGCCAGCATCTTGGCGAGTGTATCGACCTCTGCGCGAGCCCTAGACGAAAGCAGTCGGGGAAATTGCCATCAGATTCCATTTTAATGGCAATTGCGAGCGAATTTGACTTCCATCGGCCCGAGAGCATGGCCCGCTGTGGCAAAATAGCCCGCCAACGCAGGTACCTAGCCAAATAATGACAATTTCGTTCGAGCGCGTCAGGGAGCCGATGTGATCAGGGTATTCAGCCACTGGGTTCAGCCCGCGACCATCATCGGCGTGGTCTCCGATTTTGCCTTCATCCTGCTCGGCATCGGCATCGCCTTTGCCTGGGTCGGCCATGGCCTGCCGGTGGAACTCGACGTCGTGGCGCTCTACTCGGTGGTACTGGCCCTGACGATGCTGATGCTGAACGCGTCGCTCGGCTTCTACCACCGGGTGCAGACTCATACTTTCATGCAAACGCGCGCGCGCGCGATCCTGACCCTGCACCTGTCCATACCGATTGCCTACGGCCTCTACCTCCTGCTGTTGCCAGACACAACGGTCAACAAACAGTTCTTGCAGTTGGCCGTGATGGGCGCGGTGTTCGGCATGCTGGTCAACCGCCTGCGCGCCTACCACATGCCGCCACCGCAGGTCATGATGAGCCGGGTACTCATCTTCGGCTGCGGCGACAAGGCCCTGGAGGTCGCCAAGATCATTGCCAAGTCGGACCGCTACGTCGAAATCGTCGGCTACGTGCCGGCGCCGACGGGCGAGAAGACGGCCGTACCGCCCGAGCAGATCATTGCTTCCGACGGTTCGCTGGCGATGACGGCACGCAAGCACGACGTCGACGAAATCATCCTCGCCATCACCGAGCGGCGCGGCGGCGCCATGCCGCTGCGCGAATTGCTGGACTGCAAGCTCTACGGCGTTCGCGTACTCGACCTGGCCACCCACTTCGAGCAGTTCCTCGGCCAGATCCGCCTCGACTCGCTGAAGGCGAGCTACTTGATCTTTGGCACCGGATTCCGCCAGACCTTCCTGCGCAATGCCGTGAAGCGCGTATTCGATATCGTCTGTTCGCTGATCTTGCTGATCCTGGCGGCGCCGATGATGATCGTGGCCGCCATTGCCATCGTCCTGGAGAACGGCTTCCCGATCTTCTATCTCCAGGAGCGCGTCGGCCTGGACGGCAAGCCGTTCAGTGTCATCAAGTTCCGCAGCATGCGCACCGATGCCGAAAAGGATGGCCCCAAGTGGGCGACCTCCGGCGACAACCGCGTGACGCGGGTCGGCCGCATCATCCGCAAGATCCGCGTCGACGAACTGCCGCAACTGATCAGCGTGCTGAAGGGCGACATGAGCCTGGTCGGTCCCCGTCCGGAACGGCAGCACTTCATCGACAAGCTGACGCCGGTGATTCCCTTCTACGCCGTCCGGCACAGCGTCAAGCCCGGTGTGACCGGCTGGGCGCAGGTTCGCTACCCTTACGGCGCGTCCATCGACGATTCCGCGCAGAAGCTCCAGTACGACCTCTACTACGTCAAGAACCACACGCTGTTTCTCGACATGGTGATCCTGTTCGAGACCGTCGGCGTCGTCCTGAGCGGCAAAGGCGCGCAGTAGGCGCTTTCCCGCACATGGCAGAAGAACGGGAAACCACACCCAGGCACACTCCGGTCATGCAGCAGTATCTGGCGCTCAAGCGCCAGCATGCGGATCTGCTGCTCTTCTATCGGATGGGTGATTTCTATGAACTGTTCTTCGAAGATGCCGAAAAGGCCGCCCGCCTGCTCGACATCACCCTGACCAAGCGCGGCCAGTCTGCCGGCAAGCCGATACCGATGGCCGGCGTGCCCTTCCACGCCGTCGAGCAATACCTCGCCAAACTGGTCAAACTCGGCGAATCGGTGGCTATCTGCGAACAGATCGGCGATCCGGCCACGTCGAAGGGCCCTGTCGAGCGCGCCGTGACGCGCATCGTCACGCCCGGCACGCTCACCGACGCCAACCTCCTCGACGACCGTCGCGACAGCCTGCTGCTGGCCGTCGCCGTCGAGCGCCAGCGTGCCGGACTGGCCTGGCTCAATCTCGCCAGCGGCGACTTCCGGCTGCTCGAAACGCCGCTCGCCATGCTGCCGACCCACCTCGAACGCCTGCGGCCGGCCGAACTGCTGGTAGCGGACAGCTCCGCACCGCTGCCTGGCGATGGCAGCGAAAGCAGCGTCAAGCGCCTGCCCGACTGGCATTTCGACGGCGAGGCCGGCGGGAAGCAACTGGCTGCGCACTTCGGCACCCGCGATCTGGCAGGCTTCGGCGCCGACGCTTCGCCCTTGGCCGTAGCCGCGGCCGGCGCGCTCTACCAGTACGCCCGCGCCACCCAGATGCAGTCCCTGGCGCATATCACCGGCCTGGTGGTCGAACACGAGGGCGCCTATCTGCGGCTGGATGCAGCGACGCGACGCAACCTGGAAATCACCGAGACCCTGCGCGGCCAGTCCGAACCAACGCTGCTGTCGCTGCTCGACACCTGCTCGACCAGCATGGGCTCGCGCTGGTTGCGCCATTGCCTGCATCATCCGCTGGCCGACCGCAACGAAGCCATCCAGCGGCACGACGGCGTCGCCGACCTGATCGGCGAGTCCGGCGACGGCCTGCACGTACATCTGCGCCGCGAATTGCGCGCGGTGGGCGACGTCGAGCGCATCACCGCCCGCATCGCGCTCCGCAACGCGCGCCCGCGCGACCTCTCGGTACTGCGCGAAACCCTGATGCAATTGCCGGTACTGGCCAGCCTGCTCTCCGGAGGCGCGTCACCACGGCTGACTTTTCTCGCCGCCGAGCTTGAAATGCCAGCCGACTGCCTTGCCCTCCTCACCCAGGCCATTGCCGCGGAGCCGGCATTGCAGGTCCGTGACGGCGGCGTGATCGCGCCTGGCTACTCGGCGGAACTCGACGAACTGCGCGCCCTGCAGGCCAACTGCGGCGAGTTCCTGCTCGACCTGGAACGCCGGGAGCGGGAGCGCTCCGGCATCGCCAGCCTGAAGGTCGAATTCAACAAGGTGCATGGCTTCTATATCGAAGTCACGCATGCCAATGTCGAGCGCATACCGGAGGACTATCGCCGTCGGCAGACACTGAAGAACGCCGAGCGTTACATCACACCGGAACTGAAGGCCTTCGAGGACAAGGCGCTATCGGCCAACGACCGCGCCCTGGCGCTGGAGAAGCGACTCTACGAGGAGCTGCTCGATCAACTGGCGCCATATATTCCACAACTCCAGCGTATCGCCCGCGCCCTGGCACTCCTCGACGGCCTGTGCGCGTTCGCCGATGCCGCCGTGCGCCTGGATTGGACGCGTCCGCAGTTCGTCGTCGAACCGACGATCGACATCGAAGCCGGCCGCCACCCGGTCGTCGAAGGCCAGATCGACGCCTTTATCGCCAACGACGCCCGGCTGTCGGCAACACGCAAGCTGCTGCTGGTCACCGGCCCCAACATGGGCGGCAAATCGACCTACATGCGCCAGGTAGCGCTGATCGTGCTGCTCGCCCATTGCGGCGCTTACGTACCCGCCCGCGCCTGCCGGCTCGGCGCGGTAGACGCGATCTTCACCCGGATCGGCGCCGCCGACGACCTCGCCTCCGGCCGCTCGACCTTCATGGTCGAAATGACCGAAGCTGCCGCCATCCTGCACGGCGCCACCGAGAAGTCGCTGGTACTGATGGACGAGATCGGCCGCGGCACCTCGACCTTCGACGGCCTGGCGCTGGCCTTCGCCATCGCCCGCCACCTGATCGAAAAGAACCGCGCCTGGACGCTGTTCTCGACCCATTACTTCGAATTGACCCGATTGGCGCAGGACTATCCCGAATGCGCCAACATCCACCTCGACGCCGTGGAGCATGCGCACAGGATCGTCTTCCTGCACGCGGTGGAAGAGGGGCCGGCTTCGCAGAGCTACGGCATCCAGGTGGCGGCGCTGGCCGGCATACCCGGCAGCGTCGTGCGCGACGCCAGGCGGCGCCTGGTGCAACTGGAGAACCGCGAGGCCGTCACAGGCCCGCAGCCGGACCTGTTCGCGCGGCTGCCGGAAGCGGCCCCCGAGCCGGAACCGCATCCGGCGGTGGAATCGCTGGCCGCGCTCGACCCAGACGCGCTCTCACCGCGCGAGGCGCTGGAAAAGCTCTACGAACTCAAGCGGCTGCTGGAAAAGCGCTAGGCGCGCTCAGTGGTGGTGGTGTCCTGCCGGGCCATGAATATGGCCATGGTCGATCTCGTCGGCCGTCGCCGCCCGCACTTCGGCGACGGTGCAGGAAAACACCAGGGCCATGCCGGCCAGCGGATGATTGCCGTCGACGACGACCTTGTCGTCGGCAATGTCGGTGATGGTGTAGAGCTCGCCGTCGTCGCCTTCCTCGGTGGCGCGCTCGAACTGCATGCCGACCTCGATGTTGTCCGGAAACAGCGAACGCGCCTCGATCATCACCAGTTCGGCGTCGTAGTCGCCAAAGGCCTCATCCGGCTGCAACTTGACTTCCAGCTTGTCGCCAACGGCCTTGCCCTGCAGCGCCTCTTCGATGACCGGAAAGATCCCGTCGTAGCCGCCATGCAGGTAGACGATCGGCTGTTCGCCGCCATCGACCACGTTGCCGTCGCTATCGGCGACCTGATAGCTCAAAGTGACTACGGTGTTTTTTGCGACTTGCATGGCTGACGGCTTCCGTTGAGTTGTTTGACCAGTTGGAACACCTCCGCAGCGTGCCCCTTGGTAGGCACTTCATAGAAGGCATGGCGGATGATACCCTGCTTGTCGATGATGAAGGTCGAGCGCGAGACCACCAGCTTCTTGTGGCCATCCTGCTCCCGGTAGTGATAGACGCCGTATTTGTGCCCGACCGTACCGTCGACATCGGACAGCAGTCGTACCGAAAGGCCGTTCTTGTCGCGGAATTCCGCATGTGCCAGGCAGTCGTCGCGCGAGATGCCGAGGATGACGCAACTGTGGCGATTGAATTCCGCCTCATGGTCGGAAAATTCGATGGCCTCGCGCGTGCAATAGGGCGTGCCGTCCTTCGGATAGAAGAAGACCACTGCATGCTGCTTGCCGCGCAGCGAAGCCAGGTCGAAGTCTTCCATGTCGGCATCGGGCAATGAGAACATCGGTGCCTGCTGGCCGGGCTGCAACATGGACGAACTCCTCAGTCGGGTGACGTCTCGATTCTAACCGAGTCCTTGTACCCTCTTGCAAGCGCGAAATGTTGCGCCGCGCCGATCGCTCAGGCGGCCTGAGCGTGGGTCTCGAAACGGCGATGACCGGTCGCCAGATACTCATGGGAGCGCATCTCGACCAAGCGCGAAATCGTGCGCTGGAATTCGCCGGCCTGCGGACCCTTCAGGTAGAGCTCGTCGACCGGGCACGCGGCGGTGATCACCAGCTTGACGCGATGGTCGTAGAGCACGTCGACCAGCCAGGTGAAACGGCGCGCCTCCGACGCCTGGTCCGGCCCCATGCGCGGTACTCCCGACAAGAACAGAGTGTGGAAGCGATGCGCGAGATCGAGGTAGTCGTTCTGCGAACGCGGGCCACCACATAGCGTCGCGAACTCTAACCAGGCGATGCCGGGCGCGCGGTGTACCACGGCCAGCTTGCGGCCCATGATCTCGAGCGGTCGGTCATGGCCGCCGCCGCCGGCGATGCGCCCGAAGGTGGCCATCATCGCCTGCTCGGCCAGCGGGTCGGCGGGGCAGTGATAAATGTCGGCTTGCTGCAACGCACGCAGCCGATAGTCGATGCCGGCATCGATCTTGATCACATCGAGCCTGTCGTTGAGCAGCTCGATGGTCGGCAGCAGGCGGTCCCGCTGCAGGCCATGCGGATAGAGGCCGTCTGGCGGATAGTTGGAGGTGACGCAGAAAAGTACGCCAGCCTCGAACAACACTTCCATGAGCCGGCTGAGGATCATGGCGTCGGCGATGTCCGAGACATGGAATTCGTCGAAGCACATCAGGCGCGTTTCCTTGGCCACCTGCGCCGCGACCTTGGCGAGCGGATCGGCTTCGTGCTTCAACGCCTGCAGGCGCTCATGGATCTCGCGCATGAAGGCATGGAAATGGACGCGCCGCTTGCGCTGGTACGGCACCGCGGCAAAAAAACAGTCCATCAGGAGGCTCTTGCCGCGCCCGACGCCACCCCAGAACCAGACGCCGCGCGGCAATCCAGGCCGCACCAGCAGCTTGCGCAACTTCGTCCGCCGCGCTGCCTTGAAGGCGAGCAATTCGTCGTAGAACTGCTGCAGCCGCATCGCGGCCATCAATTGCGCGGGGTCGGCGACAATGCCGCGCTCGGCTAGCGCGGCATTGAAGCCTTCGATCATCCCGTCCTTCGGGACCTTGAGAACCCGATGCGGCAAGGGACTAGAAGTGCAGCGAACGCTTGTCGACGGCCAGGGCCGCCTCGTGCATTGCTTCCGACAAGGTCGGATGCGCGTGGCAGGTGCGGGCCAGGTCCTCGGCCGAGGCACCGAACTCCATCGCCACCACGGCCTCGGCGATCAGCTCCGAGGCATTGTTGCCGATGATGTGCACGCCCAGGATGCGGTCGGTCCTGGCGTCGGCCAGCACCTTGACGAAGCCCGTGGTATCGCCCTGGCCGAGCGCGCGGCCGTTGGCCGCGAAGGGAATCTGCCCGGCGCGGAACTCGACGCCCTCGCTCTTGAGCTGGGTCTCGGTCTTGCCCACCCAGGCGATTTCCGGATGGGTATACATCACCCACGGAATGGCATCGTAATTCACGTGGCCGGCCTGGCCGACGATGCGCTCGGCAACCATGACGCCTTCTTCCATGCCCTTGTGCGCCAGCATGGCACCGCGCACGACGTCGCCCACCGCCCAGATGCCCGGCTGGTTGCTCTGGCAGTGATCGTCGACGACCACGCGACCGCGCTCGTCGATCTGCAGGCCGACGCTCTCGGCGCCGAGACCATCGGTACAGGGCATCCGTCCAACCGAGACGATCAGCTTGTCGCAGTCCAGAGTCCTGGTCTCGTCGCCGACCTCGTACTCGACCGTGACGCCCTTTTTGCCCTGCGTGACCTTGTTGATCCTGACGTCGAGGTAAATGTTCAGGCCCTGCTTCAGCGTGAAGGTCTTCCAGGCCTCCTTGGCCACCGCGGGCTCGGCCGCCGCCAGAAACTCCGGCAGCGCCTCGAGGATGGTGACTTCCGAACCGAGGCGCTTCCATACCGAGCCCAGTTCGAGGCCGATCACCCCGGCGCCGATCACCCCCAGTCGCTTGGGTACGGCATCGAAGGACAGCGCACCGGCGTTGTCGCAAATTGTCTTGTTGTCGACCGGAATGCCGTCGAGGTGGCGCGGCTTCGAACCCGTGGCGACGATGACGTTCTTGGCATCGACCACCTCGACGCCATCCTTGCCGGCGACCTCGACCTGCCAGTAGTCGCCGTCGCGGCCGACGAACTTGCCGTGGCCGGCCAGCAGCGTAACCTTGTGCTTCTTGAACAAGCCCTTGATGCCGCCGGTGAGTTGGGTAACGATGTTGTCCTTGCGCCGGACCATGGTGCCGACGTCGATCTTCAGGCTGTCCAGCGAGATGCCGTGCATCACGAAGGAGTGCCCGGCCTGATCGTACAGCTCGGACGACTGCAGCAGCGCCTTCGAGGGAATGCAGCCGACGTTGAGACAGGTGCCGCCCAGGCGTACTTCACCCTTCGGATCGGCATAAGGCTCCTTCTCGATGCACGCCGCAGTCAAGCCGAGCTGCGCCGCGCGAATTGCCGCGACGTAGCCGCCGGGGCCACCGCCGATCACCACCACGTCGAATTGCTTGTTGGCCATCGCGATTTCCTCAGAGGTCGAGCAGCAGGCGCGCCGGATCTTCCAACGCTTCCTTCATCGTCACCAGTCCCAGTACCGCTTCGCGGCCGTCGATGATGCGATGGTCGTAGGACATGGCCAGGTAATTGATGGGCCGGATCACGATCTGGCCGTTCTCCACCACCGGACGGTCCTTGGTGGCGTGGATGCCGAGGATGGCCGATTGCGGCGGGTTGATGATGGGCGTCGACAGCATGGAGCCGAACACACCGCCGTTGGAAATCGAGAACGTCCCGCCGGAGAGCTCTTCGAGGGTCAGCTTGCCGTCCTTGGCCTTGACGCCGAACTCGGCGATCTTCTTCTCGATCTGCGCCAGGCTCAACTGGTCGGCATCGCGCAGGATCGGCACGACCAGGCCGCGCGGTGAACCGACCGCGATGCCGATGTCGAAGTAGCCGTGATAGACGACGTCGTTGCCGTCGATCGACGCATTCAGCACCGGGTACTTCTTCAGCGCATGCACGGCCGCCTTGACGAAGAAGCTCATGAAGCCGAGCTTGACGCCATGCTCCTTCTCGAACTTGTCCTTGTACTTGTTGCGCAGGTCCATCACCGGCGCCATGTTGACCTCGTTGAAGGTGGTCAGGATGGCGTTCGTCGATTGCGACTCGACCAGGCGCTCCGCGATGCGGGCACGCAGGCGCGACATCGGCACGCGCTGCTCGGGGCGCTCGGCAATGATCTCGTCTGCCGTGATCACCGCCGGCTGCGGCAGCGCCGCCTTGGGCGCGACAGTCGGCCGTGGCGACGCGCCTGTCGCCGGGGGCAGAGGCGCCGCCGGCTTGGCTGCGCCGGTCACGTCCTCCTTGAGGACCCGGCCACCGGGGCCAGTGCCCTTGACATCCGCTGTGGACAAGCCCTTCTCTTCCATCAGCTTGCGGGCAGCCGGGCCGGGCATCGGCGCCGCCTTGGCCTCGGCTTTGGCGACCGGCGCAGCCTCGGCCTTGGCCGGCGCCGCAGCACCTGCGCTGGCCTTCGCCTCAGTGTCGATCTGCGCGATCAGGTCGCCGGACGCTACGGATTCACCGTTGTTCTTGAAAATCTTCACCAGCACGCCGCCATCGGGGGCCGGCAGCTCCAGCACCACCTTGTCGGTCTCGATGTCGATCAGATTCTGGTCGCGGGCGACTGCCTCGCCCACCTTGTTGTGCCAGGACACCAGCGTGGCCTCGGACACCGATTCCGACAACTGCGGAACTTTGACGTCGATGATCATGGTCTCTCTTTCCTCTTATTTGTCGCCGAGCGCTGCGTCGACGATTTCTTTCTGTTGGATGGCATGCTTGGCGGCGTAGCCGACGGCCGGCGAAGACGACGCCGGGCGCGCCACCACGTCGAGCGTCTGGCCTTTGCGCAGTGCCTTGTCGAGGGTATGCGCCTTGGCGTACCACGCGCCCTGGTTGAGCGGCTCTTCCTGGCACCAGACGATTTGCCTGGCGTTAGGGTACTTGCCCAGTTCCACCGCCAGGCGCTGGTCATCCATCGGGTAGAGCTGCTCGATGCGCAGCAGGGCGACGTTTTCGATCTTCCGCTCGCGACGCGCCGCCAGCAGATCGTAGTAGACCTTGCCGGCACAGGCAACGATGCGGGTGATCTTCTTCGGATCGTGATCGTCGATCTCGCCGATCACCGTGTGGAAGGTATCCTTGGCCAGGTCCTCGAGGGTGGTCGTCGCGTCCTTGTGCCGCAGCAGCGACTTCGGCGTCATCACGATCAGGGGTTTGCGTTGCTTGCGCAGCATCTGCCGCCGCAGCAAGTGGAATATCTGCCCGGCGCTGGATGGCTGGCAGACTTCCCAGTTGAACTCGGCGGAGAGCTGCATGTAGCGCTCCAGGCGGGCTGACGAATGCTCCGGGCCCTGGCCCTCGTAACCGTGCGGCAGCAGCAGCACCAGGCCGCAGCCGCGGCCCCACTTGGCCTCACCGGAACTGAGGAACTGGTCGATCACCACCTGGGCGCCATTGGCGAAGTCGCCGAACTGCGCTTCCCAGATCACCATCTCGTTCGGGCTGGCCGTGGCGAACCCGTACTCGAAGGCCAACACGGCCTCCTCCGAGAGCACCGAGTCGAAGCAGTGGAACCAGCCCTGCTTCTCCTGCAGGTGCTGCAGCGGCCACCAGGTGCCCTCGTCCCACTTCTCGCGGTGCTGGTCGTGCAGCGCGGCATGACGGTGGAAGAAGGTGCCGCGGCCGACGTCCTCGCCCGACACGCGCACGTTGAAACCGGCGGCCAGCAACGTCGCGTAGGCCAGGTTCTCGCCCATGCCCCAGTCGACCGGCAGTTTGCCCGCCCCCATCTGGCGACGGTCGTCGATGATCTTCTGCACACGCGGATGCAGCACGAAATTGGGCGGAATCGCGGTCAGTTGCTGCGCCAGGCGCTGCAATTCCTTCTTCGAGACCGTGGTGTCGCACTTTTCCGTATAGGGCACATTGACGTGGGGCGCCCAGTCGATGCCCATGTTGCTCTGGTAGTTGGAGATCACCGGGTCGATCAGGTGGCGTCCCTCGTCGAGCGCGGCGCGGTAGTCCTTGATCATGCTGTCGCCACCATCTGCCGGGATGACGCCTTGCGCCGCCAGCTTGTCGGCGTACAGCTTGCGCGTGCCCGGATGGGCATTGACCTTCTTGTACATCAGCGGCTGGGTCACCATCGGCTCGTCCTGCTCGTTGTGGCCGAGCTTGCGGAAGCAGACGATGTCGACCACGACGTCCTTGCCGAATTCCTGGCGGAATTCCATGGCCAGTTGCGTCACATAGGCCACCGCTTCCGGATCGTCGCCATTGACGTGGAAGATCGGCGCCTCGACCATCTTGAAGATGTCGGTGCAGTAAAGCGAGGAACGATAGTCGCGCAGGTCGGAAGTCGTGAAGCCGATCTGGTTGTTGACCACGATGTGCACCGTGCCGCCGGTACCGTAGCCACGCGTCTGCGAGAAGTTGAGCATCTCCTGGTTGACGCCCTGACCGGCCACCGCGGCATCGCCGTGGATCAGCACCGGCACGACTTCCTTCTTGCCGGTCGGCCCGCGGCGCACCTGGCGCGCATACACGGAACCGCAGACGACCGGATTGACGATTTCGAGGTGCGACGGGTTGAACGCCAGCGTCAGGTGCATCGCACCGCCAGGCGTCGAAACGTCCGACGAGTAACCCATGTGGTACTTCACGTCGCCGGCCGACAGGTCCTGGGCCTTTTTGCCCTCGAACTCCTCGAATAGCATCCCAGGCTGCTTGCCGAGCGTATTGACCAGCACGTTGAGACGGCCGCGGTGGGCCATGCCGATGACCATCTCCTTGACGCCCAGCGCACCGCCGCCGCGAATCAACTGGTCCATGGCGACGATCAGCGACTCGCCGCCCTCGAGCGAGAAGCGCTTCTGGCCGACATAACGGGTGTGCAGGTAGCGCTCCAGCGTCTCGGCTGCGGTCAGCCGCTCCAGCAGACGCTTCTTTTCGTCGGGCGCATACGCCGGGGTGGCGCGGATCGGCTCCAGACGGGCCTGGATCCAGCGCTTCTGGCCCACATCGGACAGATACATGTACTCGGAACCGACCGAACCGCAGTAAGTCTGCCGGACGGCTTCGAGAATCTCGCGCAGGTTGGGTTCGGTTGGACAGGCGGCGAAGGAACCGCAGTTGAAATGCTGACCGAGGTCGGCCTCGGTGAAGCCATAGTAGGACGGATCGAGCTCGACGATCTGCGGCCGTTCGTGGCGCTTGAGCGGATCGAGTTGCGCCCAGCGATTGCCGAGGAAACGGTAGGCATTGATCAACTGCAGCACGCGGACCTGCTTCTCGTTGTGCTGGGTCGAAGCGCGCGCCGGCGCCTGCAGCGTGCCCTCCTTGGCGCGCTGGGCGAAGGACGCGATTACAGGAGCGTGGGGAACGTCGGGCGCGGTCGACTGGCTGACGCCAGGCAATGCGCCCAGTTTGTCGAAGTAGTCGCGCCAGGCCGGTTCGACCGCACCGGGATTTTCCAGATAGCGCTCGTAGAGTTCCTCGATGAACGGTGCATTGGCACCGAACAAATAGGAATTGGCCAACTGTTGTCTCATCATCTCGTCACCTCTCTTTATGGGGTGTAGCGGAACAGGGGGCGGTCGCCCGCCCCCGTTCCAACCCTTATCGCTTGTCCATCGTTGCCACGTCGCGCCGGGCGGCACCCGTGTACAACTGGCGCGGCCGGCCGATCTTCTGCTCGGGATCGGAGATCATCTCGTGCCACTGGGCGATCCAGCCGATGGTGCGTGCCATGGCGAAGATGCCGGTGAACAGCTTGGTCGGAATGCCCAGCGCGCGCTGGACGATGCCCGAGTAGAAGTCGACGTTCGGATAGAGCTTCTTCTCGACGAAGTACTCGTCCTCGAGCGCGATGCGCTCCAGCTCGAGCGCCAGCTTGAACAGCGGGTCGTTGTGCAGACCCAGTTCGTTCAGCACTTCGTGGCAGGTCTCGCGCATCAGCTTGGCGCGCGGATCGAAGTTCTTGTAGACGCGGTGGCCAAAGCCCATCAGCTTGAAGCTGTCGTTCTTGTCCTTGGCGCGCTTGATGTATTCGGGTACCCGCGAGACGTCGCCGATCTCTTCCAGCATCTTCAGGCAGGCCTCGTTGGCACCGCCGTGCGCGGGCCCCCACAGGCAGGCAATGCCGGCGGCGATGCAGGCGAACGGGTTGGCGCCCGACGAACCCGACAGGCGCACCGTCGAGGTCGAGGCATTCTGCTCGTGGTCGGCATGCAGGATCAGGATGCGATCGAGTGCCCGCGACAGCACCGGATTCGGCACGAAGTCTTCGCAGGGATTGGCCGACATCATGTACAGGAAGTTGGTCGCGTAGTCGTAACTGTTCTTCGGGTACATGAACGGCAGGCCCATGTTGTAGCGGTAGGCCATGGCAGTAATCGTCGGCATCTTGGCGATCAGGCGGATCGCCGCCGTCAGCCGGTGCTCCGGATTGTTGATGTCGAGCGAGTCGTGATAGAAGGCCGACAGGCCGCCGACCACGCCGACCAGCACCGCCATCGGGTGCGCATCGCGCCGGAACCCCTGGAAGAACCGCGTCAACTGGTCGTGCACCATGGTGTGGTTGCGTACGCGCGCCTGCCAATCGTCGAATTGCGCCTTGTTCGGCAGTTCGCCGTTCTTGAGCAGGTAGCAGACTTCCAGGAAGTTGCACTTCTCGGCCAGTTGCTCGATCGGATAGCCGCGATAGAACAGTTCGCCCTTGTCGCCGTCGATGTAGGTGATCGACGACTTGCAGGAAGCCGTGGACATGTAGCCCGGGTCGAAAGTGAAGGTTCCGGTCTTGGCATACAGCGGACGGACGTCAATCACGTCCGGGCCGATGGTTCCGGAGTAAACGGGAAGTTCGACGCTCTTGCCGTCGACCGTCAGCGTTGCCATGCGTTGCGCGTTCATATCGTTGCCCCTGTCAGGTTGTCACTCACCGGTCTATCGCCGCGTCAGTCGCGACACAAGCGTTCGACCATGTTTTTCAGTTGCGGATCGTCTGTCTCCGTGCGTCCGCTCACCAGGTACCACAGGTCGTGGTCCTCCAATGCGAGCAGCTTCTCTAGAGCTGCTTCGTCGTTATCGCCAAGCTCCTCTTCCCGCGCCCAGAAGCGTTGAAAGACAATATCCAGTTCCAGCAGCGCGCGCCGGCAGTGCCAGCGCAACCTCTCCCGACGCACGCGCCGCTGCTCGTCCATGGCTCAGACCGCCCTCCGCACCATCATGTCCTTGATCTTGCCGATCGCCTTGGTGGGATTCAGCCCCTTCGGACAGACGTCGACGCAATTCATGATGGTGTGGCAACGGAACAGCCGGTATGGATCCTCGAGGTTGTCGAGCCGCTCGCTGGTCGCCTGGTCGCGCGTATCGGCGATGAAGCGATAAGCGGCGAGCAGGCCGGCCGGGCCGACGAACTTGTCCGGGTTCCACCAGAACGACGGGCAGGAGGTCGAACAGCAGGCACAGAGGATGCACTCGTACAGGCCGTCGAGTTCCTCGCGATCCTCCGGAGATTGCAGGCGCTCGCGCTCCGGCGGCGGATCGTTGTTGATCAGGTAGGGCTTGATCGAGTGGTACTGCTTGAAGAACTGCGTCATGTCCACGATCAGGTCGCGGATGACCGGCAGGCCGGGCAGCGGCCGCAGCACGATCGGCTTGCCTTCCGGGAAGGTGTTCAAGTCGGTCAGGCAGGCCAGTCCGTTGCGGCCGTTGATGTTCACGGCATCGGAACCGCAGACGCCCTCGCGGCAGGAACGGCGGAAGGCGATCGAATCGTCCTTGGCCTTGAGCTTGACCAGGGCGTCGAGCAGCTTGCGGTCGGTGACATCGACCTCGACCGCGATGTCCTGCATGTAAGGCTTGGCGTCCTGGTCCGGATCGTAGCGGTAGATCTTGAATTGGAGGGTACGGGTGCTCATGTCCAGGTCCTCAGTAGGCGCGCGTCTTCAGCGCGACAGTATCGACGGTCAGCGGCGTCAGTTTCACCGCCTTGTAGTCGAGGCGATTGCCTTCCCGATACCAGAGCGTGTGCTTGAGCCAGTTTTCGTCGTCGCGGCCGTTCGGGTGCGCGGGCGTGTCGGGGGCGTCATCGCGCACGTGGGCGCCGCGCGACTCCTTGCGCGCCTCGGCCGACACCATCGTCGCCACGGCCACCTCGATCAGGTTCTCGAGTTCCAGCGCTTCGACGCGGGCGGTGTTGAAGACCTTCGACTTGTCGGCGATCTCGGTGCTCAGCGCCGCGTTGCGTACCTCGCCGATCCGTTCGACCCCTTCCTTGAGCAAGTCGGCGAAACGGAACACGCCGGCATGTTTCTGCATGGTGCGGCGCATGGCCAGTTGCGTCTCGTGCACACTGGCGCCGCCCTTCTGCGTATCGATGCGGCTGACGCGCGCCATCGCCCGGTCGAGCTCAGCTTGCGGCAGCGGCTTGTGCGCCTTGGGCGACTTCCTCAATTCCTCGACGGCCGTCTCGCCGGCCGACTTGCCGAACACCAGCAGGTCGAGCAGCGAGTTGGTGCCGAGGCGGTTGGCGCCATGCACGGAGGCGCAGGCGCATTCGCCGGCGGCGTAGAAGCCCGGTACCACCGCGGCCTTCGAATTGCCCTGCGGCACCACGACCTGGCCGAAGTAGTTGGTCGGAATGCCGCCCATCTGGTAGTGCGCGGTCGGCACGACCGGGATCGGCTCCTTGATGCAATCGACTCCGGCGAACTGGATGGCGATCTCGCGGATGCCGGGCAGGCGTTTCATGATCGTCGCCGGATCGAGGTGCGAGATGTCGAGCAGCACGAAGTCCTTGTGCGGGCCGCAACCACGACCTTCGTTGATCTCGGTGGTCATGGCACGCGACACCACATCGCGCGAGGCGAGGTCCTTGGCGTTGGGCGCATAGCGCTCCATGAAGCGTTCGCCGGCGCTGTTGCGCAGAATGCCGCCTTCGCCGCGCACGCCCTCGGTGATCAGCACGCCCGCGCCGGCCACGCCGGTCGGGTGGAACTGCCAGAACTCCATGTCTTCCAGCGGAATGCCGGCGCGTGCCGCCATGCCCAGTCCGTCGCCGGTGTTGATGAAGGCGTTGGTCGAACTGTAGAAGATGCGGCCGGCGCCGCCGGTGGCGAAGATGGTCGCCTTGGCATGGAAGGCGACGATCTCGCCGGTTTCCATGTCCATCGCGGTGACGCCGAGCACTTCGCCGTCGGCGTCGCGGATCAGGTCCAGCGCCATCCACTCGACGAAGAATTGCGTATTGGCCTTGACGTTGCGCTGGTACATGGCGTGCAACATTGCATGGCCGGTGCGGTCGGCCGCGGCGCAGGAGCGGCGCACCGGCTTCTCGCCGAAGTTCGACATGTGGCCGCCGAAGGGCCGCTGGTAGATCTTGCCGGCGTCGGTGCGGTCGAAGGGCATGCCGTAGTGCTCGAGTTCGATGACGCATTCGTTGGCCTTGCGGCACATGAACTCGATGGCGTCCTGGTCGCCGAGCCAGTCCGACCCCTTGACGGTGTCGTACATGTGCCAGTGCCAGTGGTCTTCCTCGGAGTTGCCCAGGGATGCCGCGACGCCGCCCTGGGCGGCGACCGTGTGCGATCGGGTCGGAAAGACCTTGGTGAGGACGGCGGTCTTGAAGCCGGACTCGGAGAGCTGAATGGCGGCGCGCAGGCCGGCGCCGCCGGCGCCGACGATGACCGCATCGAAAGTGCGAACGGTGATGCTCACGATCAGAGCCTCCAGATGATCTGCGCGGCCCAGCCTGCGTAGCCGACCAGCGCCAGGGCGGTCAGCACGTGCAGGGTGAGGCGAACCGCGGTGGATTGCACATAGTCCATCCAGATGTCGCGGATGCCGACCCAGGCGTGGTAGCAGAGGCTGACGATGAACAGGAAGGTAATGAAGCGGACGAAGCCGTGCGCCATCAGCGCGCGCCAGCCTTCGTAGCCGTCGCCGGCCAGCGGCAGCAGGATCGCCATCACCAAGGTATAGATGGCCATGAAGCCGGCGGTGACGCGCTGGGCCAGCCAGTCCTTGAGCCCGTAATGGGCTCCGACCACGACGCGGGTCACCATAGCTTCGCCCCCAGGAGTGCGGTCAGCGCCAGGCTGACGACCAGCACGGCGATGGCCGTGGTACGCGCCTGTGCCTTCTCGATGCCGATGTGCATGTCGAGCAGCAGGATGCGGATGCCCATGCAGAAGTGATGCAGGTAGGCCCACAAGAGGCCCAGCAGGATCAGCTTGACCAGGGGATGGCCGGTAATCGACTTGAAGGTCGCGTAGCTGTCGGCAGAACCCAACGACAGCCCAAGCAGCCAGATCAGCAAGGGCAGCATCAGAAACAGGCCGGCCCCGCTGACGCGGTGCAAGATCGAAACCCAGCCGGCCAGCGGCAACTTTATTTCGAATAGATTCAGGTACTTCGGCCGCTTCTTGACCAGCTCAGCCATGATTCCACTCCTATGTTTGTTACACCGCAGCAGATTCTACTTATAAAGCCGCCTGCACCCGACAGAAGCCATTGTTATCGATAATGTCGAGCGCGAGCCTCGGGTAAGTCTCTTCCACCCTAGCCCAATTCGTTTACGTAGCAATGCTCGGCAGTCGAGTACAAACCCCGCCGCCATTCCATCGGCCGATCGCCATAGCTGTAGCTGACCCGCTCGACGGACAAAAGCGGACTGCCTTCCTGAACCTTGAGGAGATCCGCGGCGGTCCGATCCGCCGCGACCGCGCGCAGTTTCTCCTCGGCGCGCACCATGCGCGCGCCGAAGCGCGATTCGAACAAGCCATAGAGCGAGCCCTGCCACTCCCGCAAGGTATCGAGCGACAGGCCGGCGAAGGTATCGCCGCGCAAGTAGATTTCGTCGAGCACCACCGGCTTGCCGGCGAACTCGAGCACGCGGCGGACAATGATGATCGGATCGGCCAACTGGATGCCCAGCATCCGCGCGGCTTCCTGCCCGGCCTTGGCGCGCCAGCATTCGAGCGGCACGCTGCGGGAGGTTTCGACGTCGCCATTCAGCCTCTGCAGGCGCAGGAAGCGGAAGAAGGCCCGCGGATCGTTATGGGAGGAAACGAAAGTGCCCTTGCCCTGTCGACGCAGCAGATAGTTTTCCGCGGCCAGTTCGTCCACCGCCTTGCGCACCGTCCCCTGGCTGACGCCGAAGCGGACCGCGAGTTCGGTCTCGCTCGGAATGACCTCGCCCGGACGCCATTCGCCGCCGTCCAGGGCCTGCAGGATCAGGCCCTTGATCTGACGGTAGAGTGGACTGAAGGTGGGGGACTCGCTGACCATGCGGCGCATTGGAGCACATTTTTTTCTGCTCGTCCATAGTCCATCTTATGTCTTATATCTTTTATCTCATAACTATTGACACGCTGCACAACGCGAGACTATGATTTGGCCTGGTGCCCGGTACTGACGCCCGCGCTTTGACGACAGCCCAGCCCGCCACCCCCGACCCCAAGCTTCGCCGAGTCCGTTTCGCTTTCCTTCAACCTGCTGCCTAGGAGTCCCAAAATGGCCAAAGCCCCCGTCCGAGTCGCCGTCACCGGCGCCGCCGGCCAAATCGGTTACGCACTACTGTTCCGCATCGCCAGCGGCGAAATGCTGGGCAAGGACCAGCCCGTCATCCTGCAAATGCTCGAACTCCCGATCGACAAGGCCCAGCAGGCGCTCAAGGGCGTGATGATGGAACTGGAAGACTGCGCCTTCCCGCTGCTGGCCGGCATGATCGGCACGTCCGACCCGAAGGTCGCCTTCAAGGATGTCCAGCAGGCCCTGCTGGTCGGCGCCAAGCCGCGCGGCCCGGGCATGGAACGCAAGGACCTGCTGCTCGAGAACGCCAAGATCTTCACCGAACAGGGCAAGGCGATCGACCAGGTCGCCGCCCGCGACCTCAAGCTGATCGTCGTCGGCAACCCCGCCAACACCAACGCGCTGATCACCATGAACACCGCGAAGAGCCTGCCGCGGACCGCCTTCACCTCGATGATGCGCCTCGACCACAACCGCGCCATCTCGCAACTGGCCACGCGCACCGGCGCCTCGGTCACCGATATCGAGAAGATGGTCGTCTGGGGCAACCACTCGCCCACCATGTATCCCGACATCCGATTCGCCGCCGTCGGCGGCAAAGCGGCACCGGCGCTGGTCAACGATGAAGCCTGGTACAAGAACGAGTACATCCCCAAGGTCGGCAAGCGCGGCGCCGCCATCATCGAAGCGCGCGGCCTTTCCTCCGCCGCCTCGGCCGCCAATGCCGCCATCGACCACATGCGCGACTGGAACATGGGCACCAACGGCAAATGGGTGACCATGGGCGTGGTTTCCGACGGCTCCTACGGCATTCCGGAAGGCATGATCTACGGCATGCCCTGCACCTGTGCCGGCGGCAAGTGGGAAGTGGTCAAGGGGCTCGAAATCGACGCCTTCTCGCGCGAAAAGATGGACTTCACGCTCAAGGAACTCACCGAAGAGCGCGACGGCGTCAAGCACCTGTTCGCCTGATTGCCGCATGGCAATGGCACTTCATCCCGCCGAAGTGCTCCACGCGGGCGGCCGGCCGTTTCCGGCACTGGCCGCCTGCGAACACTATGCGGGCAGCGAAAAGCTGCTCGGCAAGGCGCTCCAGTTGCAGAACGAACTGGGCCCCGTTTTCGACATCACCGGCGACTGCGAGGACGGCGCGCCGGTCGGTGGCGAGCGTGCCCACGCCGAGATGATCGCGCGTGTCGTCGCTAGCCCGGACAACCGCCTTGGCCGCATCGGCGCACGCATCCACGACGTCGGCCACCGCGCGTGGCGAGACGAGCTGGACGCCCTGATCGCCGTCGCGGGTACCCGCATCGCCTACATCGTGCTGCCGAAGCCCGAGTCTGCCGACGACGCGCTGACGCAGATTGCCGAACTCGACCGGTTGCGCAGTCGCCACGGCATCACCCGCGAGATTCCGGTGCACGTGCTGATCGAAACACCCGGTGCGTTGCGCGAGGCGTGGGAGATCGCTCGCCTGCCGCACGTCGAGTCGCTCGACTTCGGCCTGATGGATTTCGTCTCCGCGCACCATGGTGCGATTCCCGCCACGGCGATGCGATCGCCCGGCCAGTTCGCGCACCCGCTGGTCGCGCGCGCCAAGACCGAAATCTCTGCCGCCGCGCTCGGCAACGGGATCGTGCCCAGTCATAACGTCACCACCGAGATGCGCGATCTCGCCGTGGTCGCCGACGATGCCCGCCGCGCCCGCCTGGAGTTCGGCTACCTGCGCATGTGGAGCATCCACCCGAACCAGATCCGGCCTATCGTCGAGGCGATGCAACCGGACTTCGCGGAAGTCAGCGAGGCCGCCGCGGTCCTGGTCGTCGCCCAGGATGCCGACTGGGGCCCGATCCAGCGTGGGGGCCGGCTGCACGACCGCGCTTCGTACCGCTATTACTGGGAACTCCTGCAACGGGCGCGGTCGACCGGGATGACCGTTGCCGAGCCGGCGCTTTCCCGCTTTTTCCCCCAACCCCAACAATGACCAACGAGGATACCCCCATGCTGGAAGCCTACCGAGCCCATGCCGCCGAACGCGCCGCCCTCGGCATCCCGCCCCTGCCCCTGACCAAGCAGCAGACCGAATCCCTGGTCGCCCTGCTGCAGAATCCGCCCAAGGGTGAGGAAGCCGTCCTCGTCGACCTGATCACCCACCGCGTGCCGGCCGGCGTCGACGACGCCGCCTAGGTCAAGGCCGAGTTCCTGGCCAAAGTCAGCCGTGGCGACACGCCATGTGCGCTGATTTCGCGCGCCAAGGCCACCGAGCTGCTCGGCACCATGCTCGGCGGCTACAACGTCAAGCCGCTGATCGACCTGCTCGACGACAAGGAAGTCGGCGCCGTCGCGGCCAAGGGGCTCAAGGGCACCCTGCTGATGTTCGACGCCTTCCACGATGTCGCCGAGAAGACCAAGGCCGGCAACGCGAACGCCAAAGCCGTGCTGCAATCCTGGGCCGACGCCGAGTGGTTCACCTCGCGCCCCGAAGTACCGAAGAAGATCAGCGTCACCGTCTTCAAGGTCACCGGCGAAACCAACACCGATGACCTTTCGCCCGCCCCCGACGCCTGGAGCCGCCCGGACATCCCGCTGCACGCGCTGGCCATGCTGAAGAACGCACGCGACGGCATCACGCCCGAGAAGCCCGGCGAACGCGGCCCGATCAAGCTGTTCGAGGAACTGAAGAAGAAGGGCCACCCGGTCGCCTACGTCGGCGACGTGGTGGGCACCGGCTCCTCGCGCAAGTCCGCCACCAACTCCGTGCTGTGGTGGACCGGCGACGACATCCCCTTCGTGCCCAACAAGCGCTACGGCGGCTACTGCCTGGGCAACAAGATCGCGCCGATCTTCTTCAACACCCAGGAAGACGCGGGCGCTTTCCCCATCGAGTGCGATGTCGCGCAGATGAACATGGGCGACGTGATCGACATCCTTCCCTATGACAAGAAGGTCGAGAAGGCCGGCAAGCTCATTGCCACGTTCGACTACAAGTCGGAAGTGCTGCTCGACGAAGTGCGCGCCGGCGGCCGCATCAACCTGATCATCGGCCGCGGCCTCACCGCCAAGGCGCGCGAATTCCTCGGCCTGCCCGTCTCCACCCTCTTCCGCCTGCCGCAGAACCCGGCCGACACCGGCAAGGGCTACACGCTGGCGCAGAAGATGGTCGGCCGCGCTTGCGGCCTTCCCGCCGGCAAGGGCATCCGTCCGGGCACCTACTGCGAGCCGAAGATGACCTCGGTCGGCAGTCAGGACACCACCGGCCCGATGACCCGCGACGAACTCAAGGACCTCGCCTGCCTAGGCTTCTCGGCGGACCTGGTGATGCAGTCCTTCTGCCACACCGCCGCCTATCCGAAGCTGGTCGACATCAAGACACAACGCACTCTGCCGAGCTTCATCACCGCGCGCGGCGGCATTTCGCTCAAGCCCGGCGACGGCGTCATCCACTCGTGGCTGAACCGCTTCCTGCTGCCCGACACCGTCGGCACCGGCGGCGATTCGCACACCCGCTTCCCGATCGGCATCTCCTTCCCGGCCGGCTCCGGCCTGGTCGCCTTCGCCGCCGCCACCGGCGTCATGCCGCTCGACATGCCGGAATCCGTGCTGGTCCGCTTCAAGGGCAAGCTGCAGCCCGGCATCACGCTGCGCGACATGGTCAACGCGATTCCGTACTACGCCATCAAGGCGGGCCTGCTGACTGTCGAGAAGAAGGGCAAGAAGAACATCTTCTCCGGCCGCATTCTGGAAATCGAAGGCCTGCCCGACCTCAAGGTGGAACAGGCTTTCGAACTGACCGACGCCTCCGCCGAGCGTTCCGCCGCCGGCTGCACCGTGCGCCTGAACAAGGAACCGATCGTCGAGTACATGAACTCGAACATCACGCTGATGAAGTGGATGATCGCCGAAGGCTACGAAGACAAGCGCACGCTGGGCCGCCGCATCAAGGCCATGGAGGACTGGATCGCCAACGGCACGCTGCTGCAGCCGGACGCCAACGCCGAGTACGCCGCCGTGATCGAGATCGACATGAACGAGATCAAGGAGCCGCTGCTGGCCTGCCCGAACGACCCGGACGACGTCATGCCGCTCTCCGCGGTGCAAGGCGACAAGATCGACGAAGTCTTCATCGGCTCGTGCATGACCAACATCGGCCACTTCCGCGCCGCCGGCAAGGTGCTCGAAGGCAAGAGCGACCTGCCGACCCGTCTGTGGATCGCGCCGCCGACCAAGATGGACGCCATGATGCTCAACGAGGAAGGCTACTACTCGGTGCTCGGCAAGTCCGGCGCGCGCATGGAAATGCCCGGCTGCAGCTTGTGCATGGGCAACCAGGCGCAGGTGCGCAAGGGCAGCACGGCGGTGTCGACCTCGACCCGTAACTTCCCGAACCGCCTGGGCATCGACACCCGCGTCTATCTCAGCTCCGCAGAACTTGCCGCCGTCTGCGCCCTGCTCGGCCGCATCCCGACGCCGCCCGAGTATCTGGAGCATGTAAAGGCGCTGGAGGGCAAGTCCGCCGACATCTACCGCTACATGAACTTCAACCAGATCGGCGAATTCCAGGAAGTGGCGGATACCGTCACGGTCTGAGGTGGCGTACCACCACGGCTGACTTTCCCCGCCGACACACCCGTCGGCACCGGCGCCCCGGCCCACAAGGTTGGGGCGTCTTCTTTGCTCCGTTCCCCGGTATCGTGTCGCTGCACTGCGACATCTGTTCCGCAAGGCTGCTATAAAGCTACAGTTGGGCATCCCAAAGGAATTGGAAGCGGACATGACCTACTCGAAACCCCGGAAATCCACGCAGCCACACCTGCTTCTCGCCCTGGTTGCGGCCCTTCTCGCTGCCTGTGGCGGCGGTGGCGGCGGCGGCGGAACCAGCACGACCTCGGCGAGCACCGACTCCGGATCGACGCCCCCCGCATCCAGTCCGCCGCCATCGACTCCGCCCCCGGGCACGACCTACGGCACGACGAGCCTGTGCGAAAACATGATCACCGACAAACTTGCCCACCCGATGACCAACGTCGGCAAGCCGGCCTTGCTGGGAAGCTATGTCGACCCGAACTTCGGCACGACCGTGCGACGCATCACCGACGTCGTCGCCCAGTTCGGGGCAACCTACGCCAAACCCGTCTACTCGACCATGCCCGGCTGGAATGCCGACGAGAGTTACTTGCTGCTGTATGTCGTAGGTTCCGGCCATGTCCTGCTCCACGGCAAGACCTACGCCTTCATCCGGAACGTCAACATCAGCCCGGCGGACATCGAGCACGCCTACTGGTCGTCCACCGATCCGGATGCCCTTTACTACCCGAGCGGCAGTACCCTGAAGGTGTACCACCCGAGTACGAACTCGTCGTCTACCGTACGCACCTTCGCACAATCGATCAGCTTTGGTAGCGACCCCATCTATGGTGACTGGGCCTCCAATCTCTTCGGCTTCGACGTGTCGTCGGGCAACAGTATCTTGTATGAGCTCGGATCCAACACGACACGCAGCGCCGCAACGACCGCCACCCCCATCATCTCGTCTTCGGGAACCTACTACGTGCAGGGCCAGAACGTTTACACGTCGGCCAACAATGCGCTGGTACGCGCCATGACGGTCGACGGCACGGAACATGGCGCCACCGGCAGGATGGCGAACGGCCAGGATTTCTGGGCCTCGGTGCAGTTCGACCTGGCCGGCCGGAACGGCAACCTGATCGTCGAAAACCTGAATACGGGCGCGGTGACGACCGTCATCGGCGAAGCGAACGGCTGGGAGTATCCGCGCGTCGGCACCCACATCTCGGCGCATGCCTTCAGGAACCCGGGATGGGTTGCGGTGTCGATGACCGGCACCACCGCCGGGACTCGCTTCCTCGACCGGGAAGTCGCCTTGGCCAACGTCAACGACGGCACCGTATGCCGGATCGGCCATCATCGTTCCACGGGGCAGGAAGGGACCGGTTACTGGGCCGAGCCGCACGCCAATATCAGCCCGAGCGGCACCCGGGTGATCTTCGGCTCGGACTGGAACACCAACGGCGGAACCGTCGACACCTACGTCATCGAATTGCCGAGCTACAGGCCTTAGCAGGCGTACGCCGGGGTAAACGGGCCACCGCCGCCGCGCGAAGAATTGACTGCCCAAGTCGAGTCGTCCATACTCGACGAAAGGAGTCGACTATGTGGCGGCGTTTGCTTTCATTCGCATGCGGGATGTGGCTGTGCGTTTCCCCAATCCAGGCCGGGGCACAGACGCTCGGTGCCAACGACAGACCGATCCACGATGCGGCACGGATTGGCACAGGCGCCGAAGTTCGTGCGCTCCTGTCAGCGACCCCCGCCGACCGGGACGCGCGCACCGGCCTGGGCTCGACACCCCTGCATCTGGCGGCGACCAATCCGGACATCTCGGCGCTCAAGGTGCTGATTGCGGCGGGCGCCGACGTGAATGCGCGCGATAACGACGGCGCCACGCCGCTGCACATGGCCGCCTACACGCTGCGCGCCGCGCATGCGCAACTGCTGCTCGAAGCCGGCGCCGATACGACGGTGAAGACCAACGCCGGCCGCGACCCGCTGTCCATGGCCAGAAAGAACATGGCCAACGAGGTCGCAGGCGTGATTTCCCTGTGGATACTGAAGGGTTGCAAGGCCGGAACGCCATGCTGAGACGCGCCCTGCTCTGGAGCGGCCTGGTGCTGGCAGCCGGCGCCAGTGCGGGCGAAGCGCTGCCGCCGGTTGAAGTCTACGGACCGACGGTGTGCCTGTCCTGCATCGACTGGACCGAACACCTGCGGGAGAACGGCTTTACCGCCAGTTTTCATGGCGTTGACGACATGGCCGCCCTGAAACGGCGGCTGAAGGTGCCGGTCGAATTGGAGTCGACCCTGACCGCGGTGGTGGGGGGCTACTTTGTCGAGGGCCACGTACCGGCCGACGACATCAAGCAACTGCTGCAGGAGAAACCCCGTGCCCTGGGCCTGGCGGTTCCGGGCCTGCCGCGCGGCGCGCCGGGCTTCGACAGGTCGTCGCCCTTCTGCGAGCGGGGCTGCACCATCCTCGATACCGAAGGCGCCACCGAACCCGTTGTGCGCCGCGAGCTCTACAACACGCTGCTGGTCGAGAAGAACGGCAATACGCGAGTCTGGGCCAGGCACTAGGACTCAGCCCTTGTAGTCCAGGAAGTTGGCGAACATCGACGTTGCCCACTGGAGGTCTTCGCCACGCGGGTTGGGATCGAGAAGCTGTTTCGTGGCCTGCTCGATCAATCCATCGCCGCGAACGCGATAGCGCGATTCGATGCGTATCATCTCCTGCGGCTCGAAGTCGGGAAACACGAAGCAAACGCTCTCCGGCAAGTCGCGCGGCAGCTCGGCACCCTTGGCACGAGCCGCAATTACACCGGCCGCGATGCGCCCCTGGCGGCTCGCCGCATGGCCGCTTTTCGGATAGTGGCCGAACAGCGGCGACACCGGCCCGAGCGCATCGCCGACCAGGAATACCCGCTCATCGGCGTTGGCATTGAAACGCATCGGATCCTGGGCCGCCCAGCCGGTCGGCCGGCCGTCCGAATCCCGACCGATCAACCCGGCCTGCCAGACCAGTTCGCCGGCTTGCTGGGGTGGCATCAGGATGGCTTCGTCGAAGCGATACTCGTCGAACTCGGTGCTCACCTTCCTGTTGAAGGGATCCACGGCCGTCACCCGCGCATCCGGGACATAGACGATCCAGTCCTTGTAGCGTTCCGTGAAAACGCGCCGGAAGGTCGGCGAAACCGGGTTGGGGTCGAGCACGATCAGCCTGCCCTTGATTTTCCGCGACTTGAGCAGCCACGCAATCAGGCTGGCGCGTTCGTAGGGAGCGGGCGGACAACGATAAGGCATCGGCGGCACGTTCATCAGGAAGTCGCCACCGGCAAAGCGCTCGACCTTGCGCTTGAGCACCGCCGCTTCGCTGCCGGACTGCCATGCGCTCGGGAAATGGGACCTGGCGTAATCGATGGCACTGCGATCGTTGCCGAACCATGCGTCGTAGTCCTGGCGGATGCCGACGGCGAGAACCAGCCAGTCGTAGTCGACCGTGCCGCCGTCGGTGACGACGATCCGGCGATCGCGGTCGATGGCACGGACCTCGGTCTGAACGAAGGTGTACCCGTAGGCGCGCGCTGCAGCGGCGTACTCATGAACCAGCAAGCGGGTATCGACGAGACCGGCAAGCCATTTGTTGCTCAGCGGACAAGACCAGAACGCCGGGCTTCTTTCGAGCAGCACCACGTCGAGATCGGGGGCGAGCCTGCGCAACTGGCGTGCACAGGACAATCCGCCCCACCCTCCCCCGACCACCACGACGCGCTGCCCCTTGGGCCTGGGCAACAGCAACGCCGACGGAATGGCGATAAGCGGTCCGCCTGGCAACTCGCCGCGACCGCTGCCGGCCATCGCCAAGGCTGCCAGGCTGACGAGAAAATCGCGGCGGGTGTGAGCCATGCCTCAATTGTAGCGGTGCACGGGATGACGGACGAACAAGGTCCCGCTTCAGGCCGACGCCAAAAGACGACTTAAGTAAAGAACAATGTCCTCCAGTTACAATCGGCCTCTTTTTCCTTTACCAGAGCCGACCGGGGGGTCATGGGCGACGGTTTCCCAGATGACGACAGTTAAGGTAGCGCCGCAACGCAGACGCGCCCCAAAGCCTGGCCTCATCCCCTGGCCGCGGGGATGGCGGCGGAGCGACCGTGTCCGCTTCACGCGCTCGCTCGTCGCGTCCCTGGCGATCCACCTGTTGCTGCTCGCCATGCAATTCGATGCGCCCGGCCTGGGCATGCCCGAACTGACCCTGCCCTGGCAACTGCGCCGCGCCCCGACAGTCGACGTCGTCCTGGCGCCGGCGCCCGCGGCGGCGAAGACCGCCAAGAAGCCCCTGCCGAAGGCGGAACGCCGGGTCCGCGCCGAACGCCCGAAGAAGCCCAAGCCGCCGGCGCCCGTCGCGCCGCCCAGCCTCGCCGAAGCGCCGATCGCTGCGCCGCCCATCCCCGCTCCGGCGCCCGTGGTCGCGGCCGCGCCTTCCGCCATCACGGCGGCGGTGCCGCCGGCGCCCAAGCCGGAACCGGTGGCCGAGAAGAAGATCGACGCGGCCGCCGAGGCGCAGAAAAAGGCCGCGCTGGAAGAGGAGAAACGCCAGCAGGAACTGACCAGGCAGCGCGAGTTGGCCAAGCAGCGCGCGGCCGAGCTCGCCGCCGCCGAAGCCGCGGCCAAGGAACTGCAGCGCCAGGAAACCGAACGCCTGGCGCGCGAAGCCACCGAGCGCAAGCTCGCCAAGGAGGCTGAAGAGCGCCGCCTGGCGGCGGAAGCCGAGGTCGAGAGGCGTGCGGTTCTCGAAGCCGAAAGGCGCGCCGCTGCGGAAGCCAGACGGCTGGCCGCCGAGGCGGAGGCCCAGCGCATCGCCGACGAGGCAGCGCGCAAGGAAATCCTGCGTCGGGATGCCGAGCGCCAGGAGTTCGTGCGCCGCGAGGCGGCCAGGCTTGAGGCCGCCCGGCAGGAAACGCTGCGCCAGGAGGCATTGCAACAGGCCCGTGAGGCGGAAGAGCGGCGGCTCGCCCAGGAGGCCGCGGCTCGCCACGCCGCCGACGAACAAGCCCGGCAGGAGGCGCTGCGCAAGGAAGCCCAGCGCCAGGAAGCAGTCCGGCAGGCCCGCGAGGCCGAGGAACGACGCTTGGCCCAGGAAGCCGAGGAGCGCCGGCTGGCTGCCGTAGCCGAAGCACGCCAGCGCGCCGCGGCGGAAGCGGAAGCCCGCCGCATCGCCGACGAGCAGGCGCGACAGGAGGCATTGCGCAAGGAAGCCCAACGTCAGGAAGCCGCACGGCAGGCCCGCGAGGCCGAAGAACGCCGCCTGGCACAGGAAGCCGAGGAACGTCGCCTCGCCGCCGTTGCCGAGGCGCGCCAACGCGCCGCCGCAGAGGCCGAGCTCCGCCGAATCGCCGACGAGCAGGCGCGCCAGGAGGCATTGCGCAAGGAGGCGCAGCGCCAGGAAGCGATCCGCCAGGCCCGCGAAGCCGAGGAACGCCGGCTCGCACAGGAAGCGGAGGAGCGGCGGCTGGCCGAAGCCGAAGCGGCCCGCCGGGCGGCCGAGGCGGAGGCACGCCGTATCGCCGAGGCCGAAGCGCGTCGGGCCGCAGAGGCGGAAGCGCGCCGCATTGCCGAGGAACGCGCCCGCCAGGATGCCCTGCGCCAGGCCAGGGAAGCCGAGGAGCGCCGCATGGCAGCCGAAGCGGAAGCCCGTCGTATCGCAGAGGAACGCGCCCGCCAGCAAGCAGCCGCGCTGGAAAGGCAGCGGGCCGAACAGGCGGCGCGGGAGAAGAAACAGGCCAGCCTGCCGGTACCGCCCAGCCAATCGAGCAGTTCGCGCCGCAAGACCGTAATCGGGCGTGCCGACCAGGACGAACAACTGATGATCTTCGCCGAAGTCTGGCGTCGCAACGTCAGCCTGCGGGCGCCCTTCGAGGTGCTGGAGAAGGCCAAGTCCGGCCCCTACCAGAATCCCCTGGTCACGGTGGCGCTACGCGCCGACGGCCAGGTGGAAAGCATCACCTTCGAACGCTCCAGCGGCGTCCCGGAAATCGACAACGCGGTCCGCCAGATCATCATGATGCTGGCGCCCTACAACCGCTTTCCGCGCGAACTGGCGGCCGAATACGACGTGATCGAGATTCCGGCGGTCTGGAGCTTCAACCGCGCGGTCAGACTGTTCATGGGCGGCGGCTGACAAGAGTCAGCCGCGGTCGGACGCCTCGTAGCTCGATACGCTGACGCCGGCGTGAGCCAGGAACTCGCGCAACTGCTTGATCAGGTTGCGGTCGCAGACATTGCTGTGATGCGGGTGATGCAGGTAGATCTCGGCACGATTGAGCTTGACGTGGAAGCGCGCGCCATGGGCGGCGTCAACCGTCGCGCCAAGGTGATGGAGCAAGGATTCGACTTCCCGCCAGTGGATGTTGGCGCTGATCGGATCGCTGAAGATGCTGCGCAACAGATTCGCGTGCTTGCTGCTCATGGCGGCACACCTCCCTCGATTAGAATCCTAACAAATTCCCGCCATGCCGCTGATCTCACTTTCCCAAGCCTGCCTTGCCTTCGGCCACGTGCCGCTGCTCGATCGCGCCGATTTCCAGCTCGATGCGGGTGAGCGGGTCGCGCTGATCGGCCGCAACGGCAGCGGCAAGTCCTCGCTGTTGGCGGCACTGGCCGGCTCGGGACACCTCGATGACGGCGTCGTCTGGCACCAGCCGGGCCTGCGCCTCGCCTACGTGCCGCAGGAACCGGAACTGGACGGCGACCAGAACGTGTTCGAGGCGGTCGTCGCCGGCATGGGCGCGGCGACCCGGCTGATCGCCGAGTGGCACACCGTCTCGCATCGCCTGGCCGAACCGGACGCGGATCACGACACGCTGCTCGAGCAGTTGAACCGGCTGCAGCACGAACTCGAGGCGCTCGGCGCCTGGTCGGCCGCCTCGCAAGCCGAGCGCGCCATCGAGCGCGTCGGCCTCGATGCCGACGCCCGGGTCGGCACGCTGTCGGGCGGCCAGAAGAAACGCCTGGCGCTGGCGCGCGCGCTGGCCAGCGAACCGCAAGTGCTGCTGCTCGACGAGCCGACCAACCACCTCGACCTCGGCGCGATCGAGTGGCTGGAGGAACTGCTGCTCGGCAGCGGCATGTCGCTGCTGTTCGTCACCCACGACCGCCGCTTTCTCGATCGCCTGGCGACGCGCATCGTCGAGCTCGATCGCGGCATCCTGAGCAGCTTTCCCGGCTCTTTCGCCACCTACCAGGCGCGCAAGGCGGAAATGCTGCGCGACGAGGCGCTCCAGAACGCCAGGTTCGACAAGTTCCTCGCCCAGGAGGAGGTCTGGATCCGCAAGGGCGTCGAGGCCCGGCGCACCCGCAACGAGGGTCGCGTGCTGCGCCTGGAGGCACTGCGCCGAGAACGGGCCGCCCGCCGCGAGCGGCTCGGCTCGGCCCGACTGGCGCTCGACGCCGGCGAGAAGAGCGGCCAGTTGGTCGCCGAACTCGCGAACGTCAACAAGGCATTCGACGACAAGACCGTGGTCCGCGACTTCTCGGTCCGCATCATGCGCGGCGACCGCATCGGCCTGATCGGCCCCAATGGGGCGGGCAAGACCACGCTGCTGCGGCTCATCCTCGGCGAACTGGCGCCCGACTCTGGCACGGTCCGGCTCGGCACGCGCCTGCAGGCGGCCTATTTCGACCAGTTCCGGGCCACCCTCGACCCCGAGGCGACGCTGTCCGACGTCATCTCGCCGGGATCGGACTACGTCGAGATCAACGGCGAACGCAAGCACGTGATCGGCTACCTGGGCGATTTCCTGTTCGCACCGGCCCGTGCCCGCTCGCCGGTCAAGTCGCTCTCAGGCGGCGAACGCAACCGGCTGCTGCTGGCACGCCTGTTCGCGCGGCCGGCCAATGCGCTGGTGCTCGACGAACCGACCAACGACCTGGACATCGAAACGCTGGAATTGCTGGAGGACCTCCTGCAAGGCTACCCGGGCACCATTTTCCTGGTCAGCCACGACCGGACCTTCCTCGACAACGTGGTCACCCAGACCATCGCCGCCGAAGGCAACGGGATCTGGAAGGAATATGCGGGTGGCTACGAAGACTGGCTGCGTTGCCGCAAGGATGCCGCAGTCGCGGCGAAGGCCGCTACGGCGCGCAGCACCGAGCCTGCCGCCGGCCCGGCAAAGCCGGCCGGCAACAAGCTGAGCTGGAAGGAACAGCGCGAACTGGAGGTGCTGCCGGACCGCATTGCCGCGCTGGAAGCGGAACAAGCCCGGCTTACCGGGCAGCTTGCCGATCCGGACCTGCACTCGGGTCGGCCGGAAGAGGCGACCCGGATCGCCACCCGCCTGGGCGGCATCGAAACCGAACTGCTGGACTTGTTGGAGCGCTGGGAGATGCTGGAATCCCGGGGCAGCGCATGACCCGCGCTGCTGCGGTTATAATCACTGCCATGAGTACGGAATCCGATACGCCCGAGAATTCACAGCCCGCCCAGGAGGCCGCGCCAGCCGCGCCCGCTCCGCAGCCGGCCACCCCGACCTTCGACCCCCGGCGGCGCCTGCGCGAGCTGCTGTCGGTACCGGAACGCGACCGATCCGATGCCCAGTGGGACGAAATCAATGAACTGGAAATCCAGTTGGCGCCGGGCAACCGCGTCAGCCCCGGACAACAGCCCGGCTCGTCCGACAAGCCGGTCGGCGGCGGTGGCAGTGGCAGGCAGTTCCAGCAGAAGAAGCATCCGCCCAAGAGCGGCGGCGGCAAGCGCCGCCCCCGTCCGGGCGGCGGCGGCAATCCGAACAAGCCGCAGCCGTAATACCGGGCCGGCCGACGGTCAGTGGTGGCCTTCGGCCACCGCCAGCATTCTTTGTGTCCGCTTCCGGCGCGCCTCCTCCGGCGTCAGGCCGACCAGGGACTCGGGCGGCAACGGCACGTCCCAGTGCTGCTGAAAGAGATCGACATCCTCGCCCGTATCGAGATGGGCTCGGTAGATCTTGCTCTGGTACGCCGGCGCATTGGGCAGGGCAATCAACTCCACGGACTCTATGATCACAGGCACCTCCTAGACTGAGTGGTGCCTATCCTGCGCTCGCGGCCGGCAGCGGTTAAGCGGAAGAATGGGGTCAATTCCCCCTCTAGTTTCGGTTGAAATCCCGAAAGTGCCGTCGTGGTCTGGGCCCGAGGCGTCGCGGCGCATGCATCTGCCAATGCCGAAGTAGTAAGATGAGGCCATGGACGAGCCCAACGCCGCAGCCAGTCCGGCGATACTGCTTTTCGTCGACGACGAGTCGAGCATTCTGTCGTCGCTGAAACGACTATTCCGGCCCCAGGGTTACAAGATCCTGACGGCCGGCAGTGGCGCCGAAGGACTGGCGGTTCTGGAAAAGGAAGCGGTCGACCTGGTCGTTTCCGACATGCGCATGCCCGAAATGGACGGCGCCCAGTTCCTGGAGCAGGTGCGCGGCCGCTGGCCGCACACGCTGCGCATCCTGCTCACCGGCTATGCCGACATTTCCTCGACCGTCGCGGCCATCAACCGCGGCGAGATCTATCGCTACATTTCCAAGCCTTGGGACGACAACGAGATTGTCCTGACGGTCCGCGAAGCCTTGGAACACCAGCGCCTGGCCTCGGAAAACGCCCGCCTCAATCTGCTGACCCAGCAGCAGAACGAGGAGCTGAAGAGCCTCAACGCCAGCCTTGAACAGCGGGTGGCCGAACGCACGGCCGAACTGAAGCACGCCAATGAACTGCTGCAACAGGGCTTCATGCTCACGGTGCGCACCTTCTCCAGCCTCATCGAACTGCGCGGCGGCCGCCTGGCCGGCCACGGCCGGCGGGTCGCCGAGCATGCCCGGGCGGTGGCGCAGCGCATGGGCCTGAGCCATGGCGACCAGCAGGATGTGCTGTTGGCCGGGCTGCTGCACGACATCGGCAAGATCAGCTTGCCCGACAACCTGCTCGACAAGCCCTTCGCGGCGCTCGCCGGCGAGGCACGCAACCGCCTGATGGAGCATCCGGTCCGCGGCCACCAGTTGCTCAAAGGCGTCGAGCAACTCGCCAATGCGGCGAAGATCATCCGCCATCATCATGAATACCTGGATGGCAGCGGCTATCCGGACCGCCTGGTGGGACTGGCGATTCCGATCGGCGCCCGCATCCTTGCGGTGGCCAACGACTACGACGCCCTGCAGATGGGAACGCTGACGCTGCAGGAGCACACGCCGGACCAGGCATTGGAGTACATCGTCGCGGGCCGTGGCCGCCATTACGATCCCGGGGTGGTCAACACCTTCAAGACACTGCTGATCCAGGCATCCGTCGAAGCGAGCAAGGACCACGCGCTGCGGCCCGCGGAGCTGAAGTCGGGCATGGTGCTGACTCGGAAACTCGAATATCCCGAGGGCGAGGTGCTGGCGACCGCCGGCCAGTTCGTCGATAGAGCACTCATCGACCGCTTGCTGGCCGTCGAGAGCGAAGCGCAGATTGCGCTGTCCATCTACGTGAAGCACGTCGGTCGTCCCGCCACGCTGCGCGACCCCGACCAGAAGCCGGAACCGCCGCAACGCCTCTGGAAGGAACTCGCCCTGCGCCCGGCACAGCTCAAGCCAGGCATGACCCTGAGCCGCGCGCTGCGCCATCCCGACGGCTACCTGCTGCTCGCATCCAACTACAGTCTGGACGACCTGGTCATCGACCAGTTGCGCCAGTTGCAGGCCATGGACGACGGCAAGCCGATGACCATCTACATTCAAGTGGAGGATCGCTCATGAGCCGAATCCTGCTTCTCGACGATGAGGAACCCATCCTGCGCAGCCTGCAGCGCTTGTTGAAGGTCGTGCCCTGTCGTTCGGGTGAGGTCACGTTTCCAATCGAAACCGAGTTGTTTTCCGATCCGCAAGCCGCACTGGAACGGGCCCGCCACGCCAGCTTCGACCTGTTTCTGACCGACTATCGGATGCCGAAGATGGACGGCATCGAGTTCCTGCGTCAGGTGAAGGCGATCCAGCCCGACAGTTCCCGCGTCATCCTTTCCGGCTACGCCGATCTCAACGCCTTGTTGCGCGCCGTCAACGAGGTCGGCATCGAACGTTTCATCGCCAAGCCATGGAACGACTACGAGCTGATCACCGCCCTGGCCCAGTGCCTGTCCGCCCGGGCCCTGACGCTGGAGAACCGGCGCCTGGCAGATCTGGCGCGCCTGGCCGCAGGCAGCATGAGCGCCGAGGAAGTGGAACGAATCAGGCTGGAGGCCATGGAACCCGGCATTACGCAGGTGAACTGGGGGCCGGACGGCTCGGTGATCCTGGATCCTGAATTTCAGGACCGCTAGCGCCTGCCCGCGCGACTGGGGACGACGAATGCCGGAACTGGATGGCGCACGGCTTACCTTCAAGCTTGTCTACTACGGCCCTGCCAGGAGCGGCAAGACCACCAACCTCATGCGGCTGCATGACCTGGTCGCGCCGCAGTTGAAGGGTGAGTTGATGACGCTCGATACCCAGGGCGATCGCACCCTGTTCTTCGATCTGCTGCCCATGGGTTTCGTCGCTCCAAGCGGCCTGCTCATCAAGTTTCGTGTCTTCACCGTGCCCGGGCAGGTCGCCCATGACGGCACCCGCAAGGCCGTCCTGTCCAGGGCGGACGGCATCGTCTTCGTCGCCGATTCCCAGGTCACCGAGGAAACCAACAACGCCGAGTCGTTCCGCAATCTGGCGGAGAACTGCTCCCGCGTCGGACTCGATTTCGACCGATTGCCCGTGGTCGTCCAGTTCAACAAGCGCGACTTGTCCCCTATCCTGGCCGAGCAGGAAGTTCGTCAGCGCTGGGCCGGCGTGTCGTGGCCACTGACTTTTGCGACCGCGCTGTCCGGAGCCGGCGTGGCGGAGACCTTTGCGCTGCTTTTGCGTGCGCTCTATCGCCAATTCGACCCGGAACTGCAACTGAGCGATCGCCACGGACTCGACGAGGCCGCATTCGTCGCAGGCATCCTGCCGTGAACGACGTCTTCGACCGCAGCCCGTGCCTCGCCGACCTGCTGCCCGGTCCCCTGCTCGAGCAGGTCTGCGGGCACATGGCGGCGCTGCTGGAAGCCGACACGGCCCTGCTCGATCCCGCCGGCCGCGTCGTCTGGGGCACACCGGCGGCGAACGCCGAGCGCAGCCCCCTGGTCCTCGAACTCGAACCCATCGGCCATCTCGCCGCGCCAGTTGCCGGATCGCGCTTGCAGGCCGCCGCGGCGCTGTTGCGCGACATCCTGCTGGCGCGCCACCGCCTCCTGATGGCCAGTCGCCTGCATGTCGAAAGCATTGCCGCCGACTATGCCGACCTGCTGGAGCAACACGCCGCGCTGCAGGCATCCGAGGCACGCTACAAGGAATTGTCGGCGGAACTCGAACAGCGCGTTGCGGCCCAGGTCAAGCTCCTGGACGAGCGCCAGCGCCAGTTGTACCAGGCGGAAAACCTGGCCTCCCTCGGCAGGCTGGCGGCCGGCGTCGCCCACGAAATCAACAATCCGATCGGCTTCGTACGCAGCAACCTGTCCAGCTTCGCCATCTACCTGCAGAAATTTGCGGCCCTGAAGGAGCGCCTGAACGACGCGGCCGCGGCGTGGCAGGCACTCGAGATCGACTACCTGCTCAAGGACGGCGCCGACCTGGTGACCGAAAGCATCGGCGGCATCGACCGTGTGGCTCGCATCGTCGGCGACCTCAAGGGCTTCTCCAACGTCGACCGCGCCGAGGAAGAAGTCGTCGACCTGAACGAGAACCTCCGCCAGGTAGTCTCCGTCTTGCAGGGACAGCTTCCCGCCGGCGTCTCGATCGACGCGGAGTACGGCCAACTACCCCGTTTGCTGTGCCTGCCCGGACATCTCAACCAGGTATTCGTGAATATTGTCCGCAACGGCGTGCAGGCAATCGGCGACTCGAATCGCCCGGGCGTCATTACCATACGCACGCAGGCGGTGGACGGCGGAATCGAAGTGTCGGTCGGCGATTCCGGCGTCGGCATGACGCCCGAACAGCGGGAGCGCGCCTTCGATCCGTTCTTCACGACCCGCGATGTCGGCAAGGGGACGGGGCTCGGCCTGACCGTGGCCCGCGACATCGTCCAGGCACATGGCGGCCGCCTCGCCATCGACAGTCGGTTCGGCTTCGGCACGACCGTGACCCTATTCCTGCCGGCTTGAGGTGACGCGATGACGGATTTGGGCGCTTTGTTCACCGGCAAGCCGACCGAGACCCCGGCCCGGGCTGCCGGAACCTACCGGCTGCTGATCGTCGACGACGAACCGGGCGTCCTCAATGCGCTGAAGCGGGTCTTTCGCCAGGAAAACTACCAGGTGCTCACTGCAGGCAGCGGCGACGAGGGCTTGCAGCGCCTGGCCGAGGCGACGACGCACCTGGTCATCAGCGACTTCCGTATGCCCGGCATGAACGGCGCCCAGTTCCTTCGCGCCGTCCGGGATCGCTCACCGGACACGATACGGATCATGCTGACCGGCCATGCCGATTCCGACGCGGTGATGGGCGCGATCAACGAGGGCGCCGTCTACAAGTTCATCCTCAAGCCGTGGGACGACAACGACCTGCGCATCACGGTGTCGCTGGCCCTGGAACAGTTCGATCTGGTGCGGCGGAATCGCGATCTGGTCAAGGACAACGAGCACAAGGCAAAGGAAATATCCGCGCTGTCGCGGCTGGCGGTGACCAACCGCAGCCAGCTCGGCTTCCTGCTGCACAAGAAGAACCTGCTGACCTCGGCCCAGTTGCAGGAGTTGTTCCGCTTGCAGGAAACCCGCCGGGAACCGTTGGTCAAGCTCCTCATGGAAAAGGAATGGATCAGCGAGCGGGTCGTGCGCGACCTGTTGAAGAAGGACATGCTGATCGAGGAAGTCCAGCTTGCCGAGATCGCGGCCGATCCAGCGCTGGCGAGCCTCATCCCCCATAGTTTCTGCGAGCGGCAACTGGTGGCGCCGGTTCGCCTGGACGGCCGGCGCCTGATCCTGGCCATGGCCGATCCGCTCGATACCGGGCTGATCGACGACATCCGATTCACCGCCGGGCTCGAGTTGACGGTGGTGACGGCAGACATCGCGGATATTCGCGGCCGTATCGCCCAACTGTATGGCGACGGCGAGGTCGATTTCAAGGAACTCGAGGAACTGGTCTCCACCAGCGACCCTTACGAGGGCATCGAGGTGGTCATCGACGACGACGAATCGATGTCGCTCGACGAACTGCTGCGCGGGACCGAGGAGCCGCCGGCCATCCGCATGGCCAATGCGATCATTCTCGAGGCAATCCGCCTCGGCGCCTCCGACATCCACATCCAGCCGCGCACCAAGAGCGTGGTCGTGCGCTACCGGATCGACGGCGTCCTGCAGGACAAGATCCACATCCCGCATCAACTCCACCAGTCGCTGGTCTCGCGCCTGAAGATCATGGCCGAGCTCGACATCTCGGAGCGGCGACGCCCGCAGGACGGCCGCATCACGGTCAAGACGCCGCTGCGGGTGGTGGATCTGCGCGTATCCTCGTTGCCGACCATCAATGGCGAAAAGATCGTGATGCGCCTGCTGGACCGCAACTCCGCCGTCCTGACCCTGGCCTCGATCGGACTGTCGGAGGGAAATCTCAGGAAGATCGACACCATGGCGGCCAAGCCGCAGGGCATCATCCTGGCGACCGGCCCCACCGGCAGCGGCAAGACCACCACGCTCTATTCGCTGCTGCAGCACAATGCAACGCCGGACAAGAACTACGTCACCATCGAGGATCCCGTCGAGTACTACCTCGACATGGCCGGACAGGTACTCGTCCGGGAAAAGATCGGTCTGACCTTCCCGCTGATCCTGCGCTCGATCCTGCGCCAGGACCCGGACGTCGTTCTGCTGGGAGAAATCCGCGACTTCGAAACCGCCGAGGTCGCCTTTCACGCCGCGCTCACCGGCCACCAGGTGTTCTCGACGCTGCACACCAATTCGGCGGTTGCGACCATCGCGCGCCTGTTCGACCTCGGCCTGAAGCCCTATGTCGTGGCCACGGCACTCGAAGGCATCGTCGCGCAACGTCTCGCCCGGCGCATCTGCCCCGCCTGCCGCGCCGAAGTCCCGATCGATCGCAGCCTGCAGTTGCGCCTCGGCAAGGCCTTCCTGCGGGAGGATCTGCGGACATTCAAGGGCACCGGATGCCCGAAGTGCAATGGCAGCGGCTACCGTCGCCGAATCGGGCTCTACGAAGTACTATTGGCCGATGACACACTGCGCGACCGGATCGGCGGCGGTGCCAGCATGCTGGAAATCGGGCACGTGGCCCGTCAGCGCGGCATGAGCATGCTGGCCGAGGATGCTGCGGAAAAGGTCATCAACGGTGACACCACGCTTGAGGAAGTGCTGCGGGTATTGGGGCCCCAGCCAACGGAGGAGTGAATGGACGCATTTGCATGGGATGAACGTTTCGTCACCGGTATCGAGATCGTCGATCGGCAGCATCGCCATCTGGTGGACATCGTCAATCAGGTCGGCGACATGCTGTTGGGCGGCGATCAGGTCACCGAGATGACGCTGCAGGGACTCTTCAAGCAACTGGCCGACTATGCGGTCCAGCACTTCGCCGACGAAGAGCAGCTCATGAAGGAGTATGGACTCGATGCGCGCCATGCCGAGGTCCACACCAAGCACCACAAGGACTTCATCCAGCAGGTTGTCGCCATGTGGAAGTCGCGGGCGACCATGAAGAATCCGGCCGAAGTCCTGCACGGCTTCCTTACCGCCTGGCTCACCTTCCATATTCTCTCTGAAGACCAGGACATGGCGCACCAGATCAACCTGGTCAAGGCAGGCAAGACGCCCGTCCTTGCCTTTGACCTGGAACACCACGAGGTGGATAGCAGCACCTCGGCGCTGCTCGATGCGCTGCACAAGCTCTACCACGTGCTTTCCGTCACCAACCAGGACTTGGCCGAGACCAATGCCCACCTGGAGGACAAGGTGACGGCACGCACGGAGGAACTCACCAGTGCCAATGAGCAACTGGCCGCAGAGCACAAGGAACTGGTCGCAATGCTGAAAAAGGTCGAAGATGCGCAAAACCAGTTGCTGCAGTCGGAAAAAATGGCTGCCATCGGCCAGCTCGCCGCCGGCGTCGCGCACGAGATCAACAACCCGATCGGATTCGTCAATTCCAATCTCGGCACCTTGCGCAGCTACACCGAACGCCTCCTGAACGTCATCGGCGCCTATGAGCAATGCCAGGCGAAGGCCAAGGACATCCCGTTGGACGAAATCATGGCCGTGCGCGCCGAGGCCGACCTCGACTTCCTCCGCGAAGACGTGATTTCCCTGCTCAAGGAATCCCAGGAAGGACTCTCCCGGGTCAAGAAGATCGTCCAGGACCTCAAGGACTTCTCCCACGTCGACGAGGCCGAGTGGCAGCAAGCCGACCTCAACGAAGGCCTGGAGAGCACGCTCAATGTCGTCGCCAACGAGATCAAGTACAAAGCCGAAGTCGTGCGCCAGTACGGCCAGTTGCCAGCCGTGCGCTGCATTCCGGCCCAGGTGAACCAGGTGCTCATGAACCTGCTTGTCAACGCGGCCCAGGCGATCGAGAATCGCGGCACGATCACCGTCCGCTCGGGAATCGAGGGGCCCATGGCCTGGATCGAAGTCCAGGATACGGGCAAGGGCATGTCGGCAGATACCCAGAAGCGCATCTTCGAGCCCTTCTTCACCACCAAGCCGGTGGGCAAGGGCACGGGCCTCGGCCTGTCCCTCTCCTACGACATCATCGTCAAGCGTCACAGCGGTCGCTTCGAAGTCAAGAGCGAACCGAACGCGGGCTCGGTTTTCCGCCTCTGGCTGCCCGTGGCGGGGCCCGCCACTTGACCGGATCATCCCGACCATGAGCTTGGCGGAAGACCCCGCAACCGAGAGCCAGCCGAAAGACCTCTATCGAAGCATCGTCGACAACGGCGGCTTCGGCATTCTCGTCACGGACATCACCGGCAATATCGTCTACGCAAACCCGCGCCAGTGCGAATCCACCGGCTATCAGTTGGAAGAACTGCTGGGCCGGAATCCGCGCATCTTCCAATCCGGCCGGACACCGGCCCCGGTCTATCGCGAGCTCTGGGCAACGATACTCGCGGGGCGCACCTGGCACGGCGAACTGGTCAACCGGCGCAAGAACGGTGACCTCATATTCGAGCGAGTCGGGATCACCTCGATCACCGGCACCGATGGCGAAACCACCCACTTCCTGGCGGTCACCGAGGAGCAGTGGAACCACGCGCCGACGAAACTCATGGGCGGACGCCGCACGGCCATCGACGGACTGACCGGCCTGCCCAACCGGGAAACGCTGCTCGGCAACCTCGGCGAAACACTCTCCGCCAGCCACGCCAACGGCTCCGGCTTCGCCCTGCTCTACCTGGACATCGATCGCTTCCACACCCTCAACCAGACCATCGGACCGATAGCTGCCGACCAGTTGCTGCTCGAAATCGTCAGCCGGATCTCCGCCGCCGTCCGCAGCAACGACCTGATCGCCCGCAGCGGCGCCGACGAGTTCGTCATGGTGCTGAACGGCACGCTCGACAAGAACGTCTGCGGCGATACCGCCAAACGCGTCCTGCAACGGATTGCCCAGCCCATTACGATCGAGGAACACACGCTCGAGATAACCGGCAGCATCGGGATCGCCCGCTATCCGCTCGACGCCGGCAGTGCCGAAGACCTGCTGCGCGCAGCCTTTCTCGCCCAATCCGCGGCGCGCCACGAAGGCGGCGATCGCTTCCACTTCTTCGCTCCGGAAATGGAGGAATTGGCCAACACCCAGCGGGACATCTCCAGCCAGTTGCGCCACGCCGTGGAGCGCGACGAATTGCGGCTGCATTTCCAGCCGCAGTTGTCGCTTGCCTCCGGCCAGATCGTCGGCGTCGAGGCCCTGGTGCGCTGGCAGCACGCCGTGCAGGGGCTGGTGCCGCCGGGCGCATTCATCCCCGTCGCGGAGGAAACCGGCATGATCATCGCGATCAGCGAATGGGTGTTGCGCGAAGCCTGCCGTCGTGCCAAGGAGTGGCAGGATATCCGTACGCCGGGAATCCGCATCGCGGTCAACCTGTCGGCACGCCACTTCCGCTACAACAACCTGCCGGAAACGGTGGCCAGCGTCCTGGCCGAAACGGGGCTGGAGGCGAGACTGCTCGAGCTCGAACTCACCGAAAGCGCCATCATGCAGGATCCGGGCAAGGCCGTACGCATCGTCGACCGGCTGAAGAATCTCGGCGTGCGCATCTCTCTCGACGACTTCGGCACGGGCTACTCGTCGCTGGCCTACTTGTCCCGTTTCGCCATCGACCGCCTGAAGATCGACCAATCGTTCGTCCGCGACATTACCACCAACCCGGTGAATGCCTCGATCGCCACGGCAACCATTGCCATGGCCCACAAGCTGGGCAAGATCGTCGTTGCCGAAGGCGTGGAAACGGAAGCGCAGATGCAGTTCCTGCGCCGCCACGACTGCGACGAGATGCAGGGCTACCTGTTCAGCCGCCCGGTGCCCGCCGAGGACTTGCAGGTAATCCTGCGCGAGGGGCGCCATCTCAGGTTTGTCAGCGACGCGACGGCGGAAGCCGCCAATACCCTGCTCCTGGTCGACGACGAGCAGAATGTCCTGAACGCCTTGCGGCGCCTGCTGCGGCGCGAGGGCTACCGGATCCTGACCGCCGGCAGCGGTAGCGAAGGTCTCGAACTGCTCGCCCTGCAGCCCGTGCAGGTAATCGTCTCGGACCAGCGCATGCCGGGAATGTCCGGCGTGGAGTTCTTGTCCAAGGTCAAGGAACTCTATCCGGAGACCGTGCGAATCTCGCTCTCCGGCTATTCGGAGATATCGACCGTGACCGACGCGATCAACAAGGGCGCCATCTGGAAGTACATTACCAAGCCCTGGGACGACGAATCCCTGGCCCAGGAAATTCGCGCCGCTTTCCGGCTGGTGCGCGAGAGAGGATAGGCCGTGTCGGCGCCGCAACCCTTGGCTGGACCGCTGGACCTGCGCAACCGGCCGATGCACGACCTGCGCATCTCGGTTACCGACCGCTGCAACTTCCGTTGTGTCTACTGCATGCCGAAGACCGTATTCGGCCGCGATTATCCCTTCCTGCCACGCCAGGAAATCCTGACCTATGAGGAAATCGTTCGTCTCGCCCGGCTATTCGCCGCGCAGGGCGTCGCCAAGATTCGCCTGACCGGCGGCGAACCGCTATTGCGCAAGGACATCGAGCGACTGATCGAGCAACTGGCGAAGATCCCGGGGCTCGAGCTGACCCTGACCACCAACGGCTCCCTGCTTGCGACGCGCGCCCGCGGCCTGCGCGATGCCGGCCTGCAGCGCGTTACCGTCAGCCTGGATGCGCTCGACGATGCGGTATTCAAGCGCATGAACGATGCCGACTACCCGGTTGCCAAGGTACTGGCCGGCATAGAGGCCGCGGCGGCCTGCGGTTTCGCGCCGGTGAAGGTCAATATGGTCGTCAAGCGCGGCTGCAACGATCACCAGATACTGCCCATGGCGCGGTACTTCCGGGGCAGCGGCCATATCCTGCGCTTCATCGAATTCATGGATGCCGGCAATGCCAACGGCTGGTGCATGGACGAAGTCGTGCCGTCTGCCGAGGTCATCCGCCGCATCGACACGGAACTCCCGCTCGTAACCGTCGATCCGAACTACTCCGGCGAAGTCGCCGAGCGCTGGCGCTACCGGGACGGTAGCGGCGAAGTTGGGGTCATCTCTTCGGTGACGCAGGCCTTCTGCTCGACCTGCACCCGGATCCGCCTCTCCACCGAGGGCAAGCTCTACACCTGCCTGTTCGCCAGTTCCGGCCACGACCTGCGCAAGCTCCTGCGCGATGGTTCCAACGACGACGAACTCGCGTCGGCCATCGCCGATATCTGGCGCAAGCGCGACGACCGCTACTCGGAGTTGCGCAGTGCCGGCGTGCCGGTCACGCACAAGATCGAGATGTCCTATATCGGCGGTTAGCCGGCCAGCAACTGGGCACTGACCGGCTCATGCACCGCACTGCGTGTCGCCCACAGGCCGGCCATGACCACACCCGAGGCGCCGGCCAGGAGTCCGGCGATCGGCAGCCAGGGACTGGGTACATAAGCGAGCTGGAAGGCAAACCGGCCCAGCGCCCAACCGATGCCGGCCGCGCCCAGGCCGGCCAGCAGGCCCGCCGTAGCGCCGAGCGTCGCGAATTCCGCGAACAGCACCTGGCGCAGTTGGCGTCGCCGTGCGCCCAGCGCCCGCATCACGGCCAGCTCGCGCTGGCGCTCGTCGGCGGTCGCCTGCAAGGCCGCATAGAGGACCATCAGGCCCGCCGCCAGCGCCAGGCCGAAAAGCGCCTGTACGGCGCGCGCGACCCGATCCAGGGTGTCCTGCAACTGGTGGACCACGGCCGCCACGTCGATGATGGTGATGTTCGGGAAGTCCCGCACCAGTTCGCCGATCAATGCGGAGCGGTCGGCCGGCAGGTGAAAGCTGGTGATATAGCTGACCGGATAGCGTTCGAGCAGGCCCGGCGGCGCAACGACGAAGAAGTTGACGCGCATCGAGTCCCAGTCGAGCTTGCGCAGCGAGGTGATGCGCGCCGACAGCGGCACGCCGGCCACCTCGTAGGTCAGTTCATCGCCGATCCTGAAGCCTAGCGTTTCCGCCAGGCCCTGTTCCACCGAGAACTGCGGACTGGAATCGCTGCCGTACCACTTGCCGGCCACGACTGTATTGCCGGGCGGCAGTTCGCTCTTCCAGGACAGGTTGAACTCCCTTTCCACCAGCCGCTGCGCGCGTTCGTCGGTGTAGTCGGCGTGTCCCCGCGGCTGACTATTGACCGCCGTCAGGCGCCCCCGCACCATGGGCTCGGTGACCGGCGCGGGCAGGCCCCGCTCGGCGAAGAATGCGGCGAAGGCCTCGCGCTGGTCGGCCTGGAGGTTGATCACGAAACGGTTCGGCGCATCGGCGGGCACCCGGCTCTGCCAGTTCGCCAGCAGGTCGTCGCGGGCGATGGTGAGCAGCAGCAGCGTGGTCAGGCCGAGCCCGAGGGCGACCGCCTGCACCACCGTACCGCGCCAGCGCCGGCGCAGGTTGGCCAGCCCCAGCCGCCATGGATCGAAGGCGGAACGCCGACCGCTGCGGCCGACCAGCAGCATGGTCCGCGCCGCGCCACCGTAGAGCAGCACCGCCAGCGCGAAGCCGCCGATGACGATGGCGCCCAGTTTCAGTTCGCCGGCCACCCAGACCATCAGCAGGGTCAGCAGGATCACGCCGAAGCCGTAGGCTGCCAACAGGCCGGGCTCGGCCGCATCCCACTCGCGCCGCAGCACCCGCACGGTCGGCACGCGACGCAGGCGCAGCAGCGGCGGCAGGACGAAGCCGACCATCAGCGTCAGGCCGACCAGCACGCCGTGCGCCCAGGGACGCCATGACGGCAGCGGCAGGTCGCCGCTCAGGAAGCCGGCCAGCACCGCCTGCAGGGCAAGCTGCGCGAGGTAGCCGAACACGCACCCCGCCAGCGTCGCCAAGAGCCCGAACAACGCGAACTCGCCGCCATGGACGGCCATGATGCGGTTCGCCGAGGCGCCCAGGCAGCGCATCACCGCGCAGCCGTCGAGGTGGCGCCGCAGGTAGCGGTCGGTGGCAAGACCCACGGCCACGGCTGCCAGCACCACGGTCAGCAGTGCCGCCAGACGCAGGAAGCGACCGGCGCGGTCGAGCAGGTTGCGCACTTCCGGGCGCGCGTTGTCCAGGCTTTCCATGCGCTCGCCGCGACCGAGCTGCGCTTCCGCCCAGCGCCGGAAGCCGTCGACGTCGCCTGCCTCGCCCGCCACGTGCAGGCGCCAACTGACGCGACTGCCCGGCTGGATGAGCTGGGTCGCGGGCAAGTCGGCAAGATTTACCAGCAGCCGCGGCGCCAGCGCAAAGGCATTGATGCCGCGATCGGGGTCGAGCGTCAATACCGTCGCGGCGTCCAGTTCCAGCGCACCCAGCCTGAGCCGCTGCGCACCGAGCGCCTGGGCGAGACGCTCGTCCGGCCAGGCCTCGCCCGACGCGGGAACGCGGTCGGTCGCGGCATCCGGCGCGTTCAGGGCCGGTGCGATGCGCAGGGTGCCGCGCAAGGGGAAGTTGTCGCTGACTGCCTTGATTTCGGCCAGTTGCGTCGCTTCGCCCGCGGCGACCATGCTGGCGAAGCTGGCACTTTCGGCCAGCTGAAGCTTGCGCCGGCGCGCTTCGCTGCGGAATCCATCCGGCCAGGGATGATCGGCCGACAGCAGCAGGTCGCCGCCCAGCAACTGGTGCGACTGCAGGATCAGCCCCTGCTGGACACGATCGGCGAGAAAGCTGACGCTGGTCAGCGCGGCCACGGCGAGCACCAGCGCCATGCCCAGCACGGCGAGTTCGCCGGCCCGCCAGTCGCGGACCAGCATCCGCCAGGCGAGCCGCAAGGCGTTCATGAATCGCGCAGGGAACGCAAGGCGTCGATGGCCTGCTCGACGCGCTCCAGTGCGATCACCTCGATGCCCTTGATCGCCTGCCTGGGCGCGTTGGCCTTCGGCACGAGGGCATGGGTGAAGCCGAGCTTGGCGGCCTCCTTCAAACGCTCCTGGCCGCGCGGCGCGGGGCGGATCTCGCCGGCCAGGCCGACCTCGCCGAAGGTCACCAGTTTCGCCGGCAAGGGCCGGTTGTTGAGCGAGGAGACGATGGCGAGCAGCACCGCCAGATCGGCCGCCGGCTCCTGGATGCGTACGCCGCCGACGGCATTGACGAACACGTCCTGGTCGAAGCAGACGATGCCCGCATGGCGGTGCAGCACCGCCAGCAGCATCGCCAGCCGTTGGGGATCGAGACCTACCGTCAGGCGGCGCGGGCTCGGCGAATGCGCCGTGTCGACCAGGGCCTGGATCTCGACCAGCAGCGGCCGGGTGCCCTCCTGCGTGACCAGCACGCAGGAACCCGAGACTTCCTGCGCATGCTGCGAGAGGAACAGGGCCGAGGGATTGGAAACGCCGCGCAGGCCCTTCTCGGTCATGGCGAAGACGCCGAGTTCATTGACGGCGCCGTAGCGGTTCTTGAAGGCGCGGATCAGGCGGAAACTGGAATGCGTATCGCCCTCGAAATAGAGCACGGTATCGACGATGTGCTCGAGCACGCGCGGGCCCGCCAGCGCCCCCTCCTTGGTCACGTGCCCGACCAGGACGATGCAGATGCCGCTTTGCTTGGCCAGCCGGGTCAGTTGCGCCGCGCATTCGCGCACCTGCGCCACGGAGCCGGGCGCCGACTGCAGCGCTTCGGAATAGAGGGTCTGGATGGAGTCGATCACCGCGACCAGCGGCCGCTCCTTCTGCAGCGTGGCAAGGATCTTTTCCAGGCCGATCTCGGGCAGCATGCGCAGGCCGCGCGTCTCGAGCTGCAAGCGGTGCGCGCGCAGCGCCACCTGCTCGCTCGACTCTTCGCCGGAGACATACAGGACCGGCTGCCCGGCCTCGGCAAGTCGCGACAGCGCCTGCAACAACAGCGTCGACTTGCCGATGCCCGGATCGCCGCCGATCAGCACCACGCCGCCCGGCACCAGGCCACCGCCGAGCACGCGATCGAACTCCTCGATGCCGGTCGCCTGGCGCGGCTCGTCGCGCGGCCGGATCGCCGACAGGTCCTGGAGCTGGCCGCTGCCGGCCAGGCTGGCGTACCGGTTGGCGCCGGTCGTCGCCGCTTCCGCGACGGTTTCGACCAGGGTGTTCCACTGCCCGCAGCCCGGGCACTGGCCCTGCCACTTGGGACTGCTGGCACCGCATTCGGTGCAGGTGTAGACGCTCTTTGCCTTGGCCATTACTCGACTTCGACGATCGGCACGCGCCCCGCCAGCGCGCAGAACAACTCGTAGCTGATGGTGCCGGCGGCGCTCGCCACCTCGTCCGCCGACAGTCCTTCGCCCCACAAGGTCACCGGAGCGCCGACGTCGGCATCCGGCAGTTCCGTCAGATCGACGCACAGCTTGTCCATCGATACCCGGCCCAGCGTTCGCGACCGCCGGCCGGCGACCAGGATGGGGGTGCCCGTGGGAGCGTGGCGCGGATAGCCGTCGGCATAGCCGCAGGCCACGACGCCGATGCGCATGGGTCGCTCGGCGCAGAAAAGACAGCCATAGCCGACATGATCGCCGACGGCGATGTCGCGCACGGCGATCAGTTGGCTCTCCACCGTCATCACGGGCCGGAGGCCAAGGTCCGCGGCGCTCCGGTCGGGGAACGGAGAACTGCCGTAGAGCATGATGCCGGGCCGCGCCCAATCGCCGCGCGTCTCGGGAAAACGCAGCAGCGCGGCGGAGTTCGCCAGCGACATGGGCAGCGACCGTCCGGCGCACATGGCCTGCAGGCGGGCCAGTTGCCAGGCCACGCCGGTCGCGCCGTCCGCGTCGGCAAAATGCGTCATCAGGGTGATGGAACCGGCGCTGGACGTCGAGGCCAGCATCGCCAGCGCCGCATCGAGTTCGCCGGATTCGAGGCCGAGCCGGTTCATGCCGGTATTCAGCTTGATGTAGACGGGCAGGCGAACCGGCAGCGCCAGGGCGCAAAAGGCATCGACCTGGGCAAGGCTGTGGAAGACCGGCGTCAGGTGGTTCTCGGCGAAGGACGGCAATTCCTCCGCCGAATAGCAGCCCTCGAGCAGCAGGATGGGCTGGCGCAGGCCGGCTGCGCGCAGGGCGATGGCCGCCTCGAGTTCGATGAGGGCGAAACCGTCGGCGACATCAGCCAAGGCGGCGACGGTGCGCTCCAGGCCATGCCCGTAGGCGTTGGCCTTGACGACGCTCCAGAGGCGCGCGTTTCCGGCATGGGAGCGTGCTACGGCGTGGTTGTGCCGCAGGGCGGCGGGGTCGAAACGGGCGCGGATCGGGCGTGCGGCGGTACTGGTCATGCCAGCGAGTTTCTCACACCCGATTATTTGGTCGACATCTGCTTGAGTCGGGAGGCCGCGAAATCGACGAAGGTCGTCACCAGTCGCGAACGGAATTTCTCTTTCGGATAGACCATGGAAAGCGTGCGGATCAGGCGCGGCTTGAGCGGAATCGAAATCAGGTCGCCCAAGCGTTGCGCCTTGCGTACCGAGCCGACCGAAGCGATGGCAAATCCGAGGCCGGTTTCGACGACGCCGTTGAGCGCGATCGGGCTGCCCAACTCCATCACCAGCTTCATCTCGTCCGGCGCAATCCCCGCCTTGCGCAGATAGGAATCGGTGAACTCGCGCGTCCCCGAGCCCGGTTCGCGCGAGACGTAGGGATGCTCGGTCAGTTGTTGCGGGCTCAGTTCCTTGAACTTGGCGAGCGGGAACTTCGGGCTGCAGACGACATGCAGTTCGTCGTCACAGCAGGTCTCGGTCTCGAGGTTGGGCTGGTGCGAGGGCGACTCGATGAAACCGATGTCGATGGTGTGCTCGGCGACACGCGTTTCGATGGTTTCGGAGTTGGCGACCACCAGGCGCGGCCGGACGTTCGGATAGGCCGACTTGAATTCACCCAGGATGCGCGGCAGCATGAACTCGGCGATGGTGGTGGAGGCACCGACCAGCAGCGAACCGCTGATTTCGCCGGTCATTTCGGCGAGACGGACATCCATTTCCGACGACAGGCCGAGTATCCTCTCGGCATAGGTCAGCACCAGTTCGCCGGCGGGCGTCAGGGCAATGCGGCCATGGCCGCGGTCGAACAGGCGGGTATTGAAGTGCTCCTCCAGTTGCTTGATCTGGAAGGTCACGGCCGGCTGAGTCATGAACAGAATCTCGGCCGCCTTGGTAAACGACAACTGCTTGGCGACGGCATGAAACACTTGCAACCTGCGATCAGCCATGGAACATCCCCCTCCTGAGGCCTTTCTATTAGTTCAGCTTGATATTCAAGCACAATTTACCGACATAAGGGAGCCTGATGCCCGGCATTTTTCGCGTCGCCCGGCACCGCAAGGTGGCCTTAAATCTTTCGTGGTATAAACCCCGGCCAATGTCCCTCGGCTTCTACATCATCATGGCGGCGCAGTTTTTTTCCGCGCTCGCCGACAATGCGCTGCTCATCGCCGCCATTGCCATCCTGCGCGATCTGCATGCGCCGGCCTCCCAGGAACCGCTGCTGAAACTGTTCTTCACGGTCTCCTATGTCGCGCTGGCCGCCTTCGTCGGCGCCTTTGCCGACTCGATGCCCAAGTGGCGAGTGATGTTCATCAGCAACGGGATCAAGGTCTTCGGCTGCGCGCTGATGTTCTTCGACGTCCACCCGCTGATCGCCTATGCCGTGGTCGGCCTCGGCGCCGCTTCCTATTCTCCTGCCAAGTACGGCATCCTCACCGAGTATCTGCCGCACCGCCAACTGGTAGTCGCCAACGGCTGGATCGAGGGACTGACGGTCGCCGCCATCATCCTCGGCACCGTGGTCGGGGGCTTCCTGATCAAACCCGATCTCGCCGCCGCACTGCTCTCCAGCGACTTCCCCGTCATCGACACCGGAATCGACACGGTGGCGGAAATGAACCTGTTGATCATCGGTGGCCTCTACCTCGTCGCCGCATTGTTCAACCTCTACATTCCGGACACCGGCGTCGACCACAAACCGCTCAAGAAGAACCCCCTTTACCTGATCCACGAATTCAATCACTGCCTGAAGCTGCTCTGGCGCGACCGCCTGGGTCAGATTTCCCTGGCCGTGACCACACTGTTCTGGGGTGCCGGGGCAACGCTGCAATTCATCGTCATCCTCTGGGCCGAGCGATCGCTCGACATGAAGCTCTCGGCAGCCAGCATGCTGCAGGGCGCGGTGGCCGTCGGAATCGCGCTCGGCGCCGTGCTCGCGGCGCGGCTGATTACCCTGCGGCGCTCCGTCCAGGTCATTCCGCTCGGCATTGCCATGGGCATCATCGTCATGGTCATGATCGTCCTGCCCTACGTGCCGATCATCGAGCTCACCCGTCAGGAATTCGATCTCTTCGGCAAGCCCGTGGCGCTGCTGGTCGAATTGCGTACGACCATGGTGATCGTGCTCATGATCGTCGTCGGCAGCCTTGCCGGCTTCTTCGTCGTGCCGATGAACGCCCTGCTCCAGCACCGCGGCCACATCCTGATGGGCGCCGGACACTCCATCGCCGTGCAGAACTTCAACGAAAACCTGTCGATCCTGATCATGACCGGTCTCTACTCGGTATTGCTCGGGCTCGACGTTTCCGTGGCTGTGGTCGTCGTATCCTTCGGCCTGTTCGTCTCGGGCTCGATGTACCTCGTCAAGCTGCGTCACGAGGCAAACCAGCGGCAGCACGACGACGTCGTGCTGCTCGAAAACAGCAGCCACTGAGCTAGAACAGTCTCGGCCGGTCGTCCAGTTCGTTGCGGTTTCTGCCCCGCGCCGGAAAGTGGATCTGCAGCAGTTGCGAAGCGCGATCAAGCGCCTCCAGCACGCCGCGGCGCCAGGCGCCTTCGCTGAACGCCACCTCCATCTCGCGGCAGATCCCTTCCCACTCGGCTTGCGAAACGCGCGCATCGATGCCCTGGTCGGCGAGTATCTCGACCTGCCGGTCCACCAGTTGGACGTAGATCAGGATGCCCGTCGCCTCCTCCGTGTTGGCCACGCCGAGGCGAACGAACAGGTCGGCCGCGCGCTGGCGCGCGGTCTGGCCGCGGAACAACGCGCGCAGGGGCAGCGGGCCTTCGATGGCGATGCGCAGTTCGCCCCGATGCGCGGCCTCCGATGCCGCCACCGCCGCGCGGATGACCTCCCGGTCGGCGTAGCGGAACCGGCGCCTGGCCAGCCAGCCGGGAGTGACGAGATGCTTGAAGATTCTGGCGATGTTCATCTCACCAGCTCCCCGACGCGCCGCCGCCGCCAAAGCCGCCCCCGCCACCGGCGAAGCCGCCACCTCCCGACGAGCTGCCGCCCGACGAGAAACCGCCGCTGCCCAGGCCGCCGCGGCCCGGCCGGGCGAACGAGAAGACGAACACGATCACCGCGGCGATCAGCGCGATCAGCCAGGACCCGAACACCCAGAAGGCCGCCGCTGCCGCCAGCCCCGCCGCCAGCAGCGAGCCTATGACGCCGAGAATGGACCGCAGGATGCCGGCGAAGAACAGGATCATCAGCAGCCAGAAGCCGTTGTCCAGGTTCACGTTCGGAAACTCGTCGGCGGCCGGCGCTGCGGGCAGCGTCTCGCCGCCGATCAGTCGGGCGAGCGCCGCGACCGCCTCGTTCAGGCCGCCCGCGAAATCGCCCTGCCGGAAGCGCGGCGCCATCACGTCGGCGACGATGCGCTTGGCCACCGCATCGGGAATCGCGCCCTCCAGGCCGTAGCCGACTTCGATGCGCATCTGGCGGTCGTCCTTGGCGACGATGACGATCACGCCGTCGTCGATCCCGTCGCGGCCGATCTGCCAGGCTTCCGCGAGCCGGATGCCGAACTGCTCGATGGTCTCGGGTTGCGTAGTCGGCAGGATCAGGATCGCCACTTGGCTGCCTTTCTCGCGCTCGATGGCAGCCGTCGACGCTTCCAGCGCCTCGCGCTGCGCCGGCGTCAGCGTCGCGGTCAGATCGGTGACGCGAGCGGCGAGTGCGGGCAGCGGCAGCACGTCGGCTGCCGCCCCGAACAACGGCGCGAACAGCAGCAAGACGACCGTCAGGAGGCGTCCCACCAGGGCTGACCTTCTATTTCGCCGGCGAATCGAACTTGACTGTCGGCGGCGTTGAAATCGCCTTCTCGTCCTCGACCGCGAAGTTCGGCTTCGGTTTCCAGCCCATGACCAGCGCAGTCAGGTTGTTCGGGAAGGTGCGCACGGAGACGTTGTAGGTCTTGACCGAGTCGATGTAGCGATTGCGGGCGACGGTGATCCGGTTCTCGGTGCCCTCCAGTTGCGCCTGCAGGTCGCGGAAGTTGGCGTCGGCCTTCAGGTTGGGGTAGTTCTCGGCCACGACCAGCAGGCGGGCCAAGGCACCGGAGAGCTCCGATTGTGCCTTCTGGAACTTGGCGAAGGCGGCCTCGTCGTTGATCAACTCGGGCGTGGCCTTCATGCCCGCCACACTGGCGCGCGCCTCGGTCACGCGGGTCAGCACTTCCTTCTCGTGCGCCGCATAGCCCTGGACGACCGAGACCAGGTTCGGAATCAGGTCGGCACGGCGCTGGTACTGGTTGAGGACTTCCGACCAGGCGGCGTTGACGCCCTCGTCGTTGATCTGGATCTGGTTGTAACCGCAACCGGACAACAGCGTCGTCAGGACGGCGAGGATGGCGATGAGTCGAGCCTGCATGGAGAGCCTCCGGAATGGCAGTAACGATCGGCCGAGCATACCACTCATCGCCAAATCGCCATGGCGGGAGGATAATGGCTGACCCAACGGACAAGGGAGAGCTTGTTCCATGAGCCGCAACATAGAAGAAATCGCCGCCGAATCGCCGGCCGTCACCATCGAATCGGTCGCCAACATCCATCAGCTCGCCGAACACCTGTCGTCCCTGCTGCCGTCGCCGGGACGCGTCGCCAACGTCAATATCTATTGCAGCCGCGATACCCCGGGGCGCATGCTCTGCCTGGTCGACGTGATCGACATGCCCGCCGCGGATGCCGCCCGCGCACTGGGTGGCGTGCCTTTCGCCTTCACCGCCGTCGTGCTCGACTTGCGCCTGCCGCCTGCCTTTTCCTGCCGTACCGGCCGGCCTGGACGACCAACGATCACCAACTGCAACTGCGGTTCCGGCTCCCGCGCCAACCTGCCCCGCGTCGAGCCCTGAGCGACGGTCAGGGCTGGTCGCCCCGGAACCCCTGCATCGTTCGTCGCATGAAACAGAGGTCTTCCCAGGCCCGCGCCTTGTCGGGCAGGTTGCGCAGCAGATAGGCCGGGTGATAGGTGACGACGACCGGAATGCCGCGATAGTCGAACAGGCGGCCGCGCGACGCCGAAATTTTCACTTCGCTTTGCAGTAGTGTCTGCGCCGCCGGGCGTCCCAGCGCGACGATCAGCTTCGGCTTGATCAGTTCGATCTGCCGCTCCAGGAAGGGCCAGCAGGTCGCTGTCTCCTCCGGCTCCGGCGTACGGTTTTTGGGCGGCCGGCACTTCACCGAATTGCCGATATAGACGTTTTCGCCGCGCTTGAGGTCGATGGCGGCCAGCATCGCGTCGAGCAGCTTGCCGGCCTGGCCGACGAAAGGCTCGCCGCGCTCGTCCTCTTCCGCGCCTGGACCTTCGCCGACGAACAGCCAGTCGGCCTCGACGTCGCCGACGCCCAGCACTGCCTGCTTGCGCGCCTGGCAAAGCCCGCAGGCGCGACAGCCGGCTACCGCTGCCTTCAGCTCGTCCCAGCCCATCGCGGCGATGGCTGCGGCGCGATCGTCAGCCACGGGCTGCGCAATCGACTCCGTGACCGGCGCAACCGGAACCTCGGCCGGCCGGTCGCGCAGGCGCCAGATCGGCGCCAGGCCAAGCTCGCGCAGGATGCCGTCGCGGCGGCTCACAGTTCGCGCGCCATCACGATGGCGTCCTCCTTGCCATGGTAGTAGGCGCGGCGGCGGCCGATCTCGGCGAAGCCGAATCGGCGGTAGAGCGCCAGGCCCGATTCGTTGCCGGCGCGCACCTCGAGCAGCATGCGTTGTGCGCCATGACTGCGCGCCACCTCGAACAACTGCCCGAGCAAGGTTCCGCCGAGGCCGCGCTGCCGGCATTCGGGAACGACCGTGATGTCCAGCAGTTCCGCCTCGTCCACGGTCACCATCAGTACACCGTAGCCGACCAGCGCCCCCGCCTCGCGGAACACCCAGGCGCTGTGGCCGGCCCGCAGCGAATCGACGAAATTGCCGCGCGTCCAGGGAAACGGATGGGCGCCTTGCTCGATCGCCGACACGGCATCGACGTCGGCCTCGCGCATCGGCACCAGTTCCAGCATCGGCTTCGGCACGGCGCTCATTTCGTGCCGCCGCGCGCCAGACGTTCGGCCGTGGTCAGCGCCACCTTGTCGCGCACGTAGAGCGGCATGGCCTCGGACGCGGCAAGGCCCTCGCCGCGCGCAAGACGCGGCGCCGCCAGGCGCGCGACTGCGTCCGCAGTCGGCCGCAGTTCCGGCCGGGTGCGGAGGAATCGGGGCAGTAGATCACCGTAGCTGGCGAAACCGTCGCCGCAACCGATCCACCCCTCGCCCGACGGCGCCTGTGCCTGCGCTGGCGGACAAACGATGGGGGAGATGATCTCGACGCCGTTCTCGTAGGCGGCCACGTAAACCTCGTTCATGCGCGCATCCAGGCAGACATAGGCTCGCGTTTCGCCCGAGGCGAATGCCAGCGCCGCCAGCGTGCCGATGCCGAGCACGGGCAGATCGAGTCCGTAGGCCAGGCCCTGCGCGCAGCCCGCGGCGAGGCGGAGGCCGGTGAAGCTGCCCGGGCCGGCACCGAAGGCGATGCCGTCGAGTGATTTCAGGCCGACGCCGCCCTCGGCCAGCAGCGCATGAACGTTGGGCAGCAACCATTCGGAACTGCCGTTGGGCAACTCGGCGGCGCGTTCGAGAACACGGCCGTCCAGCCAGAGCGCTACGGAAAGTCGGTGGGTGGCGGTTTCAAGGGCAAGCAGATGCATGCCCGCATTCTACCGGGCAGCGCCTAGTGCGAAGGATCCGCGTACGGCAACGGCGGCGGTGGTGGCGGCGGCCGGCGATAGACGCCCTCGCGGGCAGCACGGATGTCGTGGCGCAACTGGCGGCGCTCCTCGGGCGACATGCGCCCGAAAGCCGGCGGATCGTCGCGCCTGAATTCGCGCAGCCGCTCGACGCGATCTGCCCGGGCGCCTTCGACGTCGCGACGATCGCCGAAACGCCGGCCGAATCGGCCGTCACCGGGCTCGGCGCATGCCGGCACCGCCGCCAGGAGGGCGGCGATACCGAGAATCGCAAAGGCACCGAGACGAGCTTTCATGGTCGCCATCGTAGGCCCAATTCGTAAGCGGAAAGGCGGGCTTTTGTAATCGTTTGTAAGGTCTGCTCGTACAATTGGCCCGTTCCCGCTAGGATTTGCGCCCATGACAGAGCAAACCGACAAGTCCCGCAAGATCCTGGTCGTCGATGACGACCTGCGGCTGCGCCAGTTGCTCGACCGCTACCTGCGCGAACAGGGCTTCACGGTCAAGGCGGTGGAAAGCGGCGAGGCGATGGACCGCGCCCTGGCCCGTGAGCTCTATGACCTGATCGTACTCGACCTGATGATGCCCGGCGAGGACGGCCTGTCGATCTGCCGCCGCCTGCGCGGCGACCGGAACGAAGTGGCAATCATCATGCTGACCGCCAAGGGCGACGAAGTGGACCGCATCGTGGGACTCGAGCTGGGCGCCGACGACTACCTGCCCAAGCCCTTCAATCCGCGCGAGCTGGTGGCACGCATCCATGCCGTGCTGCGCCGCCGCTCGGCTCCGCCGCCCCCCGGCGCGCCCGCCGAAGCCGAGGAGGCGGTGACCTTCGGCAGCGTGACGGTGAATCTTGCCACCCGCGAACTGGTGCGCGACGGCAACGCCAACACCCTCACCACGGGCGAATTCGCACTCCTCAAGGTGCTGGTCGAACATGCCCGCAAGCCGCTCTCGCGCGACAAGCTGATGGAACTGGCGCGCGGCCGCGAGTACGACGTCTTCGACCGCTCCATCGACGTCCAGGTGTCGCGCCTGCGCAAGCTGGTCGAGGACGATCCCGCCAAGCCGCGCTATATCCAGACGGTCTGGGGCTTCGGCTACGTCTTCGTTCCGGACGGCAAGAAGCACGAATGAGGCTGCTGCCGAAGACACTGCTCTGGCGCACCTTCCTGCTGATTGCCGCCCTGATGCTGCTCTCGGTGGTCGCCTGGTTCCAGATCTTCACCACCTACGAGCGCGAACCGCGCGCGCGACAGTTGTCGCAACTGGTCGTCAGCGTCGTCAACCTGACGCGCACCGCACTGATCACCGCCCGGCCCGAGGCACGCATCCACCTGCTGCGCGAACTGTCGGATCGGGAAGGGATCCACATCTATCCCGCCGAGCCCGAGGACAAGATCGTTGCCCTGCCCGAGCGGCCGTTCCTCAATCATGTGCGGGAGTTGCTGCGCAACGAGCTCGGTCCGGAAACCCAACTGACGCTGGAGCGCGACGGCGAGCAGGGCTTGTTCGTCAGCTTCAACATCGAGGACGACGCCTACTGGGTGGCCCTGCCGCGCGAACGTGCCGAGCGCCACTTCCCCGTCCAGTGGCTGGGCTGGGGAGCCGCGGTGCTGGTGCTGGCCCTCTTCGGTGCCTGGCTGGTGATGTTCCGCGTCACCCGGCCGCTGAAGGCGCTGGAGCGCGCCGCCGCCGAGATCGGCCGCGGCCAGCGACCGGCGCCGGTCGTGGAGGCCGGACCCGAGGAAATCCGCCTGCTGGCGCGCAACTTCAACCAGATGAGCACCGACCTTGCCCGCCTGGATGAAGACCGCGCCTTGATCCTGGCCGGCGTCTCGCACGACCTGCGCACGCCGCTGACGCGCCTGCGCATGGGCATCGAGATGTCGATCGAGGACGAGGCTACCCGGCAGGAGATGTCCGCCGACATCGATGAGATGGACCGCAGCATCGGCCAGTTCCTCGATTTCGCCCGCGCCGATGGCGGCGAGCCCCCCGAGGCGATCGACCTCGCTGCGCTGCTCGAGGAACTCGCCGAACAGTACAACCGCCGCGGCCATGAAGTCGTACTCGCCCATCGAGGCGCACCGCCAAGGCTGACTTTGCGGCCGAAGGCGATCCGCCGCGCCATCGGCAACCTGGTCGACAATGCCTTGCGCCACGCGGGCGCCGCGCAGCCGATCGAGCTTGCCGTGACCACGCAGGCCGGCAAGGCGGCAATCGAAGTACGCGACCGCGGCCCCGGCATCCCGGCTGCCGAAGCCGAACGCTTGAAGCTGCCCTTCACGCGACTGCAATCGGCGCGCACCGACGCCATCGGCACCGGCCTGGGACTCGCCATCGTCGACCGGATCGCCCGCAGCCACGGCGGCAGCTTCGACCTGCTGCCGCGCGAGGGCGGCGGCCTGGTCGCCCGCCTCACCCTGCCGATCCGTTGATGGCGCACCTGTTCGCCGACATCTCGAGCCACGGCTTCGGCCACCTCGCGCAAGCCGCGCCCGTCCTCAATGCGCTGCGCACCGCTCGCCCCGACCTGCGCCTGACCGTGCGCAGCGGCCTGCCGCGTGAGCGCCTGGCCTTGCGCATCGACGGCGACTTCGAGCACATCCACGCTGCCAGCGATTTCGGCTTCGTGATGGACAACGCGCTCGACGTGGACCTGTCCGCCAGCGCCCGACGCTACATCGAATTCCACGCCGACTGGCCCGGCCGCGTGGCCGCCGAGGCCGACACCCTGGCCCGCCTGTCACCCGACCTGGTGTTCACCGACGTCGCCTATCTGCCGCTGGCCGGCGCGGCGGCGGCGAACGTCCCCGCCGTTTCGCTCTGCTCGCTCAACTGGGCCGACCTGACCCGGCACTACTTCCACCGCGAGGACTGGCTGCCTGCCTTGCACGGACAGATCCTTGCCGCCTATCGCAGCGCACGCGTCTTCCTGCGCACCACGCCCGGCATGCCGATGTTCGACCTGCCGAACGTCGTCAACATCGGCCCGGTGGCCACCCCGGCCACCATGGATCGCGCCGAGGTCGCCCGCCGCCTGCGCCTGCCCAAGGCGCGCCGCTGGGTGCTGGTCGCATTGGGCGGCTTCGACTTCCCCCTGCCCGTCGACAGTTGGCCACAACCGCCGGGGATCCGCTGGCTGTCGCCACACCAGGCCCTGGCCCGCAAGCTGGGTTTCTTCAACGACCTGCTGGCCGCTGCCGACGCGGTGATCACCAAGCCCGGCTACGGCACTTTCGTCGAGGCAGCCGCGCACGGCGTCCCGGTGCTCTACCTGCGCCGCCCTGACTGGCCGGAACAGGAGCACCTGATCGACTGGCTGCGCGTCCATGCGCGCTGCGCCGAAGTCGGCCGCGAGCAGGCTCGGCGCGGCGACCTGCTGCCGACCCTGGAGGCGCTCTGGGCCCTGCCCGCGCCGCAACGGCCGCAGCCGACAGGCATGGCGCAGGCGGCCAAGGCGCTGCTAGACTTGCTGCCATGTTGAGCGAAAACAAGATCACCCCCTACCAGCGCATCGGCGGCGAACCGGCCGTGCGCGCCATCGTCAAGCGCTTCTACGAACTGATGGACACCCTGCCCGAGGCCTATGGCGTGCGCAAGCTGCACCCCAGGGACCTCGCGGGCTCCGAGGAGAAGCTCTACCTCTACCTGACCGGCTGGCTGGGCGGCCCGCAACTCTACGTCGAAAAGTTCGGCCACCCGCGCCTGCGCGCGCGCCACCTGCCCTTCACCATCGGCGGCGAGGAGCGCGACCAGTGGCTGCTCTGCATGCGCCAGGCGCTGGCGGAACAGATCGACGACGCACCGCTGCGCGCGGCGCTCGACAAGGCGCTCACCGACCTCGCCGACTTCATGCGCAACCAGCCGGGCTGATTCCCACCCCGAGCGGTTCGTGACAGAATATGTCCGCAAGTTCCAATTGAGTGCTTCGCCCGGGGGGGACATCATGAACAAGAGCACGGGATTCTCGCTTGCAGCGCGCCTCTATATCCTGCTTGGCTGCATGCTCGTCGGCCTGCTGGTACTGGGCGCATACTCCGCCTTCGAACTGCGCGCCCACATCCTCGAAGAGAAGAAGCTGACCATTCAGGCGCTGGTCGACTCCAGCCTCGGCGTCGTCCAGGAACAGTACGACCTCTTCCAAGCCGGCAAGATCAGCGAAGCCGAAGCCCAGCGTCTGGCCAAGGACAATCTGCGCAAGAGCCGCTACAACAACGGCGCCGACTACTTCTTCATCTACGACCTCACCGGCGTGAACCTCATGCACGCCTCGAAGCCCGAGCGCGAGGGCAAGAACTTCATCGACACCAAGGATCCGAACGGCAAGGACTATATCCGGCAGTGGAACGACCTGCTCAAACGCGACGGTGCCGCCTACATCGACTACATGTTTCCCAAGGCCGGCTCCAAGGACCCCGAGCCGAAAATATCCTACGCCAAGGTCTTCCAGCCTTGGGGCTGGTGGGTGGGCACCGGGGTCTATATCGACGATGTCGAGGCCGATTTTCGCAATTCGGTCGTGAAGTCGCTGGTCTTCCTGGTCGTCATCGCCATGCTGCTGGGCGGCCTGGGGCTCGCCATCAGCCGCAGCGTACGCAACCAGATCGGCGGCGAACCCGCCGCCGCCGCAAGCCAGGTCGAGGACTTCGCCGGCGGCGACCTGACCCGGCCGATCGCGTCGACCAGCAAGCAGCCGGGCAACCTGCTGTCCACGCTCGGCACCATGCAGGCTCGGCTGGCCAACATCGTGCGCGGCATCCGCAGCAGTACCGAGGTGCTGGCCAAGGAGTCGGCCGACTTGTCGGTGGCGGCCAAGGAAATCAGCCTCGCCGCCGGCAAGCAGGCGGAGTCGAGCGCGGCGACGGCGGCGGCGATCGAGGAACTGACGGTGAGCATCAACGAGGTATCGGAGATCGCGCTCGTCACCGAAACCAACTCCAGCACCACCGCCGAGCTTGCCGGCAAGGGCGGCGCCGTGGTCCGCCAGTCCGCGACCGAGATCCAGAACATCGCGGCAGCCGTCGACGAATCGACCCAGCGCATCCAGACGCTGGTCGGCCGTTCCCAGGAGATCGGCAGCATCACGCAGGTGATCAAGGAAATCGCCGACCAGACCAACCTGCTGGCGCTCAATGCCGCCATCGAGGCCGCGCGGGCCGGCGAGACCGGACGCGGCTTCGCCGTCGTTGCCGACGAGGTGCGCAAGCTCGCCGAGCGGACCGCACAGGCCACCGCCGAGATCAGCCAGATGGTCACCGCGATCCAGGCGGACACCCAGCACGCGGTCGAGGCAATGGCGAGCACCGCGCCGCGGGTTGCCCAGGGCCGCGAACTGGCCAATCAGGCGACCGAGGTTCTCGATCAAATCCAGCAACAGGCCAATGACTCGCTCTCGAAGGCCCGGGAAGTCGCCAACGCGACCAAGGCGCAGGCCCAGACCGCAAACGAGATTGCCCGCCACGTCGAGACCATTGCCTCGATGACCGAGGAAACCAATGCGGCGACGGGCAGCAATGCCGAGGCGGCCGCCCAGTTGAAGACGCTGGCGACCAAGCTGCAGCAAGACCTGGCCTACTTCAAGACCTGAGGCGGCACGAGCGGCCAGCGCGCAACGATCTCGTAGCGCGCCCCCTCGCGTGAAGGCTTCGATTCCGCGAGCACGAAGTCGCGCACCTGCCAGGCGAATGGTTGCGGCATCAAAGGTTTCCCGGCGCAGCGGGCATCGCGCAGCAGCGTCACGTGCGCGGCGAACGAGCGCGCGTCCAGGCTGAAGCCCGCCTCCCGCAACCCGGCGCCGAGCGCGTCGGCGAGAAAAGTCAGCCGTGGCGACATGGAATGCCCCGCATGGGGTACGCCTCCCGCCCAGAGGATCCGGTTGTGTTTCCAGTAACCGAGCCGGTCGAGCGTCAGATCGAAGGGCTCAGCGGCAATCGCATCGGCGACGCGCATGGCTTCGCCAACACGGTCGGACGGAAGATCGCCGAGGAAGGCCAGCGTCAGGTGCAGCGTGTCGCGGCGCATGAGGCGCCCGCCGCAATCCGCATGGACTGCCTTGCCCAGTGCATGCAGCGCCTCGGCCAGCGCCGCATCGGGCCAGAGGGCGAAGAAGCAGCGCTTCAATCGGTCGCCAGTTCCGGACGATTGCGGAAATGATCGAGCGCCTCGGGATTCAACAGCGCTTCGACGTTCTTCACCGGCATCCCATGCACGACATTGCGCACCGCCAGCTCGACCAGCTTGCCGCTCTTGGTGCGCGGAATGTCGTCCACGGCGAGGATCTTGGCCGGCACGTGGCGCGGCGTGGTGTGCTCGCGGATGGTTGACTTGATGCGGGCGATCATTGCTTCATCCAGTGCGACGCCGGCACGCAAACGCACGAACAGCACGATGCGCACGTCCCCCAGGCTTTCCGGCGGCCAGTTCTGCGCGATCACCAGCGCTTCGAGGATCTCCGGCAGGCGCTCGACCTGGCGGTAGATCTCGGCGGTACCGATGCGCACCCCGCCCGGGTTGAGCGTCGCGTCGGAACGACCGTGGATGATCAGGCCATCGTGTTCGGTGATCTCGCAAAAGTCGCCGTGGCACCAGATGTCCGGGAAGCGATCGAAATAGGCGGCGCGATATTTCGCACCGTCGTCGTCGTTCCAGAAGCCGAGCGGCATCGACGGGAACGGCCGCGTGCAGACCAGTTCGCCCTTCACTCCCCTCACCGGCCGGCCCTCGTCATCGAAGACGTCGACCGCCATCCCTAAGCCGCGGCACTGGATCTCGCCACGCCAGACCGGCAGGATCGGACTGCCGAGCACGAAGCAGGAGACGATGTCGGTACCGCCCGAGATCGACGCCAGTTGCAGGTCGGCCTTGATCGCCTGGTAAACGAAGTCGAAGCCCTCGGCCGACAGCGGGCTGCCGGTGGAGAACATCGCCCGCAGCGGTGTCAGGTCGTAGCGCTCGCGCGGCACCAGTCCGGTCTTGGCCAGCGCGTCGATGTACTTCGCCGAGGTGCCGAAGTGCGTCATGCGCTCGGCCTGCGCAAAGTCGAACAGGATGCGGCCGTCGAGGGCGAAGGGGCTGCCGTCGAACAGCAGCAGCGTCGCGCCGCTCGCCAGGCCAGTCACCAGCCAGTTCCACATCATCCAGCCGCAGGTGGTGAAGTAGAACAGGCGATCGCCTTCGCGCACGTCGCCGTGCAACTGATGCTCCTTCAGGTGCTGCAACAGCGTGCCGCCCGCGCCATGGACGATGCACTTCGGTACGCCGGTGGTGCCCGAGGAATACATGATGTAGAGCGGCTGATCGAAGGGTAGCGGCGTGAACTCGATGTGCGTCGTAGCGATGAACGGCGCGACAAAATCCGCCCAAGTCGCCGCCTTCACGACCGATAACAAGTCGGGCTGCGACGAAACATAGGGCACCACCACCACACGCTCGACGCTCGGCAACTGGCGCGCCACCTCGGCCAGCTTGCCCAGCACATCGATGGTCTTGCCGTTGTAGAAGTAGCCGTCGACCCCGATCAGGACCTTGGGCGCCACCTGACCGAAGCGGTCCAGCGCGCCCTGCACGCCGAAGTCCGGCGAGGCGGAAGTGAAGATGGCACCGATGCTCGCCGCCGCCAGCATGGCGACGATGGTCTCGGGCATGTTGGGCAGCCAGGCGGCAATGCGATCGCCGGGCCGTACGCCCAGCGCCCGCAAGGCCGCGGCAAAGCGAGCCACCTCCAGTCGCAACTCCGCGCGCGACATGCGGCGCTTGACGCGGTCCTCGCCCCAGAACACCAGCGCCTCGGCGTTGTCGCTGTGACGCAGCAGGTTCTCGGCGAAGTTGAGCCGCGCTTCGGGAAACCACTTCGCGAAGCGCATGCCCAAGATGCCGCGCTCCAGCACGCGCAGGCCGGGATCGCCGATCGCGTCGGTGAATTTCCACACCGCCCGCCAGAAGGCGTCCGGATCGTCGATCGACCATTGCCAGACGGCCTCGTAGCCCGCCGCGTCCGGCGTCAGGGCCGGATCGAGTTCGCGCATGAAGGCCGCAAGGCGAGTCGCGGAGCGACGTGCGGCATCGGGTGACCAGCAGGGAGTGTTCAAGGGCTTCCTCGGCTTGCGAAAGCCAAAGTGTCGAGGGAGTCGAACCCATTGTCAATCCACCCGGGTCGGGTGACAGCGGCCGGCAAATCGCCGACAATCGGGCTCGATGAAACGCATCCCCCCCATTCATGCCCTGGTCGCCTTCGAGGCCGCGGTCCGCCTCGGCGGCTTTGCGCAGGCGGCGGCGGAATTGTGCGTCACACCCAGCGCGGTCAGCCATCGCATCCGGCAACTGGAAGAGCACCTGGGTACCAAGCTGTTCGAGCGCACGCCGTCGGGCGTGCGGCTCACCACCGCCGGTCACATGTACGTCGAGTCGGTGCGCGAGGCCTTCGGCAAGCTGGCCTGGGCCTCGGGCGGCGCGGCGCCGGTGATCAAGCTGCGCGTCAGTGTGCCGCCAACCTTCGCCCGCCAGATGCTGATTCCGCGCCTGCCCGACTTCTACCGCCAGTGGCCGGAAGTGGAACTGGAAATCCACCTGTCGATTCCGCTGCAGGACGTGACGGCCGAGACGGCCGACGTCGAGATCCGCTGGGGCTACGGCGGCTACGGCGACAGCCGCGCGGTCAAGCTGTTCGACGACCAGGCGACGCCGCTGGCGACGCCCGACTACAAGGCCGGCCTGGCCATGAAGGAGCCGCGCGACATCCGCCAGGCGACGCTGCTGCGCACGCCGCTGATGCCCTGGCGGCCGTGGTTCGAGGCGGCGGGACTCGACTGGCCGGAACCGGAGCGCGGTCCGCTCTACAACGATGTCGGCATGCTGCTGGAAGGCGCGGCCGGCGGCCAGGGCGTCGCCCTGGCCATCTCGCGCGTGGCGACCGCGTGGACCGATACGGGCCGGCTGGTGCCGCTGTTCGACGTGCAGGCGCCATGGCCGCTCGCCTACTATGTCGTACCGTCCGCGCGGCAGGCCGGGCGACCCGAGGTCGCCGCCTTCGTCGACTGGCTGGTCGAGACCTTCGCCTGAGTACCGCTTATTTGCCGAAGTGGGTGCCGAACGCGTACTGCGCGTAGGCCTGCTCGGCAACGCGGAACCACTGGAACTCGTCGTTGCGGAAGCGCTTCCAGGGTTCGTAGATCTTCTTGAACTCCGGATTCTTCGAGGCCTCCTCCTCCATGGTCTCGTTGGCGGCCTTGAAGCAGGCGTCCATGATCTCCTTCGAGAATGCGTGCAACTTGGCGCCGCCCTTGATCAGCCGGCCCAGCGCGGCCGGGTTCTTGGCGTCGTAGTCGGCCAGCATCCTGATGTTGGCTTCGGCGGCGGCGGCTTCGAAGGCGGCCTGGTAGGGCTTGGGCAGCTTGTCCCACTCCGCCTTGTTCACGTAGAAGGACAGGTTGGTGCCGCCTTCCCACCAGCTCGGGTAGTAGTAGTGCGGCGCGACCTTGTAGAAGCCGAGCTTCTCGTCGTCGTAGGGGCCGATCCATTCGGCGGCGTCGATGGTGCCCTTCTCCAGCGCCGGGTAGATGTCGCCGGCGGCAATCTGCTGCGGCACCACGCCAACCCGCTCCATGACCTTGCCGGCAAAGCCGCCGATGCGCATCTTCAGGCCCTTGAGGTCGGCGACGCTCTTGATCTCCTTGCGGAACCAGCCCCCCATCTGCGCGCCGGTGTTGCCGCCCGGGAAGTTGACGATGTTGTAGGCGCTGTAGAACTCGCGCATCAATTGCAGGCCGCCGCCGACGTAGAGCCAGGCGTTCATCTGCCGTGCGGAGAGGCCGAAGGGCACGGCGCAGTCGAAGGCGAAGGCGGCGTTCTTGCCGAAGAAGTAGAAGGGCGCCGTATGGCCGCACTCGACCGTGCCGTCCTTGACCGCATCCATCACCTGCAGGCC
>JACRIZ010000005.1 GCA_016235765.1 Rhodocyclales bacterium | reverse complement strand
TCCAGCGCGTTGTTGAGCGACTCGATCGATTCCATGTCGAGGTGGTTGGTCGGCTCGTCCATCAGCAGCACGTTGTTGCGCAGCAGGATCAGCTTGCCGAACAGCATGCGGCCCTGCTCGCCGCCGGAGATGACCTTGACCGACTTCGTCACTTCGTCGCCGGAGAACAAGAGCCGGCCGAGCGTGCCGCGCATCAGCGTTTCCACGTCGCCGCCGGAATAGCCGCCGGCGCGTACCCACTGGCCCATCCAGTCGGTCAGGCTCATGTCCTCGGCGAAGTCGGCCGCGTGGTCCTGGGCGAAATAGCCGGGTCGCGCCTTCTCGGCCCACTTGAGCTGGCCGTGCTGGGGCGTCAGGCCGCCGAGCTTCTCGCCGGCCAGGAGGCGCAAGAGGGTCGTCTTGCCGACGCCGTTCTCGCCAATGATGGCGATCTTGTCGCCGGCTTCGATGGTGGTCGTGAAGCCCTTGATCACCGGCTGCCTGGGGTCGTAGCCGAAGACGAGCTTCTCGATATCGACCGCGTGGCGGTGCAGCTTTTCCTTGTCGTCGTAGTCGAAGCCGATCCACGGATATTGCCGCGACGAGGGTTTGATATCCTCGATCTTGATCTTCTCGATCTGCTTGGCGCGCGAGGTGGCCTGGCGCGCCTTCGAGGCGTTGGCCGAGAAGCGGCGCACGAAGTTCTGCAGGTCCGCGACGCGCTCCTTGGCCTTGGCGTTGGCGGCCGACTGCCGCTCGCGCGCCTGCGTCGAGGCCTCCATGAAGTCGTCGTAGTTGCCCGGATAGACCGTGATCTTGCCGTAATCCAGGTCGGCCATGTGCGTGCACACCTGGTTCAGAAAGTGGCGGTCGTGGGAGATGATGATCATCGTCGACTCGCGGGCATTGATGACATTCTCCAGCCAGCGGATGGTGTTGATGTCGAGGTTGTTGGTCGGTTCGTCGAGCAGCAGGATGTCCGGGTCGGCGAACAGCGCCTGCGCCAGCAGCACCCGCAGCTTCCAGCCCGGCGCCACTTCGCGCATCGGCCCGTTGTGCTTTTCGGTGGGGATGCCGACGCCGAGCAGCAGTTCGCCGGCGCGTGCCTCGGCCGTGTAGCCGCCGTATTCGGCGAAGTGGTGTTCGAGGTCGGCCGCGTGCATGTACTGCGCTTCGGTCGCCTCCGGGTCGGCGTAGATGGCGTCCTTTTCCTGCATGCAGGCCCACATCTTTTCGTGGCCCATCAGCACCACGTCGAGTACGCGCTGATCCTCGAATCCGAACTGGTCCTGGCGCAGGAAGGCCATGCGCTCATGGGCGTCGAGGCTGACGTTGCCGGCCGAAGGATCCAGCAAACCGGCCAGAATCTTCATGAAAGTCGACTTGCCGGCACCGTTGGCACCGATCAGGCCGTAGCGGTTGCCCTCGCCGAACTTGACGGAAACGTTTTCAAACAGGGGCTTAGCCCCGAATTGCATGGTGATGTTGGAGGCGGCGAGCACGGCGGGATTCCTGGTGGGGGTGGGACGCGATGGAACGATGAGGCGCGCAGTTTACTCGCTGTCGCCCATCTTCCGCGTGCTCTTGCAAACAGCGGATGCGGCGAACCGCATCCGCATGCCGTGCGTCAGAAGTAGTAACTGGCGTAAATCCCGCCGTGATTGCCATTCGCGGACGCCGAGCCGTCCTTCAACTTGTACTTCTCGCTGACGGCGCGCAACTTGACCCCGAACTGCGGGCTGATCAGATATTCGCCTTCGACCACCAGGCCGGTGGCATTGTTGAACTCGAAGTCCGCGCTGTCGACGACGCCACTACCGGAAACCTTGGGGCTCGTGACGTAGCGGAGGCCGCCGCCGAGCCGGACGTTGTCGGTGATGCCGTAGTAGCCGAGCAGTTCCAGCGGGTAGCGGCTGAACTTCACGCTGCCGTTCTTCGCGTTCTCGTCGTCGACATGGTAGCCGACGTTGGCCTGGACCGAGACCCGGTTTGAGAACCGATACTCGTAACCGCCGTAGATATGGACCAGGCCGCCCGACTTGATGCTCGACGTGCTGCCGTCCGTGTAATGCAAGGTGACGAGCGTATCGCCGCCGAAGGTCAGGCCCATGCCGAGCAGAAAGTGGCCGGAGTTATTGTAGTCGGCCGCCGCGGCGGGCAGCGATGTGGCAAGCGACAGCGCCGCAATTGCAACGATCTTCTTCATGTGACTCCCTGATTAAAGTAAGTGCTGCGTGTGCGAACGCGGCAAGCGCCGCGGGCGAGACCTTATCGGTTTGGCATTTCCACGTCAATCCTAAGGGCATATGCCGACGGCTCGGGTACAGTGCGGCCCATGAAGACCATGTCGCTCGACAAAATCCTCCAGTCCCAGGGTTTCGGCACCCGCCGGGAGTGCCGCGAGATGATCCAGGCCGGCTTCGTCTGCGTCGGCGGCGAGCCGGCGACTTGTCACGATGCGGCTTTTGAGCCGGCAGGGCTGGAATTCAGCGTGCATGGCGAGGAATGGCTGTACCGCGAAAAGCTCTACCTCGCGCTGAACAAACCCTCTGGCTACGAATGCTCGCGCAAGCCCAGCCACCATCCGGGCGTGATGACCCTGCTGCCCGACCTCTTCCGCGCCCGCGACGTGCAGGCGGTCGGCCGGCTCGACCACGACACCACCGGGCTCCTGCTGCTGTCCGACGACGGTGCCTTCATCCACGCCCTGTCGTCGCCCAAACGCCACGTGCCCAAGCTCTACGTCGCCACCACCGCCGAGCCGGTCACCGCGGCGCTGCTCGCCCACCTCCGGCGCGGCGTCAAGCTCCACGACGAACCGGCACCGCTGAAGGCCGAGGTGCGGCAGCTCGACGACCACAACCTGGAGATGGTGCTCGAACAGGGCAAATACCACCAGGTCAAGCGCATGCTCGCCGCCGCCGGCAACCACTGTGCCGCGCTCCGTCGCACGGCGATCGGCGAACTGACGCTCGAATCGCTCGGCCTCGCCGAGGGGGAGTGGTGCCATATCGAACCCGCGCAGGTGGCGTACCGCCATGCAATGCCCCGCATGGCGCAGGGCTGACTCCTAGTTCGGTACGTCGATGCCGTGCCTGGCCAGCCAGGCCCTGTCGAGTTCCCACTGCACGCCCTTGATGCCCTGCTGCGCCCTGGCGAGGTTCATTACCTCGGTTTGCACGGCGGCGAGTTCCTTTTCCGCGGCGATGAAGGCAGGATCGTTCGCATTCTTGACGTCGATTTCGGGGTGGATGACGCCGAGGAAGCGGAATGCGGGTACGCTGACGTTGCGGGGGGTCGACAAGACGGCGGTGTCGCTGCCGACCCGAACGACGCGGAACTTGTACGGGTAGTTGCGCAACGCCTCGCTGCCTTTCGCGTCGATCACGGCATTGATCTCGCGCGCCCGGCCGTCGGGCCGTTGTACCAGCCAGTCGGCGATATAAGCGACCACCAGGGCGATGAGGAGCCAATGGACGAAGGTCATCTTGCGCAAGCCGGCTGGTTTCATTTGGCGGGGTCCTGATTCGATCCCGTCATTATCGCCTAGCGTCGCCAATGCACCCGCAACAGGTTTTCGGCATCGTTGTAGTGGAACTCCAGTTCGCCTTGATAGGCGTCGTGCAATGCCTCACCCAGGTTGCGCGCCAGATGGATGTCGGTCGTCGTCACCAATGCGCCGGTCGGCGTATCCTCGATGGCCATGATGCGGGCCAGCGGATGTTCGGCCCTCTCGTGCTGCTCGTGGTGCCGCAGCAGGCTGACCAGTTGCACGCGGTGCGCCGCGAAGTAGTCACCGGCGATGTCGAGGTAGCCCGCCGGAAAGCGGTCCTTGACGCGGTGACAGGCCGGACATAGCACCGGTTTCGCCTCCGCTGGCGGCTCGATCCATTGCCAGCGGCCGGTGCGATAGACGGCACCGCATCCGGAGCAGGCTGCCGGTTCGGGCAGTTTGCCCTTCAACTGGTAGGTGTCGTGGACGCGCTCGGGGCGCAGTTCGTCGCGCCTGACCGGACGAAAACCAGTGTGGAGTGAATGGGAACTCATGGCGGCCTCCCTTCTTGTCCAATTGCTTCCTGGCTTCCATTAGGCGCCAGGGTGTGTCGGGCGTCGTTGACCGGCGTCAGAGGACGCCTATTTTTCCCGCTTGCGCTTGCTGCCAGCATGGCGGCCGGCCGCAGCATAGGCCTGGCGCAGCGCCGTCAGTTCGGCGAGCTGGGTCGCGACGAGGTAGTTGACCGTGCCCTCGGGTACCTCGCCATCGGCATTCGGTTCGCCGGCCGGCACGCCCGTGAGCAGGGCCATGGCGCCGTCGACATCCTCGACCGCGTGAACATGGAACCTGCCGGCGGCGCAGGCGGCAACCACGTCGTCGCGCAGCATCAGGTGGCGCACGTTGCTGGCCGGGATCAGCACGCCCTGTTCGCCGGTCAGGCCGCGCGCCTGGCAGACGTCGAAGAAGCCTTCGATCTTCTCGTTGACGCCGCCGATGGCCTGCACGCGGCCGTACTGGTTCACCGAGCCGGTGATCGCCAGCGACTGCTTGATCGGCAGCACCGCCAGGGCCGACATCAGCGCGCACAGCTCGGCCAGCGAGGCCGAGTCGCCCTCGACCGGGCCGTAGGACTGCTCGAACACCAGGCTGGCCGAGAGCGCCAGCGGCAGCGTGCGCGAATAGCGCGAGCCGAGGAAGGAAGCGAGGATCATCACGCCCTTGGAGTGGATGGCGCCGCCCAGTTCCGTCTCGCGCTCGATGTCGATCACGTCGCCTTCGCCGATGCGCGCCGTGGCGGTAATGCGCACCGGATGGCCGAAGCGGAAGTCGCCGAGGTCCACCACGGCGAGGCCGTTCACCTGGCCGACGTGGCTGCCGCTGACGTCGATCAGTTGCAGTCCGTCGCGGATCTGGCGCAAGGTCTCGTCGCGCAGCCGATCGGCGCGATGGATCTGCGCCGTCAGCGCCAGATCGACGTCGCCGGCGCGCACTTCGGCGCTGCCGGCCTGATCGGCACCATGGTCCGCCTCGACCAGCAGGTCGCGGATGCGCCGCGTGTCGCTCGACAGGCGTTCGGCATCGTTCGCTAGGCGCGCGGCGTATTCGATCACGCGCGCCACCGCCCCGGCACTGAAGGGGCGCAGCTTCTCGCGCTGCGCCAGCGTCGCCACGAAGCGGCCGAAGCTCTGCGTGTTGCCTTCGCTGCGTGCGACGTCGTCCTCGAAGTCGGCGGCGACGCGGAACAGCTCGTCGAACTCCGGGTCGTACTGCTTGAGCAGGTAATAGACCAGCCGCTGGCCGACCAGCACCACCTTGAGATCGATGGGCAGCGGCTGCGGCTCTAGCGAGGCGGTGCTCATCAGCCCGTACATCTGGCCGATCGACTCGATGCGGATCTGCCCCGACTTCAGCGCGCGCTTCAGTTCCTCCCAGGCGAAGGGCTGGGTCAGGACCTTCTCGACGTCGAGCATCAGGTAGCCGCCATTGGCCTTGTGCAGCGCGCCGGCCATGACCATCGTGAAGTTGGTCACCAGCGTGCCCATGTGGGCGATGTGATCGATGCGGCCGACCAGGTTCGGAAAGGTCGGGTTGTCCTCGAACACCACCGGCGCCGCCCGGGTGCCGTTGCGGTCGACCAGCAGGTTGACCTGGTAGCGGAACAGCGGCAAGCTGCCCGAAACCACCACGCCGCTCATGTCGCCCTCGGTCTTCGGCGTCTCGCGCAGTTCCTCGGCGCTATCCACCACGTCGTCCTGCACGGCATCGAGGAAGTCGAGCACGTTCGCGAGGTCGGCGTAGCGCTCCTTGAGTTCCTCGATCATGTGGCCGACCGCCAGGCGCATGGTATTGCGGCTGACCTCCTTGACGCGCGCCTGCATTTCGCGCCGCCAGCGCGGGAACTGCGCCAGCAGCTTGTGCAGTTCCTCGCTGTGCTGTTCCATGAGCCTGGTCAAGCGCTCCTGCTCGTCGGCCGGCAGCGCCTGGAACTCCTCCTGGCTCATGGTCTCGTCGCCCTTGATCGGCGCGAAGACGAAACCGGCCGGCGTATGCATCAGCGCAATGCTGTTCTCCGCCGCGCCCTGGCCAAGCGCCTGCAGCGCGCCTTCCTCGCGCGTCTTGAACTCCTTCTGGATCGCCTCGATGTGAGTGCGGAACTCGTCGCTCTCAAAGGCGGCGGTGATCGCGTTGGCCAGTTCCGAGACGAATTGCTGCATGTCCTGCCTGAGGCGGCTGCCGCGCCCGGCCGGCAACAGCAGCAGGCGCGGATGGTTGGGCTCGGCGAAGTTGTTCACATAGCAGATGTCGGCCGGCACCGGCTCGGTCGCCGCCTTTTCCTCCAGCAGGCGATGCACCGCCGCGTGCCGCCCGCTGCCCGGTTCGCCGAGCACGAACAGGTTGAAGCCGGGCCGCTTGATGTCGATGCCCAGATGCACCGCGTCGATGGCACGCGCCTGGTCGATGATCTCGACCGGCTCGCCCACCTCGGCAGTGCTGGCGAAACCGAGGCTGGCGGGATCGCAGCGGCGGTAGAGCTGCTCCGGGGGCAGGGGTCGGTTGGAGTCCATGGTGTTCTTCTTGTGGCGTTCGAAAGCCGAAGGAGCGACCAAGACAGTCTACCCCCGACAGGGAAAGTCAGCCGTGGCGATACGCCATGCCGGGGGGGCGTGCCGCCGCGGCGGACTTCTTGCCAGCGGCCGCGCTCGGTCCTATCGTTGCAATTCATGCCACGACGATGGCATCATTGAAATTCCATCGCCGATCATTGGACTTCGGAACCCGCGCCATGCAGAGTTTGAAGACCAGGATTCCTCCCCCGGTTGTCGCGCTTGCCGTCGGCGGCCTCATGAAATTGTATGCATGGACCTTCCAGGTGCCGATCGATGCGTCCCCGGTCCTTGCCGACGTCGGTATCGCCATCGCCCAGATCAGTGCAGTCATTGCCCTCCTGGCCTTCGCCAGCTTCGGGCTGGCGCGGACGACGATCAATCCGCGTGCCCCCGCCCGCGCAACGGTGCTTGTCACGGGGGGCATCTTCCGAGTCACCCGCAATCCGTTGTGCCTGAGTCTGCTGCTGCTGCTTGTCGCCTACGCGGTACGCCTGGGCTCCTGGGTCGAGTGGCTGGGTCCTGTCTTGTTTGCCGTTTACGTGACGCGTTTTCAGATTGTCCCGGAAGAAGAAATCCTGGCGCAAAAGTTCGGCGCAGCCTTTCTCGCCTACAAGAGCCGAACGCGCCGATGGCTATAGCTGACCACCGCTGCGCTCCAGCAGGGCGGCGAAGTCGTCGGCGGGCAGGGGACGGGCGAGCAGGTAGCCCTGGAACTCGTTGCAGCCCTGGTAGCGAAGGAAGTCGAACTGGGCGGCGTCTTCGACGCCTTCGGCGACCACGGTCTTGCGCAAGCTCTGGCCGAGCGAGATTACGGCGCGGGCGATCATCGCCACTTCCTCGTCCCGTTCGATGCCGGTAACCAGCGAGCGGTCGATCTTGATGATGTCGACCGGCAGTCGGCGCAAGTAGGACAGCGACGAGTAGCCGGTGCCGAAGTCGTCCAGCGCCAGCGCGACGCCCAGTTCCTTGAATTCGCTGAGAATGCGCACCGCGCGTTCGCTGTCGCCGAGCAGCACGCTTTCGGTAATCTCCAGTTCGACGCGTTCCGGCGGCAGGCCGGCTTCGCGCAGCAGCGTCGCGACCCGGCCGACCAGGTCGTCGGCGAGGAACAGCTTAGGCGAGAGGTTGACCGCCACCCGCACCGGCCGGTCGTGCAAGGGCGCCCAGGCGGCTGCGGCGGCGATGGCCCGGCGCAGGATGAGGTGGGAGAGCGGCACGTTGAGTCCGTTGTCCTCGGCGATCGGAATGAAGCGGTCGGGCGACACCGTGCCCAGGCTGGCATGGTGCCAGCGCGCCAGGGCCTCGGCGCCGACGATGCGGCGGCGATGGTCAACCTTGGCCTGGAAGTGCACGTCGAATTCCTCCTGTTCCAGCGCCGCGCGCAAGGCGCTTTCCAGATTGAGCCGCTCCTCGGCCATCTGGTTCAATTCGCGGGTGAAGAACTGGAAGTTGTTGCGGCCGCGGTTCTTGGCCGCATACATCGCCACGTCGGCGTGCTTGAGCAGGCTTTCGGCGTCGTCGCCGTCCTGCGGGTGCAAGGCGACGCCCAGGCTGGCACCGACCTGGAACTCGCGGCCGTCGAGCACCACCGCCCGCCCGACGTCGACCAGCACCCGCTCGAGGACCGCAATGATCGAACTGATGCGATAGTGGTCGTTGAGCAGCAGCACGAATTCGTCACCGCCCAGGCGAGCCACCGTATCGGCGCTGCGCAGGCAGTGGCGCAGGCGGCCGGCGATCTCGACCAGCAGGCGATCGCCGGCGGCGTGGCCGAGGCTGTCGTTCACGAACTTGAAGTTGTCGAGATCGAGGAAGACCACCGCCAGGAAATAGCCCAGCCGCTCGGCGCGCATGATCGACTGTTCGAGCCGGTCGCCCAACAGGTTGCGGTTGGGCAGGCCGGTCAGCAGGTCATGGTTGGCCTGGCGCTCGAGCTGCTCCTGGTAGTTCCGGCGCTCTGTGATGTCCTGCACCGTTCCTTCGTAGCAGAGGAATTCTCCCGCGGGGCCGTGTACGACGTGGGCGTTCTCGGAAATCCAGATCCGGCTGCCGTCGCGGCGGAAGACTTCCGACTCGAAATTGATCACTTCGTCGTTCGCCTCGAGCAGGCGGCGGAACTCGTCGCGCCGCGAGTCATTGACATAGAGTTGGTGCTCGATGTCGGCCAGGTCGGCGATCAGTTCCTCCGGGGTCGCATAGCCATAGATGCGCGCCAGCGCAGGGTTGGCCGCCAGATAGCGGCCGTCACGAGTGGTCTGGAAGATGCCCTCGGAGGCGTGCTCGAAGATGTGCCGGTAGCGCAACTCGGCCTGCTCGAGCGCTTCCATGGTTTCGTGCAGCCGGGTGACGTCCTCGACGAAGCCTTCGATCACCGGCGCGCCGGCTTCGTCGGCGACCGCGATGCCCCGCTCGATCACCCATTTGATCGTTCCGTCCCGCGTGACGATCCGGTACTGGACGCTGAAGCGCCGGCCGACGGCCACGGCGGCGCGAATTCCCGCGCGCACGCGCATGCGGTCTTCGGCGAAGGTCAGTTCCTCCCAGGAAATCCCGTCGCTGTCGACCAGTTCGGCCGGCGCGTAACCGGTCAGTTCGAGGCAGCCGTGGCTGACGAAGCGCAGCGTCCAGCGCGCGTCGTCCACGCAGCGGTAGGCCATGCCCGCCAGATTATTCACCAGCGTGTCGAGCACCCGGCTGCGGTCGACGGGTGCGGCGGTGCTGAGGGCGGAGCGGCGGGGATGAAAGGGAGAGGATCGACTCATGGAGGAGGGCACTAGCAATCCCCGTACCGCCCTGAATAGCCGCTTGCCACACGCCAGTCGGCGCCAAAATGGTGCTTGTGCCGCCCGTGGCGCCCCAGTCTGGTTCGCGCCGGCGGCAAATGCGCTACCGGCACGAGACGTCAGCGCGGCTGGCCGAGCTCCGAGTTCAGTTCGTCGATGACTTCGGCCCAGTCGGCGTCGGCCTGCAGTTCCTCGGCCAGGAAGGCAGCCTGGGCGGGGGTCCAGAAGGGCGCATCGGCCAGTGCGACATCGTCGGGCAGGGGGCGATGCGCGGCGATGAAGGCGTCGATGGATGCAGGATCGTTGGGGAGGCCCAACTGGGCGAACAGAGTGGCGAGATCGCGTTGTTCCATGTCGGCTCCTAGATCATGTCCGCCGGCTTTACCCAGGCATCGAACTGTGCGCCGGTCACCAGACCGAGCGCCAGCGCGGCGTCGCGCAGCGGCGTGCCCTGCGTGTGCGCGTGGCGGGCGATGCGCGCCGCGGCGTCGTAGCCGATGTGCGGGCTCAGCGCGGTCACCAGCATCAGCGAGTTGGCCAGCAGCTCGGCGATGCGCGCGCGGTCGGGCTCGATGCCGCGTGCGCAGTGCTCGTCGAAGCTGGCCATCGCGTCGGTCAGCAGCCGCAGGCTCTGCTGGAAGTTTTGGACGATCAGTGGCTTGTAAACGTTGAGTTCGAAGTTGCCCGAGGCCGCACCGATGCCGAGCGCCACATCGTTGCCCAGTACCTGGCAGCAGACCATGGTCAGCGCCTCGCACTGCGTCGGATTCACCTTGCCGGGCATGATCGAGCTGCCCGGCTCGTTCTCGGGGATGCGCAGTTCGCCCAGGCCGCAGCGTGGACCGGATGCCAGCCAGCGCACGTCGTTGGCAATCTTCATCAGCGCAGTCGCCAGCGCCTTCAGTGCACCGTGCGCGGCCACCAGCGGTTCGTGGCCCGCCAGCGCGGCGTAGCGATTGGCCGCGCAGCAGAACGGCAGGCCGGTTTCCTCGGCCAGCCGGGCGGCGACGCGCACGCCGAAATCGGGATGGGTGTTGAGGCCGGTGCCGACGGCGGTGCCGCCAATCGCCAGCGCCTGCAGCGCGGCCTGGCTGGCGAGGATGGCCTGCCCGGCGCTGTCGAGTTGCGCCACCCAGCCCGACATCTCCTGACCGAGGGTCAGCGGGGTGGCGTCCTGCAGGTGGGTGCGGCCGATCTTGACGATGTCGGCGCAGGCTTGCGCCTTGGCGTCCAGCGTCGCGCGCAGGGCGCGCAGGGCCGGCAGCAGTTCCTCGGCGATGCCGACGGCCGCGGCCAGATGCATGGCGGTGGGGAAGACGTCGTTGGACGACTGGCCGAGATTGACGTGGTCGTTGGGATGCACCAGCCGCGCCTGGCCGCGGCCGCCGCCAAGCAGCTCGGAAGCGCGGTTGGCCAGCACCTCGTTCATGTTCATGTTGGTCTGCGTGCCGGAACCGGTCTGCCACACCGAGAGCGGGAACTGGTCGGCGTAGGCGCCGGCCAGTACCTCATCGGCTGCCAGTGCGATCGCCCGTGCCACGCCGGCGTCGAGCAGGCCGAGTTCCGCATTGGCCTCGGCGCAGATGCGTTTCAGGCGCGCCAGCGCCAGCAGCAGCGAGCGCGGCATTCGCTCGGTCGAAATGCGAAAGTGCTGCAGCGAGCGCTGCGTCTGCGCGCCCCACAGCACATCGGCCGCGACTTCGACTTCGCCCAGCGAGTCGTGCTCCAGCCTGACGGCTGTCTTCATGGCGCCTCCCCCGGGGAACGCCCGGACGCTCAGCTATAGCAACGCAACTGCCGCGAGAATTCCGCCAAGCCCTTGATCCGGCTCCTCTCGGCGCGCTGGCACCAGTCCTCCAACTGGGCGGCGAGCTGATCGGTCAGGGCGCTCGACTGTTCCCATATCGAAGCAAGCTCCTGCCGCAGGGCGTCGATCTTTCCGAGGGCGGTACTTGCGACGAGCATACGCTCAAGAATGCCGCGATCAAGCGGCGCGATTCTGTCCGTGAGGCCCTGCAGCCACCAGCGTGCTGCCCGCCGCACTCGCGCCGCCGCCCGCGCAGGCATCTGGGCAGCGAGGTCCGGGCTGCGCAATTCGACTGCGACGGCACGCCGCAGGTACTTGCCGAACTGTGCCAGCACCCGGTAGCGGTGGCGCCGTACGGCCTGTACCGTGGTGGCATCGCAGACGACCACGTTGCGGCGCAGGCGCACTGTCGGGGCGATCCGCCTGACGGTGGCAAGGCGCAGCAGCGCCAGGATGCGGATGTAGCACCAGCCGATATCCACTTCCCACCAGCGCGAGGAAAGCTTGGCGGAGCCGATGTGGGCGTGGTGGTTGTTGTGCAGTTCCTCGCCGCCGATCAGTATGCCCAGGGGCACGATGTTGCGCGAGGCGTCGTTCGGCGCGAAGTTGCGATATCCCGAGTAGTGACCGACGCCGTTGATGACGCCCGCCGCGAATACCGGGATCCAGGCCATCTGGACCGCCCAGACGGCGAGGCCGAGCGGACCGAACGCGACCACGTCGAGGGCCAGCATGAGACCGATGCCGAGCCGGTGGTGCCGTCTGTAGAGATGGCGTTCGATCGCATCGTCGGGGGTGCCGTGGCCATAGGCCGCCAGGGTGGCGGCGTTGGCGGCCTCGCTGCGATACAGTTCCGCGCCTTCGAGAAGCACCTTGGCCAGACCGAAGATCTGCGGACTGTGCGGGTCGTCGGGCGTTTCGCAACGGGCGTGGTGCTTGCGATGCACGGCGACCCATTCGCCGGTCTGCATGCCCGTGGTCAGCCACAGCCAGAAGCGGAAGCAGTGCGCAACTGCCGGGTGGAGGTCGAGCGAGCGATGTGCCTG
>JACRIZ010000040.1 GCA_016235765.1 Rhodocyclales bacterium | reverse complement strand
GAAAATCCCCGGTGGAAAGGCATCAAACGGCCGTATAGCGCCGAGGATGTCATCCGTCTGCGCGGTTCCCTGCCAGTTGAGCACACCCTGGCCCGTCATGGTGCGGAAAAACTCTGGAACCTCTCACATAATGAGCCTTACATCAGCTGCCTGGGCGCTCTCACCGGCGGGCAGGCCATGCAGATGATCAAAGCCGGCATGAAGGCGATCTATCTGTCGGGCTGGCAGGTTGCGGCCGACAACAACAACTATGCCTCGATGTACCCCGACCAGTCGCTGTATCCGGTGAACTCGGTGCCCCTGGTGGTCGTGCGCATCAACAATTCTTTCAAGCGCGCCGATGAAATCCAGTGGGCCAGAGGCATCAACCCGGGCGAAGCAGGCTATATCGACTATTTTGCGCCTATCGTCGCCGATGCCGAAGCTGGTTTCGGCGGCGTCTTGTATGCATTCGAGCGGAGGAAGGCGATGATCGGCGCCGGCGCAGCGGGCGTGCATTTCGAAGACCAACTGGCTTCGGTCAAGAAGTGCGGCCATATGGGCGGCAAGGTCCTGGTGCCGACCCAGGAGGCGGTGCAGAAACTGATCTCGGCGCGCCTGGCCGCCGACGTCATGGGCGTGCCGACCATTGTCCTGGCCCGCACCGACGCCGAGGCCGCCAACCTGATCACCTCCGACCACGACGCCAACGACAAGCCCTTCCTGACCGGCGAGCGCACGGCCGAAGGCTTCTACCGCGTCAGGAACGGGCTCGAGCAGGCCATCAGCCGCGGCGTCGCCTATGCGCCCTACGCCGACCTGGTGTGGTGCGAGACCGGCACGCCCGACCTCGGCTTCGCCCGCGAATTCGCCCAGGCCGTGCAGGCCGCCGCCCCTGGCAAGCTGCTGTCCTACAACTGCTCGCCCTCGTTCAACTGGAAGAAGAATCTCGACGACAAGACCATCGCCTCCTTCCAGGAGGAGCTTGCCGCCCTCGGCTACAAGTACCAGTTCATCACCCTGGCCGGCATCCACATCAACTGGTTCAACACCTTCCAGTTCGCCCACGCCTACGCCCGCGGCGAAGGCATGAAGCACTACGTGAACATGGTGCAGGAACAGGAGTTCGCCGCCCGCGACAAGGGCTACACCTTCGTGTCGCACCAGCAGGAAGTCGGCGCCGGCTACTTCGACGACGTCACGACCGTGATCCAGGGCGGCTCTTCGAGCGTCACCGCCCTCACCGGTTCGACCGAAGAAGAGCAGTTTCACTGAGGGGGAGGAGCCCTCTGCGCAGACAGAGGGAGTGGAGTGAGATTCCCGCGCCGGATTGCCGGCGCGGGAATTTTTATTTCCGGCCGCTCGAAATCTGCTCCAGAAACTTCAAGGCACTGACGGAATCTTCGTCGCCCATGCCGCTGCCGACGATCGCATTGAACAGTTGCGCCGTGGCAGCCGCGGCGGGCAGCATCAGGCCGAGGCGATGCGCCTCTTCCATGACGATGCGCAGGTCCTTCTGGTGCATCCAGGCCTTGAAGCCCGGCTTGAAATTGCGGTCGAGCATGCGCTGGCCGTGGTTTTCCAGGATGCGCGAGTAGGCGAAGCCGCCCAGCAGCGCCTCGCGAACCTTCGCCACATCGACGCCGTTCTTGGCCGCGAAATTGAAGGCCTCGGCGACCGCCAGAACCCCAACGCCGGTCAGGATCTGGTTGCAGGCCTTGGCCACTTGTCCGGCACCGATGCCGCCGATCAGCGTGACCGACTTGCCCAGCTTCTCGAACAGGGGCTTTACACGCTCGAACACTTCCGGTTTGCCGCCGGCCATGATGGTCAGCGCGGCATTGATCGCACCGACTTCGCCACCGGACACCGGGGCATCGATGAAGTCGATGCCCTTGGCCGCCAATGCGGCGCCGATCTCGCGCGCCGCGTTGGGATTGATGGTGCTCATATCGACGACCACCAGCCCCCGCCTGGCCCCCGAGGCGATACCGTTCTCGCCCAGGGTCACCTCGCGCACATCCGGCGCATCGGCCACCATCGTAAAGACAATGTCGGCGTGCTTCGCCACTTCGGCCGCGGAAACGTGGGCATGGGCATCGACGTCCTTGAAGGGTTCCAGCGCCGCAGGACGGCGCGCCCACAGATGCAGCTTGTGTCCCGCCCTGGACAAGTGCAATGCCATGGGACGGCCCATAAGGCCGAGTCCGATGAAGCCGATGTTCATAGCGATTCTCCTTGGTGGATTCGCCGCTAGCGCACGAGCGTGACCGGCATCATGCCGTGCTGGATCACGCCTTTGGCCACCGAGCCGAGCACGAACTCGCCGAGCGGCGTACGGCCATGGGTACACATGAGGATCTGGTCGATGCCTTGCTCGCGCGCGAAATGGGCGATGGTTTCGCCGGCGATGTCGCCGGTCACGATATGCGAGTGATAGGAAATGCCGGCTTGATCCAGTTTGGCGCAGGCCGCGGCGAGTTCCCTCGCACCCTCCTCCTGATGGTAATTCTGCACTTCAGCCGCGCCGACGAACTGGCCGACGTCCTTGTGCAGCACATGCTGGACGTTCAGCAGGTGGACTTCCAGCGGCTGTCGGTACCAGTCGCGCATCGCAATCAACTGGTCTACAGCCCGCATCGATCCCTCGGAACCATCGACAGGCAACAGCAGCTTGTGCATCCTGCTCTCCTCGCTTTCCGCAATTTCCTTCGTCTCGGCCAGCGGTTGCGCCGCTTCCTTCTTTGCCGCGCGCGCCGCCAGCAGCTTGCCGAGCACCACGACGGCGATGGCGCCCGCCACCGGCAGCACCTGGTGCAACCAGGGTGCGTTGGCTTCTATCCAGGGCGCGGCGAGTATGTCGCTTACCGCCATCTCCCCGGCGACGTAGCCCAGCAGGGCGGCGCCGAGCGCAATGATCACGGGGTAGCGTTCCATCAGTTTGAGGAGGAAGGTGCTGGTGAACACCACCAGCGGAATGCTGACCGCCAGCCCGATCGCCAACAGCAGCACGCTGCCCTTGGCGGCGCCGGCGATGGCGATGATGTTGTCGGTACTCATCACCATGTCCGCCAGCAGGATGGTACGAATGGCCGAACCCATGTTGCCGATTGGCCGGCCGTCGCCGTGGCCCTCTGCTTCGGGCAACAGCAACTGGACGGCAATCCATAGCAGCAGCACCGCACCAACCAGCTTGAGGGCCGGCAGCTTGAGCAGGGTGACGGCAACGACGGTCAGCGTGATCCGCATCGCCACTGCGGCAAAGGTGCCCCAGAAGATCGCCTGGCGCTGCTGCCGCGGGGGCAGGGAACGCGTCGCCAGGGCGATCACGACCGCATTGTCGCCGGACAGCACGATGTCCGCGCCGATGATCTGCAGCAGCGCAATCCAAAAACCCGGCGTCCCGAAATCGACCATGGCCAGCGTCCCTCTAGTTGTACAGCAGCCGCGGCAACCAGAGGCCGATATCGGGGAACACGTAAAGCAGCACCATCGCGATGACCTGAATGCCCATGAACGGCATCATGCCAGCGAAAATCTGATTCAGGGTGACATGGGGCGGCGCGACACCCTTCAGGTAGTAGGCGGCCATCGCCACCGGCGGCGAGAGGAAGGCCGTCTGCAGGTTGAGCGCGACCAGCAGGCCGAAGAACAGCGGATCGATGCCGAAGTGCGGCAGCAGTGGAATGAAGATGGGCATGAAGATGATGATGATCTCGGTCCATTCCAGCGGCCAGCCGAGCAGGAAGATGATGAACTGGGCCAGGATCATGAACTGCAGCGGCGTCATGTCCAGCGACAGCACCCATTTCTCGATCAGGTCCTGGCCGCCCAGCAGCGCGAAAGCGGCGGAGAAGATGCTCGAACCCACGAACAGCCAGCAGACCATGGCCGAAGTCTTGGCCGTCAGAAAGGCAGACTCCTTCACCACGTCGACACTGAGCCGTCGATAGGCCGCCGCCAGCAGCAGGCCGCCGAGGGCGCCCATGGCCGCCGCCTCGGTCGGCGTGGCCAGCCCGAACACGATCGAGCCCAGCACCGACATGATCATCACGAACAACGGGAAGAAGGAGGTCAGCAGCATCTTGAACACTTCCAGCAGCGGGAAGGTGAACAGCCAGTAGAACAGCAGCAGGACACCGGTGCCGACGGCCAGGACGATCCAGAAACTCACGGGCGCCGCACGGCCTTCGGCTTCCGCCGCATCAGGCAAAGTCAGCCGTGGCGACACGCCGGCGATGGCGGTTGTTTCAGCCGGCACCTCGGCACCAGGTGGCTCCTGGACTCCTTCCGCTTCGGGCTCGACCGGCGGCTCGGAAATACCGGGCGCCTGGGGCGGCTCCGAAATGCCGGGCGCCCGGGGCTCCTCGACGCCATCGCCCGCGACGACCGCCTCCTCCTGTACCAGCCCCATCTCCTGCAGCCCGGAAACATCCACTAGCTCGACCGGCGCAGTCACGCTGCGGTAGACAAGCCCCAGGGCGCCGAACCAGACCAGAGCCGGCAGAAGAGCCACCAGCAGCTGCGTGGCAACGAACTTGCGGGGAACGTCCCTGCGGCCCGGCATCGCGGCCATCAGCGCCGGGAACGCACGGGAACCGTAGGCGGTAGCGATGGCCTTCGCATGCGCCGGTAGCGTGATTACCCGCTCGGCTTTCGGCAGCGGCGGCGCCAGATGCGGCTTGAAGGCCGACAGCAGCACCACGGCGCCGATGTAGAGCCCCGTCAGCATCAGTCCCGGCAGGAAGGCGCCCGCGTAGAGCTGCACCACCGACACGCCGGCCGTCGCCCCGTAGACGATCAACAGCACCGACGGCGGGATCAGGATGCCCAGGCAGCCGCCGGCCGTGATGACCCCTGCCGACAGACGCACGTCGTAGCCGGCCTTGAGCATGGCCGGGAAGGCCAGCAGGCCCATCAACGTCACCACGGCACCGATGATGCCCGAGGCCGTGGCGAAGATCGCGCAGGTAATCAAGGTCGCCACGGCCAGCGACCCCGGCAGCCAGGCCAGCACCAGGTGGATGGAGCGGAACAGCCGCTCCACCAGGTTCGCCCGCTCGACCAGATAGCCCATGAACACGAACAGCGGAATCGCGATCAGCACGTCGTTGCTCATCACGCCGTAGGCACGCTGGACCATCAGATCCAGCGTCTGGCGCACCGCAATGTCGGGATTCTGGCTGCGGTAGGCAAGCCAGGCGAAGAACACACCCATGCCCATCAGCGTGAATGCCGTCGGGAAGCCCAGCATGATGGCGACCACGATCAGGGCCAGCATCAGCAAGCCAAGATGGCCGTTGCTCAAGTTGCCCCACGGCATCAGCAGTACCACCGGCAGCAGGAGTATGACGACCAGACCCAAGCCGAAGCGCAATTCGCTCCTCATGGCCCATCCTTCCCGGCAGGCTCACGGACCACGTATTCGTCGAGCTTCGCGATGTCCTCGTCCTTGACGTGCACCATCTGTTTCAGCATGTCCACGTCGACCTCCGCCACGTCCGCGACTCGCGATGGCCAGGCGCCCTCGCGCAGGCAGATGACGCACCGCGCGATCTCCACCAGGCCCTGGAGCAGCAGGAAGAAGCCGGCGACGGGGATGACGAACTTGAAGGGATAGAGGGGTAGCGGTTCGGGACTGAAGGTCTGTTCGTTGATCGCCAGGGATTCGTTGGCATAGGTCCAGCCGGCATAGGTCAGCGCGAAGATTCCCGGCAGGAAGAAGACGATGAAGAGGACCAGGTCTATACCCGCCTGCAGGCGGGGTGGAAAGAAGCCGTACAGCACATCACCGCGAACGTGGCCGCTCGCCGCCAGCGTGTAGGCGCCGGCCATCATGAACAGCACGCCGTAAAGCATGATCTGGGCGTCGAGCACCCAGGCGTGCGGGACGTTGAGCACATAGCGGGAGAAGACCTCCCAGGAGATGAGGCCCGTCAGGGCAAGAATCGACCAGGCGAAGAAATGGCCGACGAAGGTGCTGGTCCTGTCGACGAAGAGCAGCAGCTTCTTCATCGCGATCCTCCCATGTCATCCTGCAGCGGGGCAGCCCTTGAGCCGCCCCGGTCGCCGCAAGCCGCTCAACCCTTGCCCTTCTTGGCGAAGAAATGGTTGTAGGCCATCTTGTAGTCCACGTTGGTATCGTTCTGCCAGCGGCAGGCCCGCTGGGCGAAGGCGCGCATGGATTCGATGACCTTCTTGAAGTCCGGGTTCTCGGCGCTCTTGGCGGCCACCACCTGGTCCCAGATTTCCAACTGCCTGCGCAGGATCGCGTCGGGCGTCTTGTAGAACTTGACGCCCTGCTTCGCGGCCATTTCCAGGTAGTCGGTCGAGTAACGATGGATCGCCTTCCAAGACATGTCGGCCGAGGCCGCTTCCATGGCGTGGCGCAGCAGCGCTTTCAGGTCGTCCGGCAGCGTGTCGTACTTCTTCTTGTTGAAGATGATCTCGAACTGTTCCGAGCACTGGTGGAAGCTTTGCAGCATGCAGACCTTGGCCACATCGGGAAAGCCCAGCAAGCGATCGCTGGAGGCGTTGTTGAACTCGGCAGCATCGATCAGGCCGCGGTCCAGCGCCGGCACGATCTCGCCACCGGGCAGCGGATTGACCGCCGCGCCCATGCCCTTGTAGATATCGACGGCGAGGCCCACGGTGCGGAACTTGAGGCCCTTCACGTCGTCGGCCTTGGTCACCGGCTTCTTGAACCAGCCGAACGGCTGGGTCGGCATCGGCCCGTAAAGATAGGAGACGACGTCGAGGTTCAGGCGCTTGTAGATGTCGTCGAGGAGTTCCTTGCCGCCGCCATAGTAGTGCCAGGCCAGCAGCATGTTCGGGTCCATGCCGAAAGCGGGTCCCGAACCCCACAGCGCCACGGCGGAGTTCTTGCCGTACCAGTAGGCGACCACGCCATGGCCGCCGTCCAGGGTGCCTTTGGAAACCGCGTCGAGCAGGTCGAAGGCCTTGACCACGGCGCCGGCCGGCAGCACCTCGATCTTCAGGCGGCCGCCGGACATGGCGTTGACCTTGGAGGCATAGTCCAGCGCGTATTCGTGGAAGATGTCCTTGGTCGGCCAGGTGCTCTGCCAGCGCATGCTGATCGGCGACTGGGCGACCGAGATCATCGGGAAGCCGGCCGTCGCGGCGCCGGCGGCGCCAAGGGCCGCCTTGGCCAGGAATTTCCGGCGTGGCGGTTGCTCGGGAACGCTGGGTGTTTCGGTGGTGTTCGCTTGCATGTCGTCTCCTCCAATTGTTAGTTGTTTGAAGAAACCGGTTGCATCGCGCTTCATGAGCCCCCGCCTGTTCCGGGCGTGTGGTTGACAATCCCGGCTAATACCTGACGAGGGAACTCATGTACTCAGGATAGACGAAATTATTCCGCGCGCCGAGTGGGTAAACCCCGCTACGGCGGAAATATCGCCGGAGTGCCCGCTTATTCCGAGCGGTCCCAGTAATCCGGTCGACCGTAGTTGCTCTGCAGCATTTCCACGAACAGCCGCACGCGCAGCGGTAAATGGCGCCGCTGCGGAAACACGGCATGGATGCCGACCGGCGGCGTTGCATAGTCGTCGAGCACCGACGCCAGCCGCCCCCAGCGCAGGTCGTCGCCGACCTCCCAAACCGACCGCCAGGCCAGGCCCATGCCGGCCAGCGCCCACTCGCGCAGCACGGCGCCATCGTTGCAGACGAAGCGGCCGGGCGGCTTGAACAACAGGTTGCGTCCCGGGTGGGCGGGATCGCGGAAGTCCCAGCCCGGCTGCGTCGAGACGGCAAGGCAGGAATGCTGGTGCAGGTCGGCCAGGCTGCGCGGCACGCCGAACTTCTGGAAATACCCGGGACTGCCCACGACGACGCGGCGCATTTCGCCCAGCCGCACGGCGATCAGGCTGGAATCCACCAGCCCACCCAGGCGCACCGCGCAATCGAAGCCTTCGTTGACCAGATCGACGGTGCGATCCGAAAGATCCAGGCTGGCCGTCACCTCGGTGTGCGCGCGCATGAACTCGAGCACCAGCGGCGCCACGTGCTTGCGGCCGAAGCCGGCCGGCGCGGTCACCCGCAGGTGACCGCTGACGCGCGCGCTGCCCATGGTCACGGCGGCCTCGGCATTGGCGAGCTCGGCCAGGATGCGCTGGCAGTCTTCGAGGAACGCATGGCCTTCCTGGGTCAGCGTGATCTTGCGCGTCGTCCGTACCAGCAGGCGCACGTCGAGGCGATTTTCGAGCGCGTCCAGCCGTCGGCCGATGATGGCCGGCGTCACGCCCTCGGCCGCGGCCGCCGCCGTCAGGCTGCCCTTGGTCGCCACCAGAACGAAGGCTTCGAGTTCCTTCAGCTTGCTCATTCTGTACTTTTAGTAACGAATCATTTGCCAATATTGTGTCTTATCTATTGCCGCGGTGTCCAATAGACTTAACTCATCTATAAGACCATGTGGAGAACCCCAATGAAATTCGACCTGCCCAAGGGCGTGCAAATCAACGCCCCCCTCTATCCGCGCTTCGATGAAATCCTCACGCCGGAAGCGCTGGCCTTCGTCGCCAAGCTGCACCGCGCCTTCGAGCCGCGGCGCCAGGAACTCCTGAAGAAGCGCGTCGAGCGCCAGGCGCGCATCGATGCCGGCCAGATGCCCGACTTCCTGCCCGAGACGAAGCACGTCCGCGAAGGCGACTGGAAGATCGCGCCCCTGCCGAAGGCGCTGGAATGCCGGCGCGTCGAGATCACCGGCCCGGTCGAGCGCAAGATGATCATCAATGCCTTCAACTCGGGCGCCGATTCCTACATGACGGACTTCGAGGACTCGAACAGCCCGAGCTGGTTCAACCAGATCACCGGCCAGGTGAACCTCAAGGACGCCATCCGCCGTAAGATCGACTTCGAGCAGAACGGCAAAGTCTACAAGCTCAACGACAAGATTGCCACGCTGCAGATCCGGCCGCGCGGCTGGCACCTCGACGAGAAGCACGTGCTGGTCGACGGCCAGCGCATCTCCGGCGGCATCTTCGACTTCGCCCTGGTGTTCTTCCACAACGCGAAGGAGCAGGTCGCGCGCGGCGCCGGGCCGTTCTACTACCTGCCGAAGATGGAGTCGCACCTCGAGGCGCGCCTGTGGAATGACGTCTTCTGCCTGGCGCAGGACGAGTTGGGCATGCCGCGCGGCACCATCAAGGCCACCGTGCTGATCGAGACCATCCTCGCCACGTTCGAACTCGAGGAGATCCTCTACGAACTGCGCGAGCACAGCGCCGGCCTCAACGCCGGCCGCTGGGACTACATCTTCTCCTGCATCAAGAAGTTCAAGCGCAACGAGGACTTCTGCCTCGCCCAGCGTGGCGCCATCACCATGGAGGTTCCTTTCATGCGCGCCTATGCGCTGGCGCTGGTGAAGGCCTGCCACAAGCGCGGCGCGCCGGCCATCGGCGGCATGAGCGCGCTGATCCCGATCAAGAACGATCCGGTCGCCAACGAGAAGGCCCTGGCCGGCATCCGCCACGACAAGACCCGCGACGCCAACGACGGCTTCGATGGCGGCTGGGTGGCCCACCCGGGCTTGGTCTCGATCGCCATGGAGGAAATGGTCAAAGTGCTCGGCGACCGGCCCAACCAGTGGGACAAGCAGCGTACGGATACCTACGGCCCCAAGGACTGGCTCGACTTCCGGCCCGAGCAGCCCATCACCGAAGCCGGCCTGCGCAACAACATCAACGTCGGCATCCACTACCTCGGCTCCTGGCTGGCCGGCAATGGCTGCGTACCCATCCACAACCTGATGGAAGACGCGGCCACCGCGGAAATCAGCCGTTCGCAGGTCTGGCAGTGGGTGCGCTCGCCCAAGGGCAGGCTCGACGACGGCCGCAAGGTCACCGCCGAAATGGTCAAGGCGCTGATCCCCGAAGAACTGGCGAAGGTGAAAACCGAGGTGCAGGCGCAGGGCGAAAAGACCGAGACCTACGACCAGGCGGCCGGCATCTTCGAGAAGATGTCGCTGGCCGACGAGTATCCGGAGTTCCTGACGCTGCCGCTCTACGAAGCGATGGATTGAGCGGCCTCGAAAAAGTCAGCCGTGGCGAGACGCCTCCTGGAGCGATCCGGGGGGCGTTTTCATTTGTCGATTTCTGTTGATTGTTTCGACACGACAGGCCAATATGTCGAGCGAATCGACACACCCAAAGAATGTGTCGATATTTCACTGGAACATCGACATGAGTTTCGATCCCAAGCAGGCCTACAACGCTCTGCCCCCGTTACCGCCGGCGCGCGTCCTGGAGACGACCGCCGTCCTCAAGTCCTGCATCGAAGCCCGCGTCGCCTTGGCAGAAGTCAAACAAGCCGGATTGCTGATCCCCAATCAAGCCGTGCTGGTCAATACCATCCCCCTGCTCGAAGCCCAGGCCAGTTCGGAAATTGAGAACATCATCACGACGACGGATCGCTTGTTCCTTCTTGCCGACCTGCAGGACGAGCAGGCCGACCCCGCCACCAAGGAGGCGCTGCGCTACCGTACCGCCCTCTGGAGCGGTTACCAGGAACTCAGGCAGCGGCCGCTCACCACCAACACCGCCGTTGCGATCTGTCGCGCCATCAAGGGCATCGACCTGGATATCCGCAAGACGCCCGGCACCCAGCTCATCAACGACCGAACGGGAGAAGTCATCTACACACCGCCGGAAGGCGAGGCCCTGCTCCGCGACAAGCTTGCCAACTGGGAGCGGTTCATGCAAGAGGCAGAGACCCTCGATCCTTTGGTACGCATGGCGGCCATGCATTACCAGTTCGAGGCTATCCATCCCTTCGTCGACGGTAACGGCCGGACCGGGCGCGTCCTCAACCTCTTGTATCTGGTCGAACAAGGCCTGCTGGAGATCCCCGTGCTCTACCTGTCGCGCTACATCATCCAGCACAAGGCCGACTACTACCGCCTATTGCTCGAAGTGACAACGCGCGACGCCTGGGAGCCCTGGCTGCTTTACATGCTTGCCGCGGTGACCAGCACCGCCCGCTGGACTACGGCCAAGATTCTCGGCCTGCGCCAACTCATCATCGACACCGCCGAGCGCATCCGCAGCCAGGCCCCGGCGATCTATAGCCACGAACTCGCCGAACTCATTTTCGTCCGCCCCTACTGCCGCATCGCCCACATCGTCGACGCCGGCATCGCGAAGCGGCAAACCGCATCCACCTATCTCAAGGAGCTTTGCGCCATCGGCATCCTGCGGGAACAGAAGGCCGGCCGCGAGAAGATCTTCGTCAACCCCGCCTTCATGCAATTGCTGACCAGCGAGTGACCACAGTCCGGCAACCGGACCTCACTCGCCGACGGTCGAAATGGCCTTCAGGGCCTCGTTCGGCACTTCGCGCTCGATCCGCCACTTGCCGTCGACCTTGCGCCATTCCAGGCCCTTGGTGACGACATCGCGGAACACCGGCGACTGGTAGGCCTGGACGAAGATCGTGGTCGCGTTGTCCGGGTCCTTCATGGTGACCTTGATGCCGGAGAGGTCGAGCTTGACCACCTTTGCCGAACCGATGATGCGCCGGCGGTCGGCCTCCCACCGGGCCAGGCTGCGTCCCTGCGAGGGCTGGAAGGTCGGCGAGTAGAAGCCGAGGTAGCGCTCGATGTCGCGCGTCATCCAGGCCTGCGCCCAGCCCTTGAGCGACAGGGCCAGCTCGCGCTCCGTTGCCGGATCGGCTGCCGTCGGCTTGCTTGCGCCGGCCGGCTCCACCGGCGGCGCCGATTCGCGCAGGAACTCGGCGGCACGCGCATTGAGGCGCTCCTTGTCGGCGGCGAACAGCATCGGCCCATCGGGCGGACATTGCTCGGCCGCGTCGCCTTCGGCTTGCCAGTCCTTGGGATCCGCGATCTCGTCGCGCGCCACCCGGCTCAGCTCCAGTGCCTGCAGGAGATTGCCGAGGCTGGCCTGGCTGCGCGCCTGGGCGATCAGCAGGTCGTGGTCGGCATTGACGTAGGCGCGCTTGGCCTGGAACAACTCGTTTTCGGTATCGAGCAGATCGAGCAGCGTGCGCTGGCCGATGTCGAACTGCTTGCGGTAGGCATCGCGCGCCTTCTCGGTAGCCAGTTGGTGCTGATCGAGGTAAGTCAGTTGCTCGCTCAGCTTGCGGGTGTCGTTGTAGGCGATGGCCGCCGTCTGGCGGACATCGCGGCAGGTCTTGTCGCGCACGTCCTTGGCGACGCTGCGCAGGTCGGCATACTGCCGGGACCGCGCCATGTCGGAGAGCCCGTTGAACAGGTTCCACGACAGCACCACCTCGGCGGTGCGGTTGTCCGTCTGGCCGATATAGCCGTTGAGGTCGCTGCCGCGCTCGTTCTTCAGCCGCAGGTCCACCCGCGGCTGGTAGGCTGCCTTGCGCACGTCGACGGCCGAATCCGCCGCGCGCACGTTCTCGATCGCGCCCTGGATGGCCGGATTGCGATTGAGGGCCGCCTGCAGCATCGCCGCCGGATCGCCGGGCAGGCCCTTCGTCAACGCAGGCGCGCCGGCCATGTCCTGTGCCGGCGCCGCACCGACCAGGCGCAGGAAACGCGCGCTGACGTCGTGCAGGTTCGAGGTTTCAGTCAGCAGGTTCGCCTCGGCCAGCGCCAGCCGCCCGGCCGCCTGCTCGAGGTCGACGCGCCGCGCGACGCCCGCCTGGGCCTTCTTCTGGATCTGCTCGAAGACGGCGCGATGGCGGATGTAGTTGTCCTCGGCCAACGCGACCAGCTTGCGGTAGCGCAGGACATCGACATAGGCCCGCGCGGCTTCCAGCGCCACGGTTTCCGACGCATCGAGCAGTTCGAAGTAGCGCACCTGCCGCGCATGATCGAGGCGCTGCACCTCGTTGCGGGTCGCGAAGCCGTCATACAGCATCTGGGTCAGGCTGAGCGTGGTCGAATGCCGCGAGTAGTCCCTGACCATGATCGGATCGTCGCGATTCTCGCGGCCGGTGCCCGCCGCCAGGTCGACGCGCGGCAGATAGCCGCCGAAAGCGACGTCCTTTTCGGCATCGGTCGCCTGGTAGGCATGCCACTTCTGGAGCACTTCCGGACTGCTCAGGACCGCCCGCTGCGCCACCGATTTGAGGGTATTCTGTTGGGCAAGCGCCGCCGTCGAACAAGCGGATGCGACACCAAAACCAAGACCAATGACCAACAGTTTTCTAGCGGTGTGTCCGGAAAACATCTGAAATCCTTGGGGAAAACACATTTCCGGATTATACGGTGGCATACGCGCTCCGCTTTGTCCGAACGGACTAGTGGTGGCCCGCCGCAGTTCGTCGTTGCCCTGAAATGCTGCATCGCGCTGCTGGTCGCCTGGCTCGGTTTGAGCCTGGCCGCGGCGGTCGATACGGATCGCCTGCTCGCCGCCCTGCAGGCGCTGGGCGGCCAGCCGGCCAGCTTCAGGGACTGGCAGCGGGCCGGCGCCGACGCGACGGCGATGAACGTCGCCGAGGACAAGCTGCGGCGGGTGAACGAGTTCTTCAATCGCCGCATCCGCTTCGCCGACGACCGCGAGGTCTGGGGCCAGGGCGACTACTGGGCGACGCCGATGGAAACGCTGGCCAAGGGCCAGGGCGATTGCGAGGACTTCACCATCGGCAAGTACTTCACGCTGCTTGCCGCCGGCATACCCGACGAACAGTTGCGCCTGGTGTACGTCAAGGCGTCTATCGGCGGTCGGAACAGTCTCCTGGTGCAAGCTCACATGGTGCTGGCCTACTACCCCACCCCGGATGCCGAACCGCTGGTGCTCGACAACCTGATCACCGAGATCCGCCCTGCCTCGCGCCGGCCCGACCTGGCCCCTGTGTTCAGCTTCAACAGCCAGGGTATCTGGGCGGGTGCGACCGGCGGCACCGCACCCAGCGCCGGCGGCATTGGCCGCCTGTCGCGCTGGCAGGACTTGCTCACCCGCGCCCGCCGCGAAGGCTTCGACTGATTTTCCATAGGGACCTCATCATGTCCATGTACCGACAACTCTGGCTCGCCATCATCCTCAGCACCCTGCTCGCGCTCTTGGGCAGCCTGCTGGCGGCAACCCTGAGCGCGCGCAGCTATCTCTCCGAGCAACTGAGCATCAAGAACGCGGACAACGTCGCCGCGCTGGCGCTCTCGCTCAGCCAGCAGGAACCCGACGCGGTGGTCGTCGAACTGGCCGTGTCGGCACTGTTCGACAGCGGCCACTACGAACTCATCCGCGTCACCGACCCGTTCGGCAAGCCCATCGTCGAGCGCCGGGCCCCCGCCAACCAGTACGAGGTGCCCGCCTGGTTCGCCCGTGCCCTGCCGCTCACGTCGACGCCGGGACGCGCGCAGATCAGCAAGGGCTGGCAGCAGTTCGGCACCATCGAGCTTGTCAGCCACGGCAAGTTCGCCTACCGGTCCTTGTGGAAGAGCGTCTGGGAAATGATCGCGGCGCTGGCCGCGGCCGGTGTCGTCGGCGGCGCCCTGGGCTCGCTGGTCCTGAACCGCTTGCGCAAGCCGCTCGATGCGGTGATCGGCCAGGCGCAGGCCATCACCGAGCGCCGCTTCGTCACCATCGCCGAACCGAGCGTGCCGGAACTGCGCCAACTAGCCACGGCCATGAACGGCACGGTGACGCGCCTGAAGTCGATGTTCGAGGACGAGGCAGCCCGCCTGGAGACGGTACGCCGCGAAGTGAATTGCGATCCGCTGACCGGCCTCGCCAATCGCAACAGCTTCCTCGCCCAGTTGCGCGCCGACCTCGCCGAGGAAGAGTCGCAGGGCGGCGCCCTCCTCCTGGTGCGCGTCGCCAACCTGGTCGCCATCAACCGCGCCATCGGCCGCGCCGCCACCGACGAACTGCTCACCCGCATCGGCGACGTCGTCGGGCAGGCCGCGACGAACAATCCGAACGGCGTCGGCGCGCGCCTGAACGGCGCCGACTACGCCCTGATGCTGCCCGGCGAACGGGAACCGCAAGCGGTCGCAGCAAGGCTGCTGGAAGAGGTGATCCAGGAAGGCGAGGCCTTCGTCGGCGCCGGACCGACGGCCCAGATCGGCTTTGGCCGCTATCCGCGCGGCGTCGACGCCAGCGCCGTCATGGCCCAGGTCGACGCGGCGCTCGCCGCCGCCGAAGCCGAGGGACGCAACGCCATCCGCGAGGCGCAGTTCGTCGCCGACGAAGAGACGCCGCGCAGCGGCGACGACTGGTCGCGCCTGATCCGCAATGCGCTCGAGCGCCGCTGGGTGCGCCTGATCTCCTTCCCCGTCGCCAACCTGGGCGGCGGCCTGATCCACCGCGAATGCCCGCTACGGCTGATGCTCGACGAGCACGGCGAATGGCTGCCGGCCGGCCGCTTCCTGCCGATGGCCGAGCGCCTGCGCCTGACGCCGCAGATCGACCTCACCGCCGTCACCCTTGGCCTCGACCAGCTCGCCGCCGATCCCGCCATCCCCGGACTGGCGATCAATCTGTCCGCGAGTTCCATCGCCGACGAGCAGTTCCGCCGCCAGCTCCTCGACACCCTGGGCAAGCAGCCCGCCACCGCCAAACGCCTGTGGCTGGAAGTCGCCGAAACCGGCGTGCTGAACCACTTCGACGCCTTCCGCGGCATCGTCAAGGCGCTCAAGGGCACCGGCTGCCGGCTCGGCATCGAACACTTCGGCCGCCACTTCAGCCAGATCGGCCTCCTGCACGACCTCGGCCTCGACTACATCAAGGTCGACGCCAGCTTCGTGCGCGGCCTCGACGACGACGGCAGCAACCGCACCTTCCTGCAAGGCCTGTCGATCATCGCCCACGGCATCGGCCTGACCGTGATCGCCGAAGGCGTGGTCAGCGAAGCCGAACTCAAAGCCCTGATCGACGTCGGCTTCGACGGCGCCACTGGGCCGGCCGTCAAGGAGCCGGCGTAGCGGGACTCAGGCGGTCGGCGCGATTCGGGGGGGCCGTGTGGGGAGGTTTGGGGTGGGGTGAGGCGATACGGCTTTTGTTTGGCCCGAGGCGCCTGTCGACTGGTGCGCCAACTTCGTCGGCATGTGTCAGCTGCCGGCCATTGGTCCCAGACTTGCGCTGATCGGCGGCTTATCGAATCTGCGAACTGGGACATTGAGTCCTAAGCGGAAGCACATGTTTCGCGATATCCAACATTCAACTTGGAATTGTGTTTCATTGGCCAACGATGCGGACACGCTTGCCCACACTTGAAGGATGCCACGCATGGATAAGCCCTTTGCGATGTTCTCCAGGTTCCGAGTACATGACGTTGACCGCCACTTGGTCGACGACGTAGAACCAACTCGCATATGCGACACGGCCTGCCAATTGGACCGTTTCGACTGGCGAACACCCAGCGTGCTTGACGCTTGGATTTTGAAGCCCAGTCCAAAGAGCAAGCCAGACGTTCGGATGTGGAACGCCTCGCAGAATGGATTGCGCGAACTGCTCGATCCTGATCGGAATACTATTCTCGGTGATTAGGCAGCCGAAGAGTTTGAGGAAGAACAGATGTACTTCGAGCATGCGCTTTGAGACGCCCCCGGGAAATGCGCGATCCAACCGGACAAGCATGCCAGGTCGGATAGGCGGTTGCCGTTCCCGCAAATAGGCTGAGAGACGTTCCCACGCCCTGTCGTGGGGCTGCGTGCGTTCATTGTTGCAGCGCGCACAAAGAAGGGCTTGGTACTTGAACTTGTCGGACTTGATTCCAGCAATGGGCTGATTGCGCTTCAGATCAGTATGGAAGAACAGCGGCGAATTCTGCGTGACGTGGCCGAACAGGGACTTCAAGTCGGAGGCCTTTATTAGATGCTCACCGGAGTCAGCCTCGTTACCGCAGATCCAGCACTTCATGTCGCGTATGAAACTTTGCGCGCTGGATCGGGGGCGGTCGGAGCCCGAAGGCCATTGGAAACCAGTATGCCCAGATTGCCGGGTATCCACTGGAGCGGAAGGGCGAGGATCACAGCCATCACTCGAATGCACTCTTTAGTGCGAGGGCGCCCAATGCCTTAATTGCATCAAACGTCAATTCGACCCCTTTCGTCTTTGCTGTTGCCTTTATCTTTTCCCAGATGGTGGATGACCTCATAGTGTCAAGAAGGTCATGACCTGCCATGGTTAGCCGCGGGCTATGAAGGCCGTAGCTGTATTGTCCATCTAATGATCGCAAGACTTGCAAGCCATCGATGTATCCATTGTTAACTAGCAACTCAAAGTGCCCGAAGATACGGCTCTCAACGGCTCGATAGTCTGATAGCTGCCTTTCATAGGCATCCCAGTCTTGATCTGCCCAGACTGGCTCTGGAGGGATATCAGAAAATAGGTCCTTCTCCTCTTCAACGTCGGTAAGTTGCTTACGAATCAAATCCCAGTCTCGCTTCATAGTGTGGGTCTGAATTGTTGGTGAGTAAATCGACACGGCCCAGCGCAGATAGGGCCGGGCCTAAATTTCCGGGAACGGCAGCAATAAATGACGCCGATAGCATACCCGCAGCCCAGTTGGTTGTCCGCTTCGGGGCAACGTATTCAGCGGCCGCTCCTGGCCGAGAGCACGATTTCGCATATGGTGCCAGAAAGCGGCCGCAGCTGGCCTCGCAAGTTTGGCGGCGCGCGGCCGCCAAACTTGCTGGTAGATCTCCGTTTACTCCGAAATCTCGAGTGCCGATAGAGGGGCTTTTCCTTCAGTACAGACGCTGCAAGGCGCCAGCACGAAACATCAAACCATGAGCCCGTTCGCGAACTCTGCAAGCCGGGCGCATCTTGCGGTTAGGAAAGGACCGTAGTCATCGTTGAACTCAGTATCGAGGCAAAAGGCCGTCGCGAGCGTCGCGGCGCGCGCCTCTTCGTCTTCGACAAGGTCGCCCAGATACTCTGAAGGGCGCTTTCGGCCAATGCTTTTGTTTTCTGCTGCACTGAGGAAGCAGAAGTTGCCGAGCACATTGATCTTTGCATCCGAAACGCCAGCTTCTCGCAGGAATGCTCGCGGGTATATGTGATGGAACTCTGATCGGTTGTAGCGCTGTAGCACTTTGTCAAGATCGATGCTCTTTCCAGAGAGAAGACTTTGCGGGCCATTATTCGCCAGTAGCAGGACGAAAGTCTTCGTCGCCGCTGCACCGACTCGGAACGAGCTTCGGAAGAAGTCCGGGGTTACCGTAACGTCAATGTTGTCCAACGTATTCGGTAGGCCAGACTTCAGTTTCACCATCTGCTCAATGTCATTGATAGTGGTCTTCCTAGTCTGGCTCGTGTATCGCGCGGAAAAGCAGGTGCGCCAAAACCAACGTCTGATTGTTTGGTAGGTCTGTCCTCCATAGACTACTTCCTTGCCATCGGGTTCGGCGAAAAAAACCGCCAAGGGGACTAGCATCGATGGGTACGGAAGCAGCTTCAAATGCACGACTTTGAGTTGCGTTCTGAGAAAATCGATGGCACCTCGAATCCCGTTTTCGACTGAAGAGAACTGCGCCCTCACGTCGGTACCATTCAGATCCAGCAACTTTTCAGGGCCTGGCTCCCGCGTCAGAATTCCAGCCACACAACTCAACACCAAGTCGGCATCGTCGCCGACGCCTGCGAAGCCAAAATCTGACAGTTCCTCACGGAGTTCCTTGAACTTCTCCAACAGGTCAAAGTCGTCGCTCCACGTCCAGGCAGAAAGCAGTTGAAGAGTGTCGAGAGCGACCCCGAGGTGATTGATTCTCTCGAAGACAATGGCAACGATTGAACGGTCTTCGCTCTTCAGCACCTGCACTGGAACTGAAACTTCTTTGAATTTCTCTTGAAGCCTATCAACCAGCTCAATCTGCGCCGGCTTTAGATGCTCCGTACTTGCACGGTACTTCACTGAGTCAAACAAGACATTCATCGGGAAGTAGCGATTCTTGTCGCATTCAACACCATCCGAGATCGCAACAAAAACGCTGTCTTGAGCGTTGCCACTCGCTTCCAGATCGAAGTAAATGTCTACCCAATCGGGATTGGGTTCAGCCACCAATTCCGTTTGAAATACCGTGAAGATCGAAGTGAGCCGCTGTTGACCGTCGAGTACGTAGTCGATTGGATAATCGACCTGCGGGGCGGGCAACGTGAACGTGCCCAGACTGCGTTCCGTCATCAACTGCTGCTTGGTTCGCCAGAACAGGAGAGAGCCAAATGGATAGCCTTTGTAAATGCTATCGAGCAAGTAGGCGACCCGGTCCATTTCCCATACGAACCCTCGCTGGAAAGCGGGAATCCGGATCTCCCCGCTCACAACCGCGTCGAGCATCTTTCTGATCGAATAATGCTGATACTCCATCGTGCATCCCTCCACGCGCGCGAACCCAATGCACGTAAATGTAGCTGAAATTATGACACGGAGAAACTCTGCAATAGGAAAACGAACTTATTTGTTCACGGACGCATGCGCACTTTTCTGGGGTAATGGTCAGACCGCCATGCAGCTGAGGAGGATAGGCAGCATAGTGCCAATACAGTAGGGTGCCAATCCGGGTAAGGCCCAGCCGATAGCCGGTACGGGGCACACTGCAGACGGAGTTGGCGGCAGAGCCGAATGGCCGTTCAGACCGACATCCAGCCGGTATCCCTGGAGAACTTCTCAGACCTTGCATTCAGTCCGCCATCTGCCTTCCGCGCGCAGAATCACCTGAGCATTGACCCGAACTTCTCGTCAGCCGCCGATGAATGAGCGCAACTACCTCCACCTGGCGAGAGCCCGCCGAACGCGTTGACAGGCCAGATCGACCTGCGGCGGCGTCAGGCGCTCGGCGCGATGGAGCGAGACCATCTCGAAACGGCAGTTCGGCGCGCATGTCCCCAGCAGCGCCGTCTTCAGTACCTTCTTCACCGGCTGGCGCAGGACGAAACGATCCACCCACCAGGGCGCACCCAGTGAAGTCACGGCGAGCGTTCTTTTCAGATCGTGCAGCCGGGGCCTGATCGGCCCGTAGTCATCCGCGTGGTCATAGGCAACGCCGGGTGCCCACACGCGATCGAACCAGCCCTTGAGCACGGCGGGGAAGCCGAACCACCAGGTCGGGAAGACCAGGACTAGCGCTTCGGCGGCCAGCAGCCGCGCAATTTGAGGCTCGATGGCGGACGCATCATAGGGCGGGCGGTAGTAGCTCTGTCGCTCGGCGGCGGTCAGCGCCGGCGCGAAGCCGGACTGGCAGAGATCCTCGATGGCGACTTCGTGGCCGGCGGCGCCGAGTGCCTCGATGGCTGCGTGCGCCAGGGTATGGCACAGGCTGTCCGCAACGGGATGGGCAACGACGACTAGGCATTTCACGGCTGTTCGGCAACCCGCTGGGGTCGAGGCATCCTGAGCGTCAGGAATGAAGCGATTCTAACCACGCCGTCATGAAGCAGCCAAAAAAAGGGCCCGCTTTCGCGGGCCCGGGGCTCCCTGAGCGCCTTGTTGGCGTACCACCACGGCTGACTTTGTCAGTCGGTGATCAGCTTGTTGTTGTTGAGCAGGTTCTGGATGATCTGCGCATCGGTGGTGTAGGCGCCGACCAGATTCACGCCGGAGAGGACGATGGTCTGGGTCGTCGCGTTGGCATCGTGCGTCGTCACGTTAATGGTGGTGTTGCCGTCCGCATAGCTGAAGTGCAGGTAGTTGGCCAGGTTGCCCGGGTCGCTGCCGAGATGCAGCTCGCCGACCAGCAGGTCGCGCAGGTTGAGCACGTCGCCGCCGCTCGCCGGTGCTGCCGTGTTGAAGTCGGCGATGGTGTCCGTCGGCGAGCCGGCGGCATCGCCGAGCGACCAGCGGAAGGTGTCCGAGCCCACGCCGCCGATCAGCAAATCGCGGCCGGTACCGCCGTAGATCGTGTCGTTGCCGGCATTGCCGACCAGCACGTCGTTGCCTTGGTAGCCGCGGATCGTCTCGTTGCTGGCGTCGCCGATGATGATGTTGTCGAGGCCGGTGCCGCTGAGCGTGCTGCTGTTGACCGTGGCGATCGACACCGCGGCGCTGTCGGTCTGGCTGCCGTCGGAGACCGCATAGGAGAACGCGCCCGTCCCGCCG
>JACRIZ010000035.1 GCA_016235765.1 Rhodocyclales bacterium | reverse complement strand
TGTCATCAAGGGTACGCGGATATCGGTCGAGCTGATTCTGGGCTGGCTGGCCAATGGTTGGACGTTCGAGCAGATATTGGAGTCCTACCCTCACATCGTTCGGGATGACATCCTGGCGGCGCTGGCGTTCGCGGCGGAAAGACTGCGTGAAGAGGACTATATTCCGCTGCCGAAGATTGCCGCATGAGCATTGGTTTGCCGGCACCGCCAGCAATCCTCTATTTTCGGCAGGAGCCCTATCCGCCAGACCATCCTGCCGATCTTGTGCTGGCGATGCTTTCCGAGCCAAAGCTTGCGGAGGGCTTTCTGGTTGTCATCAGCGAGCGCGGCGTGCGCCGCAAACGATTCCCCGAGCTGGCCGGTGGATGAGGATTCCATTCCGCTTTCCGCGCTCGAACACTGGAGCTACTGCCCGCGCCAGTGTTGCCTGATCCACGCCGAGCAGGCATTCGTGGAAAATATCCATACTCTGCGCGGTCAGGCGGTACATGCGCGCGTCGACGAGCCGGGCGTCGAGGCTGGCTACGAAGGCCGCCGTATCGTTCGCACCATGCCGCTGTGGTGCGATCGCCTGGGCTTGGTGGGCAAGGCCGATGTGGTGGAGTTCCTGGCCGACGGCACGCCTTATCCGGTCGAATACAAGCACGGCAAGAAGCGCGAGAAGCTGCACGACGACTTGCAGCTTGCGGCGCAGGCGATGTGTCTGGAGGAGATGACCGGCCGCTCGGTGCCCTTGGGCGCGATCTATCACGCCACTTCGCGTCGCCGGCGGGAGGTGGCGATCAGTTCGACGCTCCGCGCAGCGGTCGAAGAGACCGTCAAGGCCATCAGAGGCGTCTTGCCACGGCTGACTTTGCCGCCGCCGGCGAATGACGCGCGGTGTCGCGGTTGCTCGCTGGTCGATCTCTGCCAGCCGGCGGCGCTGGCACAGAAGGAGCGCCAGGCGCGTGTTGCCAAGAATCTCTTTACCCCGGACGGCGACGAAGCCTGACCATGCGTACGCTGCTCAACACGCTGTACGTCACCACGCCGCAAAGCTATTTGCACCTGGATAACGATACCGTGCGGATTGACTTGGAGCACGAGACGAAGCTGCGCGTGCCCTTGCATCATCTTGGCGGCATCGTGGTCTTCGGCAACGTGTTGGTCTCGCCGGCGCTGATGCACCGGCTGGCGGACAACGGCCAGAGCCTCGTACTGCTGGATGGCAACGGCCGGTTCAAGGCGCGCCTCGAAGGCCCGGTATCCGGCAACATTCTGCTGCGCCAAGCGCACCACCAGAAGGCCGGCGAACCGACATTCGCGCTGGCAGTGGCGCGTGCCTGCGTGGCCGGCAAGTTGCGCAACAGCCGACAGGTGTTGTTGCGCGGTGCGCGCGAGGCGAAGGACGAGGACGATGCATCCACACTGGCGCGTGGCGCGGACGATCTTGCCGCCTCGCTGCGTGCCTTGCCGGTTGCCGAGAATCTGGATGCGCTACGCGGTGTCGAGGGCGAAGCGGCGCGACAGTATTTCGGCTGCATCAATCGTCTGCTGCGCGCCGATGCCCGCGACGACTTCAGTCTCGATGGCCGTACCCGTCGTCCGCCGAGGGACCGCATGAACGCCTTGCTTTCCTTTCTCTACGCCATGTTGATGAACGACTGTCGATCGGCGGTCGAGTCGGTTGGGCTCGATCCGCAACTTGGTTTTCTCCATGCCGTGCGTCCCGGAAGAGCGGCGCTGGCGCTGGACTTGATGGAAGAGTTTCGCCATCAGGCCGATCGTCTCGCGGTAACGCTGGTCAACCGTGGGCAGGTCAAGGCCGGCGATTTCACGCTGCATGAAGGCGGTGGCGTGACGCTTGCCGAGGCTGGCCGAAAGGTGGTGGTCGTGGCTTGGCAGGAGCGTAAACAAGAAGAGTTGTCGCATCCGCTCATGGAGGAGCCCTTGCCGCTCGGCCTGATTCCCCAGTTGCAGGCGCGGTTCATGGCCAGAACCTTGCGCGGCGACATGGAAACCTATTTGCCTTTCCTGTTGAGGTAACCGGATGCTCGTAATCGTTTGTTACGACGTGAATACCGAGACGCGGGAAGGGCGCCGCCGCCTGCGTCGCGTAGCCCGCGTGTGCGAAGGCGTTGGCCAGCGGGTTCAGAAATCCGTTTTCGAATGTCAGGTCGATCTAGCGAAGATGGAGGAGTTGGAACGGCGTCTGCTGGCCGAGATCAAAGCAGAGGAAGACAACTTGCGCCTTTACCGTCTGCCTGATGTGCGCGGCTGTGAAGTCCGGGAGCACGGCATATTTCGTGCAACGGATTTCGATGGGCCGCTGGTGGTGTAGGCTCTCCTATGCGCGAACCGGAAGCGAAGGCGAATTTGCCGGGAGGTTCGCGCAATATTCAAGGTGTTGATTTTTCGGGCCGACGCAAGTCGATTGGGAAACTGATGGGATTACGGCAACACGTTCGAGCGCCGGTCCGCGCAAAGCGGGCCGAAATGCCAGTGATTTCCGCCTGTTGCGCGCGAACCAACGCGCCCCGCAGCGATGCGGGGCGAGGATTGAAACTTCAAGAACGGCGTCTCAATGGGCGTTGCCTACACAACGCGCCCCGCAGCGATGCGGGGCGAGGATTGAAACCTGCTGGTAACGTCCGGAGCGTCTGGATACACCCAACGCGCCCCGCAGCGATGCGGGGCGAGGATTGAAACGCGCCCTTGGTTGCCTGCTTGATACATTTGCCAGAACGCGCCCCGCAGCGATGCGGGGCGAGGATTGAAACCTGTTGCTCATGCGGCGTCGGGTAGCAGCGCTCGCAACGCGCCCCGCAGCGATGCGGGGCGAGGATTGAAACACCACGCACAACGAGAACTCATCGTAGGCGACCAAACGCGCCCCGCAGCGATGCGGGGCGAGGATTGAAACAGCAAGACCTCGACGGCAGTCACATCGGACTTGAAACGCGCCCCGCAGCGATGCGGGGCGAGGATTGAAACAGGACGAACGGCAAGCACATCACCGCTCGCTCAAAAACGCGCCCCGCAGCGATGCGGGGCGAGGATTGAAAC
>JACRIZ010000041.1 GCA_016235765.1 Rhodocyclales bacterium | reverse complement strand
GTCAAATGAGGCGCGCCACGGTAATCGGCCTCGGTCAGGCCGTGGCGCTGCACCATGGTGCCCATGGCGCCATCGAGAATGAGAAGGCGCTGCGCCAGGAGCTGGCGCAGTTCGGAGCTGCGGTCGGGTTGCATGTTCGGGAGAGGCCGGAAGGTATTGAATTGGCGCCGATTTTAGCATGTGGCTATAATCGACTTGCCCACTCAACAACTACAGAACTCCGGGAGCGAGACCATGGAACACCTGACCCCCAAAGAGGCTGCTCAGTTTCTGGAAGACAACCCCAAGGCGCTGTTCATCGATTGCCGCAGCGAAATGGAATTCCTGTTCGTCGGCCATCCCAAGGATTGCCTGCACGTCTCCTGGAACGACGGCCCCGACTGGGACGTGAATCCGCATTTCGTCGGCGAGGTAAGGAAGCTCGCCGGCCACGTGCATGATCGCCCCGTTGTCATCATCTGCCGCTCAGGCAACCGCTCGGTCGACGCCGGCAACGCGCTCGAGGTGGCTGGTTTCACTCGTGTTTACAATGTCCTGCACGGCTTTGAGGGGGAACTCAACGACACCCACCATCGTGGCACCACAAACGGCTGGCGCTTCGAGGGGCTGCCCTGGGAACAGTGCTGAAGCGCTGGCGGAAGTGGGGGCTCGAAGCACTCGCCATCGTCGCCGTGGTCGTCGCGGTCCAGTTCTGGCAGGTGCGCGGCCTGCCCGAAGGGCCGGCGCCGGCATTGGCCGGCATGGGCATCGACGGCAAGCCGCTCGATCTCGCCGAAATGCTGCGGGCCGCCGACGGCAGGCCGGTGCTGGTTGCCTTCTGGGCGACCTGGTGTTCGGTCTGCAAGGCCGAGGACGGCAACCTCCAGGCGATCGCGGCTGACCACCCCGTGCTTTCCGTCGCCATGCAGTCGGAGCGCCTGATCAAGCACATGCAGGAGCGCGGCCTGAGCTTCGCCACCATCGACGATTCCGATGCCGCGCTCGCCAGCCAATGGAAGGTACGCGGCGTACCCAGTCACTTCGTGGTCGACGGCGCGGGCAACGTGCGCTTTCGCGTGGTCGGCTACGCGACGACTTGGGGCCTGCGCGCCCGCCTATGGTGGGCGGAGCGGTTTCCGCTTTGACACTCCCGCCCGCCCGGCTGGCCTGGGCCATCTGGGGCCTTGGCTCGCTGGTCTATCTGGCCGCCTTCTTCCAGCGCGTCGCGCCGGCCGTGATGACCGAGCAATTGATGGCCGAATTCGCGCTCGGCGGCGCGGCGCTCGGCAACCTCTCGGCCTTCTACTTCTACGCCTACGTGGCGATGCAGATTCCCACCGGCCTGCTGGCCGACCGCTGGGGGCCGCGCAAATTGCTGGCCTCCGGCACAGCGGTTGCTTCGATCGGCGGCGCACTGTTCGCGCTCGCCCCCACTTTCGAACTCGCCGCCGCCGGCCGGCTGCTGGTCGGCGCCTCGATCGGCGTCGGCTTCGTCTCCATGCTCAAGCTGTCGTCGCACTGGATCGCGCCGAATCGCTTCGCGCTGGTCTCCGGACTGCTCTTGATGATGGGCCTGATCGGCGCGGTATTCGCCGGCGTGCCGCTGCGGCTCGCCGTGGACGCCTTCGGCTGGCGCAGCGTGATGGCCGGCTTCGCGGTGCTCACCGCCCTGCTCGCCGTCGCGCTCTGGCTCTTCCTGCGCGACGACCCGGCGGAACGCGGCTTTGCCAGCTACTTCGATGGCATCGAGGGAAAAGTCAGCCATGGCCACACGCCAATACTGGCCAGCCTTGCCGAGGTGCTGTCTTATCGCAACATCTGGCTGATGATGCTGGTGCCGGTCGGCTTCTCCGGTGCGGTGCTGACTTTCGCCGGCCTCTGGGGCGTTCCTTGGCTGCGGCAGGTGCACGGCCTCGACCCGAAGAGCGCGGCAGCGATCACCTCGACCATGTTGGTCGCCTGGGGCGTCGGCGGGCCGCTGCTGGGCAACTGGAGCACACGCCTCGGCCGCCGCAAGCCGCTCTACTTCGGCACCGGCGTGGTGGCGCTGCTCGGCTGGGCAGCCGTCGTCTGGCTGCCGTTGCCATTGCCGCTACTGGTCGTCGTGCTGGCGATCACCGGTTTCGTCTCGGGCAACATCATCATCGGCTTCGCTTGGGCCAAGGAGTCGGTGCCGCTGCGCCTGATGGGCACGGCCTCGGGCGTCGCCAACATGGGGCCGCTGATGGGCGGCATGGTCCTGCAACCGGCGGTCGGCTGGATGCTCGATCGCCAATGGACCGGCGCCATGGCCGGCGGTGCGCGGCTCTACGAGGCCGAGGCGTGGACCGGCGGCTTCGCGCTGCTGGCGGCCACGGTGGCCGCCAGCCTGGTACTGCTGACGCTTGCCCGCGAGAGTCGTTGCCGGCAGGCGACCTGACGCGCCTAGAGCTTCACCTCGGCCACTGCCTTCAGGCCATCGCTGATATTGTTCTGTGCCGCACGTTCGACGGCCAGGCGAATGCGCGTTGCTGCAACAAAGGCATCGCCCGGCGTGGCCACCCCGGTCGACTTGATCGACTTGCGCATGGTGACGCTCCGGTCAGATACCTTGACCAATGACCAGGCCGTCTCCAGTTCGACGGTAAACGTCAATCCGAACGCCGGCCTTTCCAGGCTGGTGATCATGACGTTCAACTCGTAGTTCGCGCCGTCGGCGCCTTGCACCACAGTTTTGAAGAGCTTGCTCTCCACGATGGCGGCCTCAATCGCGGCCTTCAGGTCTTCGTCGGAAATGCTCGGGCCTTCCGTGGCACCGCCGCCGGTCTTGACCTGCACCGCGTACGGGTTGTGCGTGGCGAGCGTCAACGTCGGCGTCATTGCCTCGCGATTGGCTGGCGATGCGCAAGCGGCAAGCAGTAGCGCGGCGGTGGCGAGCAGCGTGTAACGGATGATGGAGGTTCTCACTTACTTGGCTCCCTTGTAGATGTTGTCGATGACTTCATTGACCATCTCCTGTGGCGACAGGCGCGTCAGCGAGGTGTGGAAGGAATTGCCGGTCGCCAGCGGGAAGTCGGTCTTCGGATCGCGGATGACGATGGTCAGTTCGAGCATGTACATCGTGATGTCCCACATCCACTTGTCGACGTAGGTGACAACGGCATCGACGTTGCCTGGCGCCGCCGCTTCGCCGGTCGTCACCGTAACGCCCTTGGTGCGGAGCTTTTCCGCGATCAGTTCGTTGGTGGCGCCTTTGTCGTCGGGAATCTTCTTGACGTACATGGTCTTCAGGGCGGACAGGTTCGTCGACGGATCGACGCTCCCCGTTGCCCGGTTAACGGCACAGCCGCTGGTCAGCGCCGCAACAGCGCCCAGTACGGCCAGCATTCTCAAGAACCTGCGCACAATCCCACCTCCATGTATCAAGTAATCGGAATGCGAATGGTATGGCGTCGGACCGGGCCCGATTTGATCTAGCTCAGAGAAATGGCATAGTCATTCAAGGCGCGCTGCGCCCAGCCGGCCGCGTAAGCGCAAAGGCAGTCCAACCCAGCACGAGGAACGACGCCATCGCCACGGCCAGGGACAACGTGGAGGTCCAGAACAGCGGTGCAACTACCGCTGCGATCAGGGCATTCATGGCCGTATTCGTGGCACCCTGGCAACTGGAGGCGAGGCCGCGCCGATCGGGAAACAGGTCCATGATGCACAGGCTCATCGCCGGCACGCCCATGGCGACGCCGAACACGTAGATGGCGATCGGCAGCACCGCCCAGGGCAGCGCCGGCGGCAGCCAGTAGCTGATCGCGAGATTGGCCGCCGTACCGACGGCCATGACGGCGAAGCCGACGGCGATGGTGCGGCGCGGGTTCATTCGCCCGGCGAGCCGTGCCGCCGCGTAGTTGCCGCCCATCATGCCGGCCATGGCCGGCCCGAAGAGCCAGATGAAGCCTTGGGCGGACACGCCGAGGTGCTCCATCAGGAACTTGGGCGCGGACATCACGTAGATCACCAGGCCGCCGAAATTGAAGGCGATGGCTGCCGCCAGTCCCAGAAAGCGCGGATTGGTGAAGACCTGGAAATAGGCGCGTGCCAGCGATACGGGGTGCAGGCTCTGCCGCTGCTCGGGGCGCAGCGTTTCGGGCAGCAGGAACCACACGGCTGAAAAGAGTGCGGTGCCGAACAGGGCGAGAAAGACGAACACGGCGTGCCATTCGAAGTAGGCCAGCAACCAGCCGCCGACCAGCGGCGCGACCACGGGGCCGATGGCGAACATCATGCCGGTGTGGGCGATCAGTCGCTGCGCCGTCGGCCCCTCGTAGAGGTCGCGCACGACCGCGCGCGATACGACCATGCCCGCCCCTGCCGACAGGCCCTGCAGCGCGCGGCCGAGCAGCAGCATCTCGATGCTGCTCGCGAAGGCGCAGAACAGCGAGGCGGCCGTGTAGCAGGCCAGCGCCGCCAACAGCACCGCCCGGCGGCCCAGCGCGTCGGCCAGCGCGCCGTGCCACAGGGTCATGAAGGCGAAGGTCGCGAGGTAGACCGAGAGCGTCTGCTGGAGCTGGGTCGGCATCGCGCCGAGTGCCACGGCCATGTTTGGAAACGCCGGCAGATAGGTGTCGACCGAGAACGGTCCGATGATCGTCAGGGCCGCCAGCAGGACGGTCAGGCCAAGGGGAGGTTTCATTTGCCGCCATTCTACGGGGCGCCCGGTCCGGGGTATGCTTGCAGGGTCCAACGTCTTAGGGTCGCCATCATGTCCTGCCGCCTCCTGCCGTCGCTCCTTGCCGCTGCATTGCTCGCCGCCTGCGGCACCGCCGTCGTCAACCCGGTCACCGGCCGCAGCGAGCGGACTGTGATGAGCGAACAGGACGAGGTCGAGGAAGGTCGCAAGGCGCACGCGGAAATCCTCAAGGAATACGGCGCGGTGCAGAACCCGCGCCTGCAGGCCTACGTAAACGACCTCGGCCAGCGGCTGGCCAAGCAGTCGCATCGCGCCAACCTCAAGTGGACCTTCACAGTGCTCGACACGCCCGATGTCAATGCCTTCGCGTTGCCGGGCGGCTACGTCTATGTCACCCGCGGCATCATGGCCTATCTCGACAGCGAGGCCGAGCTGGCCGGCGTGGTCGGCCACGAGATCGGCCACGTCACGGCCCGCCACGGCGCGCAGCGCGCGACCAGCCAGCAGCGCGCCGGCATCGGCGTGCTGGCCGCCACCATCCTCGGCGCGGTGCTGGAGTCGCAGGGCGTCTCAGGCGCCGGCCGGGCGGCCAGCGAGATCTCGCAGAGCGTCGCGGCCGGCTACATCGCGTCCTACAGCCGCGAGCAGGAACTGCAGGCCGACCAACTCGGCGCCGAATACCTGGCGCGCAACCAGTACAACCCGCAGAACATGGTCGACGTGATCGGCGCGTTGAAGGCGCAGGAGCGCTACGCCGCCGATGCCGCCAGAGCGGAAGGCAAGGAGCCGCCGAGCGGCGCCAACTGGCTGTCCTCCCACCCGAGCAACGACCAGCGCCTCGCCGAGATCAGGCAGATCGCCGCCAAGTACAAGGGCAACTACAGCGAGGACGGCCGCACGCGCTACCAGCAAGCCATAGACGGCATGGCCTTCGGCGAGACCGCCGACCAGGGCGTGACGCGCGGCCGCCACTTCTACCACGAGGGCCTCGGCATTGCACTCTCCGCACCGCAGGGCTGGAAGATCGACAACTCGCCGAGCGCCATCCTGCTGGTCAACGGCGCCGGCGACGCGGGACTGGTCGTCAAGCTGGTGCCGCCGAAAGCCGGCAAGACGCACGAAGAGATCATCAAGAACGCGCTGAAGCCGGTCAGCGGACAGACGCAGCCGCGCAACGTCAATGGCCTCACCGCCACGCACTTCACCGGCGTGGTGCGCAATTCGCAGGGCCAGCAATCGAATGCGCGCCTCACGCTGGTGACCGGGCCGCACGACCACACCTACTTGCTGCAATACGCCGCCCGCGACGCCGCCACCCTGCAGCGCAACCTCGCCGGAATCGGCGAAGCCGAGAATTCCTTCCGCGCCCTTAGCGCCGCCGACCATAAGGCCGCGCGGCCATGGAAGGTCGATATCGTCCCCTACCCCGCCGGCGGCTTCGCCGAGCTCGCGAAGCAGTCGCCGCTCACCACGATGGCCGAGCAGCAATTGCGGCTGATCAATGGCGTCTACAACGGCGGCACCGAGCCGAAAGTCGGGCAACCGGTGAAGGTGGTGAGGTAGACACTGACGTTGATCAATGCGCATATAATGCGCATTGGAGGTGACCGATGAAGACCATGCAAACTCCGTTGGCGCGGAAACGCCCGGTCAATCTGACCTTGAACGAAGACTTGGTGACGCAAGCGCGCAAGTTGACCGACAACCTTTCCGGGGTTGTCGAATCGCTGCTTGCCGACTATGTCGAGCAGGAGCGCCGGCAACAGGTCGCCAAGGTGAATTCAGCGGAAGCAACGGTAGCCATGTGGAACGATTTCAATGGCAAGCACGGTTCCTTCGCCGACGAATACTCGCCCCTTTGATTCGCCGCCGTGGCGCAATACGACGTTCATCGAAACACCGGCCGGCATCGCGAGGACATTCCCTATGTGGTGTTGGTGCAGTCGTCCCTCTACGACAGCTATCGTCGCCGGGTGGTAGTGCCACTGGTACGCAAGTCCGTGCTCGGGAAAATCGCCAATCCGCGCCTGAATCCCGGCTTCAGGATCGAGAACATCCCGGTGATCCTGCATCCGCTGGAAATCGTCTCGATGCCTGCCGAGCAACTCGGCGAGCTCGTCGGCTCCCTGCAAGGCAGCGGCGATGCCATCTCCGCTGCGCTGGATGAACTGCTCACCCAGGCCTGGCGATAGACGGATCGCCACAAACAGCCGCCCCCCGGCGGGTACCTAAGCAAATCCCCGCCGGTAGTGGATCGCCTCGGCGACATGCGGGCCGCCGATGTGCTGCGATCCTGCGAGGTCGGCGACGGTGCGGGCGACTTTCAATATGCGGTGGTAGGCGCGGGCGGAAAGGTCCAACCGGGCCATGGCCTGCTTGAGGAGCTTCGCTCCATCGCAGTCGGGCAGGCAATGCTGGTCGATCTCGTCGGGGCCGAGCAGGGCATTCGGCTTGCCCTGGCGGGCGATCTGCGCTTCGCGGGCGCGAACCACTCGCTCGCGCACCACGGCTGAGGACTCGCCGTTGCCGCGCGCGGCCAGATCGGCCTGCGGCACGGTCGGCACATCGATCATGAGGTCGATGCGGTCGAGGAAGGGGCCGGACAGTTTCGCGCGGTACTTGGCGATCTGGTCCGGGGTACAACGGCAGCGCGTCTCGCCCAGATAGCCGCAGGGGCAGGGGTTCATCGCCGCCACCAACTGGAAACGGGCCGGGAAATCGGCGCGGCGGGCGGCGCGGGCGACGCGGATGTGGCCGGTCTCCAGCGGTTCGCGCAACGATTCGAGCACGCCGCGCGAGAACTCGGGCAGCTCGTCCATGAACAACACACCATGGTGGGCATGCGAAATCTCGCCGGGGCGCGGCACACCGCCGCCGCCCACCAACGCCGGTGCCGAGGCCGAGTGGTGGGGTGCCACATAGGGACGCTGGCCGAACCGGTCGGCATCGAAGCGGCCGGCGACGGACAACACGGCGGCGCTCTCGATCGCCTCGGCTTCGGTCATCGGCGGCAGGATGCCCGGCAGGCGTTGCGCCAGCATGGACTTGCCGGTGCCGGGCGGGCCTGACATCAGCAGGCTGTGGCCGCCGGCCGCGGCGAGTTCCAGCGCACGCTTGGCCTGCGTCTGGCCCTTCACCTCGGCCAGGTCGGGAATGTCGCCGAGAGTCAGCCGCGGCGACACGCCGCCGGCATCGAAGGGCGCGATGGGTGCCGAACCGGCCAGGTGCGCGCAGACCTCGAGCAGCGACCGGGCCGGCAGGATGGTGGTCGAGCGGATCAACGAGGCTTCGGCGGCATTGGCGGCCGGCAGGAAGAAGCCGCGCCCGGTACCCGCCGCCGAGGCGCACATGGCCAGCGCACCGCGGATCGGCCGCAGCTCTCCCGACAGGGAAAGCTCGCCGGCGAACTCGAAGTCGCCGAGCCGCTCGGCCTTGATCTGCCCGGAGGCGGCGAGGATGCCGAGCGCAATGGCGAGGTCGAAACGGCCGGATTCCTTGGGCAAATCGGCCGGCGCCAGATTTACCGTGATCCGCCGGGCACTCGGGAAATCCAGTTTCGAATTCTGTATTGCGGCACGGACGCGGTCGCGTGCTTCCTTGACTTCCGTCTCCGGCAGACCGACCAATGTAAACGAAGGCAGCCCGGCGGCGAGATGGACTTCGACGGTGACTTCGGGGGCCGACATGCCGGCCAGGGCGCGGCTCCGGAGGACCGCGAGCGACATCTACTTGCGACCCTGCTCCAGCTCGGCGATCCTGGCTTCCAGCTCGGCGAGCCGGCTGCGGGCGCGGGCGAGGGCCTCGCTCTGCAGATCGAACTCCTCGCGCGTCACCAGGTCGAGCCGGCCGAGGGAGGCTGTCAGCAGCGCGCGCAGGTTCTTTTCGACATCCTTGATCGGGGTCGCCGCCACCAAGGCCGTTACGCGCTTGGCAAGTTCATCGAAAAACCTGGGTTCGAGCATGACGAAAGTCCCCTTGAAAGGTCCATGATCCTAGCATAATCAGGCATTCCGGACGGGGTGGCGGCGGTTTGCACCGAAATAGTGCCAGGACGCCGCACCGCGGTGCCGGATAGTGCATGCATGCTGCACGAGCTTTGCAATATTTTTGCAACATCATGTTTTATCGTTAATTTTCCGACTGGCACACTCCCTGCATTATGGCTTGGGCAATCTTTCCTAAAGGAGCTTTCAAATGCGCAAGACCATCATCGCCTCCGCCGTCATCGCTGTCCTGTCCGT
>JACRIZ010000038.1 GCA_016235765.1 Rhodocyclales bacterium | reverse complement strand
CTGCGACAGGCTGCGTCGTTTCATCACGTCCTGCAACGACTCGGCGCTCCAGCCCGCCGTCGCCGCAAGCCCCAGCCCTGCTGTCACCAGCACTGCCGTCGCCCGCTTGCTGAATGTCTTCATGTGTCGCTCCCGTTAGGTGAGTCCCGGTAGCGGGTGCTGCCGTCAGGCAGCGCGATCCCCTACCCCCTGTGGCGAATGGTCGGTGCGACCAAATGCCGCATGCATGCAGTATGGTTGCAGGGCAATAAAAAACCAGCCGGCAATGGCTGATTTGGGCTGTAGGAATATTCCTAACGGAATAGGCCGATCAGCCGTTTCCCTGATCGAGCAAGCCATGCTTGACGGCGTACTGGATCAACTCCGCGGTATTGGCAAAGCCCATTTTCTGCATCAATCGTGCCTTGTGGGTACTGACGGTCTTGACGCTCAGGTTGAGCCGCTGGCCGATCTCGGTCACGCCACGCCCGGCGACGATGTCCTGGAACACCTGGTATTCGCGGTCCGAAAGCTGCGTGTGAGGCTTGGCTGCAGCATTGCCACCGACCATTTCCTGGGCCAGCCTTTCCGCCACGGCTTGGTTGATGTACAGCCCGCCGCCGGCCACCTTGCGGATCGCCGCTTCCAACTGGGATTCGGCATTGTCCTTGCAAAGATAGCCGGAAGCGCCGGCGCGCAAAGCGCGCACTGCGTAGATGTCCTCCTTGTGCATGCTCAGGATCAGGATGGGCAGCCTGGGCATTTCCGCCTTGATCTGGCGGATCAGGTCAATGCCGCTGCGGCCCGGCATCGTCATGTCGAGCAACATGGCGTCGCAGGGCGTGGCACGCGCCAGGGCGAGCGCCTCCGCGCCATTGCTGGCCTCTCCTGCCACGACGATGTCGGTCGCATCCGCAAGGAGGTGTTTCAGGCCGGCACGCAGGATCGCGTGGTCGTCGGCGATGAGGATTCTGATCATGCCTGGTCGTCCTTCGTCAGGGGCAGCCAACAGGCGATGCGCGTACCGTGATCCGGCTGGCTGTCGATATCGATCGTGCCGCCGAGCATCGTAATGCGCTCGCGCATGCCGAGCAAACCGAAAGTCTTCTTGTCGCCGGGCGCGGTGATGCCGCGGCCGTCGTCGGTAATCACCAGATCGATGCCCGTGTCGGACTCGTTTATGGAGACCGTTGCCTCGCTGGCCTCGGCGTGGCGGGCGACGTTGGTCAGCGCTTCCTGGACGACGCGGAACACTGCCGTGGCGAGGTTGCCGTCCAGGTCGAACTCTTCGCGGTTCATGCTCAGGTGGCAGGGCAGCCCCGTGCGCTGGGAGAACTGTGCGACGTGGTGCTCGACCGCGGCGGCCAGGCCGAGGCTGTCGAGCATCGCCGGACGGAGGTCTTCCGAAATGCGGCGCAGCGAGACGATGCTCTGCTCCACGACGCCGAATGCAGAAGCGACCCGTTCGGCGGCCGGTGCGCCCAGGCTGCCGCATTTGCCGCGCAGCCAGCCCAGGTCGATGCGCAAGGCGGTCAATGCCTGTCCGAGTTCATCGTGCAATTCCCGCGCGATGCGGGTGCGCTCCTCTTCGCGAACCGTTTGCAGGAAGGCGGCGAGTTCGCGCAGCCGGGCTTCGGATTCCTCGAGCCGCTGCTGGTGCTTCAGCAATTCCGCCTCGTTGCGCTTGCGCTCGGTGATGTCCGAGAAAATCGAAATGAAGCGGCGGATGCTGCCGTCGGTCCCGCGCAGCGCCTGGATGGAAAGTTCCTCGGGAAAGACCTCGCCCGTCTTGCGCCGGTTCCACAGTTCGCCGCGCCAGTGGCCGGTTTCGGTGAGTTGGCGCCAGAACTCGCGGTAGAACTCGCCATCGTGGCGGCCGGACTTGAGCAGGCGCGGGTTCTTGCCGATCACTTCGTCACGCCGGTAGCCATAGATGCGGCAGAAGGCGTCGTTGACCCACAGGATGTCGCCCTTGGCGTTGGTGATGATGGCGCCCTCGGCCATCGCGGCGAAGGCGGTTTCGTTCTCCCGCCGTTCTTCGTCGCGGTGCGCCTGCTCGATGGCGCGGCGGCTGGCCAACAGCCAGAAGATGGTGATGGTCGTGAGGCCGATCAGCCAGATTCCGGAGTGCCAGTACTGGATCGTGCGCCAGGTCGGTTCCTGTGCCGACCGGTAGGTGTTCAGGTCGATCGAGATGGTGGCGCCGCCGCGCAATCCGCCGACCGGGACCAGGGTGTCGCGATGGCATTCCAGGCATTCCTTTTCCATCTTCATCGGTATCATCACCCGCAACAGCCCATGGCTGGCGGCCTTGGTTGGAAGGGCTTCCGTGGCCATTTCCGCGCCGCCTTCCAGCATCTTGAGCGCGTTGGTCTCCCATTCGTCGGGGGCGTTGGCGCGATTGCGCAATTGCAAAGAGGTCAGCCGCTCCCGGGTGCCATAAGACTTGTGGCTGATCTCCTGGATGGCCAGCAGGATGTGAATGGGCGGGATGGCGACCAGGGTGAAACGCTCGCCGGTCCCGCGGGTGACGGACAGGTGCTCCTGCTCGTCGAGGGACTCCATGGCGGGAATCTTCGTTTCGTCGATATAGATGCCGCCGATCGTATCGGCCCACTTGCGGATCGACATGTCCTTGCGCAGGTTGGCGATGGCGTCGATTCTGGCCAATGCGGCGGCCGTTCGATCCAGTTGTTCGCGCTGGGTCCACAGGGAGAAGAGCACCAGGGCGGTCCACAGGACGATGGCGAGGGCGAGGGTGGTGGGTGCGACGATCCGGGATAACTTGGGCATGGCAGGGCTCCACACAGCCGCGATGCGCTCGATTCTAGTCGGCCGGCAAAGAAAAACGGGGGCGGAAATCCGCCCCCGTCGAATTGCCCAGTCGGGCAGGCCTACTTCACTTTCTTGGCGCCATTCTGTTCGAGATAGGTTTTGGCGCGCAGGCCGAGGTCGGCGGTCTTGACCTGGTACTGCCAGATCTGTTCGGCCCAGAGGTTGGCGTTTTCCCAATCCTTCTTGGCGGCAAAGGCCTCGT
>JACRIZ010000039.1 GCA_016235765.1 Rhodocyclales bacterium | reverse complement strand
GCAGTCTGAGCGTCGGCTATCAACTTCAGAAACAGATCGAAGCCGTCGGTCGAACGGTCCGCTTCGCATGGCAACCACTCGAAGTCAGCGTGGTGAGCGTGCCTGCGGACACTGGCGCCGGCTTCTTCCGCAACTTTTCCGGGAAAGGAAATCGCAACATGAACATGCAAGTACAAAACGAAGAGCAGCAACAAACCCGTTCGCAACGGCGCGCTGCAGCCAGATCCGAAGAAGACCAGCGCGACGCGGCCAACGAGATTAACGCCATGGCCGATCAATTCACCATCGAACCGAATCGCGTCCGCTCTTTCATTGCGGAGCGTGGCTTCGATGTCGATGGGTTCCGCAAGCTGGTGACCAACAGCCTCCGCGACAACGGCGGCTCGCTCCGTGCGTACGAGTCATCCGACATCGGTATGACGAGAACGGAGGCCGCCAACTTCAGCTTCGTGCGTGCCGTCATGGCCCAGGCAGATCCCGTCTATGGGCAGCGTTCGGCGGGCCTTGAAATGGAGGCGAGCCGTGCTGTGGCACAGAAGCTTGGCCGCGAACCGCAAGGCATATTTGTGCCGCTGGAGGTTCTGCAGCATCGTGACCTGAACGTCGGGACTCCATCCGAGGGCGGCTATCTTCGGCCGACTGACTACATGACGGAAGGCTTTGTGGACCTCCTTCGCAATGCCTGCCACATCTTCAATCTCGGCGCCACTCAGTTGAATGGTCTGCGTGGTAATTTGACCGTGCCTCAGCAAGTCGGGTCGAGCACCGCGTACTGGGTTACCGAAAATACGGCCGTCACCGAATCTCAGCTCGCCATCGGCCAGTTGGCTTTGGCGCCCAAGACAGTCGGCGGCTTTCAGGACTTCAGCCGGAAGATGCTGTTGCAGGCGAGCCCGGACATCGAGGCACTCGTGCGCAAGGACCTGGCGCAGACAATTGCTGTTGAAGTGGACCGCGCAGCGATCAATGGGTCCGGCTCCGGTGCTGAACCTCTTGGCATCCTCGGTATATCGGGCATTGGTTCCGTCGCGATCGGGGCCAACGGCGGTGCGCTGTCCTGGGATCACATTCTTCAGTTGGAAGAGGCCCTGGCCAGCAGCAATGCCGACGTTGGCAGCGTTGCGTACCTCACTAACCAGAAGGTACGGCGCAAGCTGAAGGGCACAACCAAAGTGTCCAGTGATGCCGGCGCGGGCTTCATCTGGGAAGGCGTAGCTGGCGCCGACCTCGGGTTTGGTGCGATGAACGGGTATCGCGCCGCCTCAACCGCCAACGTTCCGAGCAATCTGACCAAGGGCACCAGTTCGGGCATTTGCTCCGCAGTCATCCTTGGGAACTGGGCGGACCTGGTTGTTGGTCAATGGGGCGCTTTGGATATTCTCGTCGACAAATTCACAGCGGGCACCTCGGGGGGTACGCGGGTCATTGCGCTGCTCGACATCGATCTTGGCGTCCGCCGGGCGGCAAGCTTCGCCGTGATCAAGGATGCGTTGACGACGTAACAGGAAATATCGGTCGAGCGAGAGCGGCGCCCCATAGCTCGACCGATAGTGCAGCCCGGATGGTTCTCCGGGCTGTGCTCCACCCATGGGGTGTCACTGGCCGCATTCTGCGGGGTGCCCCTCCAGGCACTAGTGCTGGTCCAGTGCGACGGGGCAACCGAGCCCCCGCCAAATCTACTGGCGGGGGCTCTTCCATTCCTGGTGCAGACGTGTGCACTTCGACGGTACTTTCGACGGTATCATTATTCGAGAGCAGCCGCAGATCCGCACCGGATGATGATCTGCGACTGATATACGAGTCCCTCTCCCGCACCAGCAGATCGCTTGCATGCCTCCTGGCGCCCGGGGATGCCCATGACAGCATACGCACATAGGGTCGGTACGCACACCTACCGATACGACAGCCTCAAGGAGTTGATGGCCAAGGCGTCGCCGGCCCGTTCCGGCGACTATCTGGCCGGCGTCGCGGCGGCCGACGACGAGGAGCGAGCCGCGGCCCAACTGGCGCTCGCGGACGTGCCGCTGAAGACCTTCCTCAACGAAGTCCTGGTTCCCTACGAGCAGGACGAGGTGACGCGGCTCATCATCGACGAACATGACGCGGCGGCGTTTGCGCCGGTCGGTCACCTGACGGTGGGCGACTTCCGCAACTGGCTGCTGTCCGACGCCGCCGACGAGCAATCGCTGGCGGCGCTGGCACCCGGCCTGACGCCGGAGATGGTCGCCGCGGTATCGAAGCTCATGAGGAATCAGGACCTGATCCTGGTGGCCAAAAAATGCCGGGTGGTGACCCGGTTCCGCAATACCCTCGGCCTGGCGGGGCGGCTGGCCACCCGGCTGCAACCCAACCACCCGACCGACGATCCGACCGGGATTGCCGCCAGCATCGTCGACGGACTCATGTACGGCAGCGGCGACGCGGTGATCGGCATCAATCCGGCCAGCGACAGCATTGCCTCGGTAATGACGCTGCTGCAGATGCTGGACGCCAGCATCGCGCAGTACCGGATTCCCACCCAGTCCTGCGTGCTGTGCCATGTCACCACCACCCTCGAGGCGATCAAGCGCGGTGCGCCGGTGGATCTGGTGTTCCAGTCGATCGCGGGAACCGAAGCAGCCAACGCAAGTTTCGGGGTCAGCCTGAACGTGCTCGACGAGGCGCACGCGGCGGCGCTGTCGCTCCGGCGCGGCACGATCGGCGACAACGTGATGTACTTCGAGACCGGCCAGGGCAGCGCCCTGTCGGCGAACGCGCATCACGGCGTCGATCAGCAGACCTGCGAGGCCCGCGCCTACGCGGTGGCGCGCAGGTACCGGCCGCTGCTGGTGAATACCGTCGTCGGCTTCATCGGCCCCGAGTACCTCTACGACGGCAAGCAGATCATCCGCGCCGGGCTCGAGGACCACTGCTGCGGCAAGCTGCTGGGCCTGCCGATGGGCTGCGACGTCTGCTACACCAACCACGCCGAGGCCGACCAGAACGACATGGACGTGCTGCTCACCCTGCTGTCGGTGGCCGGGGTCAACTACATCATGGGCGTCCCGGGGGCCGACGACGTCATGCTCAACTACCAGACCACCTCCTTCCACGACGCGCTCTACGTACGCAAGGTGTTGGGGCTGAAGCCGGCGCCGGAATTCGAGACATGGCTGCGCAGCGTCGGCATCTTCGAGCCGGGCGATGCGCTGCGTCTCGCCACGGGCTTGCCCCAGCCGTTCCGTCACGTGCTGGCAAACCTGTCCTGAGGAGATTCCGATATGGAGAAGCCGCTCCCGGAAACAATCGTTGCGGACCCTTGGCAGCCGCTGCGCCAATTTTCGCCGGCGCGCATCGCGCTGGGGCACGCCGGCATCAGCCTGCCTACCCGGCCGCAACTGGAATTCCAGCTTGCGCACGCCCGCGCCCGGGACGCCGTGCACCTCCCGCTCGACATCCCGCCCCTGCTGGCGGCGCTGGAGCAACGCGGCCATGAGGTGATGGTCCTGCGCAGCGCCGCCGCGGACCGCCGCAGCTATCTGCAGCGGCCGGATCTGGGGCGGCGGCTCGACAACGAATCGCGGCGAATCCTGGCCGCCCGCGCCGCGCAATTGCCAGGCGACTGCGACGTCGCGTTCGTCATCGCGGACGGCTTGTCGGCGATCGCCATCCACGACAACCTGCTCCCCTTCCTCGATGCCGTGCTGCCGCGGCTGGCGCGTGAGCAATGGGCCTGCGGGCCGATCGCGATCGTGGCGCAGGGCCGGGTCGCCGTCGGCGACGAAGTGGGCCTGGCGTTGAGGGCGCAGATGGTCGTCATCCTGATCGGCGAGCGGCCGGGCCTGAGCGCGCCCGACAGCCTGGGCATCTACCTGACCTACCGGCCGGCGATCGGCACCACGGACGCCGGCCGCAACTGCATCTCCAACGTGCGCCGGGCGGGCCTGGACTACGAAGCGGCGGCACACAAGTTGTTCTACCTGATGAGCGAGGCACGACGACGCAAGCTCAGCGGGGTCGCGCTCAAGGACGAGGCGGAGGCGTCGTCGCAACGCCTGACGGCACCCGGCAGGAACATTCTCGTCGAGACGGGGGGCTAGGTTCCGGACATGCCCACCCGCCGGAAACGCATCCGGCGGTTGATGGTCTATACCGGAACCAGGTGTCGGCGGAGGGTCGGTCATGCGAAGAGTCCTTGTTATGTTTGTGGCCATGGGTCTTGCGCTGACCTGCCGGGCGGAAATGTACAAGTGCCAAGTCAACGGCCGCATTTCCTACCAGCAGGAACCTTGTGCCTTCGGTACCGCGAAGGGCACCGTTGCGCCGCCGGACGCCGTGACGGATGAGGCGGCACGCGAGAGCCGCTCCCGGTTCGAGGCGGAGCAGGCGGTGCGGACGACCGCCGCGCGACGAAAGACCATCGACGACCAGATCGCGTTTCAGCAGAACAGCATCCTGTCCTTCGAGGCGATGATGGATTCCGAACTGGCGGCCTTGCGCGCCAAGAAGAGTCAGGCGCGCAACAACCTGGCCGGAGCGACTTGGGAACAGTCCATTTCGACAGAGATGGAAGCAGTCGCGGCCAAGTACGCGACCAAGATCCGGATCGCGCGGGACGAGATCGAGGCATTGCGCAAGGAAAGGCCGGCCGTGGCGAAGTAGTTGCGCCCGCCGGGCAGGCATGAATTGCCCTGTGCCCTAGTGGGCTGCCCGGTGATCGTTTCCCGCATCGGGAGTAGTATTCCCGGCATGGACAAGGCCACGCTACTCCAACTGGCGGCGCCCGGGAAACTGCCCGAGAGGATCGTTTTTGCGGCCAGCATGGTGACCATCGTGGCGATCTTCCTCGCCAATGTCTGGATCGGCGATCCCGCCCTTCGCGTCTACGTGTTGTACGTGCTGCCGCTGCTGGCCATCGGCATGCAATCGGCGCGGCGCGGGTATTACCTCGCCGGGGCGGTCACGGCGCTATCGCTCGAGGCCCTGTCGTTTGTGTACTTCGGCATTCCCGTGACGACGCTGGTCGGCAACATCGTGCTGGAAGGCCTCGTCGCGATACTGTGCCTGTCGGTCGCCGACACGGCGCGGGTGAACTACCTGAAGGTGCTGAATCTGGCGCGCACCGACGACCTCACCGGGGCGATGAACCGGCGTGCGTTTGTTCGCGCCGCGGCGCAGGAGATCGAGCGGCAGGCGCGCTACGGCGGCGAGTTCTCGATCATGATGCTCGACCTCGACGACTTCAAGGGGCTGAACGACAAGCACGGCCACCACATCGGCGACCAGGCGCTGCGCAACCTGGCCGAGGCGATCCGCAACAGCACGCGTCGTTCCGACTCGGTGGCGCGCATCGGCGGCGACGAGTTCGTGGTGCTGATGCCCAACACGCCGAAGGCAGCGTGCGCCAGCATCTGCCAGCAACTCCGCCGGGCCGTGGCCGAGGGCATGAAGGATTCCGGCTATGTGGTCACGGCCAGCATCGGCAGCGTGACGTTCGGGCAGCCGCCCGAGTCGGTCGATGTCGCGCTGCGGGCGGCCGATGCCGCCATGTATTGCGCCAAGCACGAAGGCGGCGACCGGGTGGTGAATTCCTGATCCGAATCCGATGCCGTGGTGCAGCATGAGCCTATGTCCTTCGGATTAGCCCGATTGCGCTATTGATGGGGGTTTTCGTGAAGAGGAGGATAGGCGCATCGTGCTGCTACAAAAAGAAGATGGAGGAGCGTAGCGATGGACAATCCCGACCGGTACGTGGGACATATCGTCAGCCTGGAGCGGAATCTCTTCCAGCGCCTCACTGCGCAGGCGGGGCGCGCCGGCTTCATTCCGGACAATAGATTCCTCGTCGCCGCGGCCAACCGCCGCCTGCACAAGCTGGTTTGCTACAACGCCGACCTTCGCGTCACTGTCAGCATCACCGACGTTGCGCTGGTCTAGTCGCGCTTAGAGCCCGATCACGAAGCGGTGCTTGCCGGATGCGGACCGCGCAATTGCATCGACGTGGCGCACTTCCAGCTTCATGGCTGCGTCGACTTCATTGCGGATGCTGGCGCCCAGGCCGGCCACGAACTCATCGGCCAATGCCGGTGACGCGACCACGCTGAGCAGCATGCGGTCCGGTGCGACCTGCTGCCACTGGTACTGGCGAATCTGCGTCATGCCGTAGAGCAAACGGTTGAAATACGCTGGGTGCAGCGTCTTGCCGACCGGCGTTCGGATCAGGTCATTCTGCCGGCACACGCCCATCGCCATCAGCGGGAACGGCCAGCCGCAATCGCACCCGCGGTCGAGCAGGCGGCCCGAATCGCCGTTCTCATAGCGAATCATCGGCATCAGCCGGTTGGTCAGCGAGGTGACCAGCAGGCGCTCGTCGGCGGTCGATTCCAGATACACCATGTCTGTGAACACGTGCATCTTGCCGCGGCGGCATTCGCAGGCGATGTTGGGGACTTCGCGGCTGCCGTACTGGTTGAACACCTTGCAGGCGAAGGCGCGTTCCATCAGCTCGCGCTGCCAGTGTTCGAGGGTCTCGGCCGTCGAGTACACGCCGATCAGCGACGTCGGCATGGGCATGCGCTCGTCGAGCACGTGGCGGGCGAGTTCCGCGAGTATCGACGCATAGCCTTGCAGCAGCACCGGGCGGTAGGCGCGGATGACATTCGCCCACTCGCGCAACTGCTGGCCGGTGTATTCGAAGGCGGCGATGGTGCGCTCGGCGGCGATGTAGTCCGACCAGCCGGCACCGAATACGCCGCCGGCCGCCGTGTCCTGGCGCGCGCCCCAGAAATTGAGAATCCTCTGGCCCGGCTGCCAGCCCGAGCCCATGTAGCTGCGCATCATGCCGGCGCGCATCAGTTCGTGCTTGGCCTCGTCGTACCAGAAGGCTAGCGGCGTGCCGGTAGAGCCGCCCGTGTAGCCGATCCTGGCTTCCTGGCGGTCGGCATTGTCGGCGAGCAGCTCGTCGAGATGCTCGACGACCTCGGGCTTGGTCAGGATGGGCAGGTCGCCGAATTCGGCGACGTTCGCGTATCGGGTCCGGTAGTACGGCACGTGCTTGCGGGCGAAATCGACGATGGCGGCGAGGTCGGCGCGCTGCCTCGCCAATACCTGCGCGCGGCTGAGACGCTGGTTCGCGAGCAACTCGGCAAGCTGCGCGTAGCGCGCCGGCCGCTGGCGCCGGTGCAGCGTGCGGCGAAGCGAATCAAGCATGGCGTTCGAGCGCGGTGGCCAGTTCGGCGCGTTTGACCTGCCAGTATTGCGGAGAGTTGACGCGCGCGACCCAGGTCGCATCTTCGGCAAAGTTGCGGGCGATGTTGTCCGCGAAGTTGCGGAAGGCCGCGAGTGCAGATTGATGCGCCATTGTGCTCCACCATGCGTTCGGGTCGTCCAGCATTTCATTCAGCTTGTCGAGATTGGCGACGATGTCGGTGCGCCGGGCGTTGTAATCGGCGAGCAAGTCGTCGCGCAAGTCATCGAGCGTTGCGGAAAAGTCAGCCTTGGCGGGACGCCGCGCCGGGTAGCCGGCCGCGGTCAGGCGCTCCATGGCGAACAGCATCACGTCGCCGAAGAACTGGCGTTCGAATTCGCCGTTGAGGTCGACCCGGGTGTCGACTTCCGCGACCCCGGGCCGGAACTCGGATTGCGTGCTGCCGGCCATGGTGCGCTTGTGCAGCATGGGCAGGTTGGCGGATACGAAGCGCGGACCGAGTTGCGCTTTCAGGAGCCTGCCGAGCGTCGGGCCGGACATGCGCAGGCGCAGCGGCGCGAAGGGGATGACGTGGGCCAGCGCCTCGGGGCGGGCGACGTAGTTGCCGGCATAGACGGTGCGCGCCGGCTGCAGCGTGCGCCAGAGGTCGTCATGCACATAGCGCGAGACGCGGGTCGGATGCTCGCCGTAGAAGAAGCCGTTGAGTCGGCCTGCGAAATGCGCGAAGCATTGGGCCTCGGTGTGCCAGCCGGTCAGCGGGCAGGGGTAGCGGTAGGCTGCGTCGGTCTGATGGAAGCCGAAGCGTTCGGCCATGTCGTGGTAGGCGGCCTCGCCTTCGCGATGCGATTCGCGATCGTGGTGGCGACAGACCGAGCGCGGGTCGCCCTCGGCGGCCTCGGCCAGGAAGCCGAGCAGGTCGGCGAGGAAGTTGCCGGTCATGACGGCCGGCGAGACCGGCGGGTCGCCGACCACCTTGCCGGTCAGCAGCAGCGCGTCGCTGCGCTCGAAGATTTCGTCGAAACGATGAAAGTAGCCGATGGCCACGGCCTCGACATCGCCGTTCGGCGTTGCCACCTTCACCGCGAATTCCTGGTCGCTGTCGACTGACCAGAACAGCAGGCGCTCCTCCGGCTCGGAGCGCTGCCAGCGTGAGAGGTAGAGGTGCGCGAGGTTACGCATGACACCCTGGCCCTTGTGGCCTCGGTAGGCAGGCGTCGTGTCGCCGAGTACCGGCGCCAGCGCCGCGCGTTCCGCCGCGTCCAGCGAGGCAAGCAGCGCTGCCTGTTCGTCCGGACCGAAGTGATGCGTGACGAGACCAAGCCCGGTGAACTGTTCGGCCAGCGTCCGGTCGTTGGCAATGGGTCCGGCGCCGAGGCTGTCCTCGGCGATCACCGCTTCGACCTTGGTCCAGCGCCCATCGCGCATGCCGCCGTAGCCATAGGCGCGGCAGAGCGCCAGCAGGCTGTCGAGACAGGCGGCAAGCTGCTGCGGCCGGTCGGCGACCGGCACGAAGACGACGAACTTGTGGCGGCGGTCGTTACCCGCAGCGGCTATCCGTGCTTCGAGACGCCGATGCGCGGCTTGGTAGTCGGCGAGCCTGGCGGCGTCGTAGCCGTTCGCCCAAAGTGCCGCCTCCGCCGCGACGATTTCAGCGTCAGCGGTCGGAAAGGTAACTGGGGAAGGCATTCTTGTCCCACATCACTTCGATCAGGTTGATCTCGCGTTCGAGGTCGGCCGCGGCGAACAGCGCATCCACGTCGGCCTCGGCCTCGATTCGCCAGTGGCGGATGCCGAAGGACTGCGCGAGCAGCGCGTAGTCGGGATTCCTGAAATCGCAGTCAATGTAGCGGCCGCCGTAGAGCTGGAACTGGTTCTTGCGGATCAGGCCCATGGTGCCGTTGTTGATGAGCACCACGTTGACCGGGATGCCGTAATTCACCGCGGTCATCAGCTCCATGCAGCACATCTGGAAGCCGCCGTCGCCGAGGATGGCGAAGGTCGGCGCGCTACGCGCGAAGCGGGCGCCGATGGCGGCCGGCAGGGCGTGGCCGAGCGAGGAGATACCCGAGTTCGGGTAATAGCGGATGCCCGGCGAGGCCTTCAGGTAGCTCTGCGCGACGATGATGTTGTCGTCGAAGATCATCGCGTTGCCGGCGTAGCGCTCGGCGATGCCGGCCAGCAGGTGCTCGATGGGCCGGAAGCGTTCAGCAACTCGGCGCGCGCCGGTGGCCTCGGCCAGCTTGTCGAGCGCCTTGCGCGGCATCGCCTCGCTGCGTGCCACGGCAAGCAGCGCGCCAAGCATGTCGCGGGCGTCGCCGAGCACCGCGAGATTGGCGCGGAACACCTTCTCGAGCTGGTCGGCCTCGCTGTCCACCTGCACGACCTTCTTGCCGGCCAGCAGCTTGCTGTCCCACAGATAGCTGGTGCGCTCGTTGAAGCCGGTGCCGATGAAGATGACCAGGTCGGCGTGGTCGACAATGTAGCGGTAGGCGTGGCCGTCGGAAGTGACGCCGAGGCAGCCGAGGCTGAGAGGCGACGATTCGGCGAGTACGCCCTTGCCTTTCAGCGTGGTGGCGACCGGAATGCCCAGCAACTCGCTCGCCTGCGCCAGTTCTTCCTGTGCGCCGGCAGCGATGCAGCCATGGCCGGCGACGATGACCGGATAGCGCGCAGCGGCGATCAGGTCGGCCAACTCCGCGGCCGACGCCGACAGGCCGCAGGCGGTGCGCCCGCCGCTGGCGCCGAAGGCGATGCCGTCGAGGATCTCCGCGTCGACCAGTTCCTTCTGGATGTTGTAGGGGAAACTGAGCAGCACCGGGCCGGGGTTGGCCGAGAGCAGGGTGCGCGCGGCCTGGTTGAGCACCTGCGGCAGGTAGTCGGTGCGCTCGACGATGCGGTGGTAGCGGGTGATGGCGCGAAAGAGATCCGTCTGGTCGAGCGCGCCGCCTTCGCCCGAGCTTTCCTGCAGGCCGCCGCGGCCGAAAATCCAGGTCGAGGTCTCGCCGGTGATGACCAGCAGCGGCAGCTTGTCGGCCATCGCGTTGGCAATGCCGGTGACCAGGTTGGTGGCGCCCGGTCCGGCGGTGGTGAGGCAGGCGCCGATGTTGCCCGTGGCGCGCGCCAGGCCGCCGGCCATGAAGGAAGCGCCCTGCTCGTGCTTGACCAGCACGCTGCGGAGTTTCGTCGAACCGTGCAGGGCGTCGTAGACCGGCAGGACGTGCGCGCCGGGCATGCCGAATACGTGCCCGATGCCGAGGCGCTCCATGAACCTGACAATCAGTTGGCTAACTGCTATCTTCATTTGTCGGCGAGATTTGAGCACAAGCCGGCCCGACAAGAAAGAGACCATGACCCCGACGAAAGCACTTCTGGCGACGATTTTCCTGCTGGCCGCGAGCATCGCGGCCGCAGCGGACAACAGCCTGCTGATCCAGGTCGAGCCCGGCGGCGGTTATCGTGTCTGGCACACCGAGGGCGCCACCAACCTCGGCGAGGAGGAAATCCTCATGCTGGCGGCCGGCGCGACGCCTGAGGGCAGCGCCTTGCAGCCGGTATCGGCCGGGCCGGCGCGCGCCTTCCAGACCGGCAACGGCGTGATTATCGAGGTGCCGGGAGCCGCTGCCGACCGCAAGCTGCTAGTTGACCGCGACGCCTGCGGTGCGGTCAAGGTCTGGCACGCCGACGGCGCGACGCGCCTCACCGAGGAGCAACTGACCGAACTGGTGATTACCGCGTTGCCCGGTGGCGGCAAGCTCGTCAAGGTCGATGGCCGTTACGCCAAGTCCTTCGTGACGCCGCTAGGCTACGCCGTGGTGATCTGGGCGCCGGTCAAGCGTTAGCGGGCCAGCCAGCGCCGCTGCCGCGGCAGCCGGCCCACCTCCGGCCAGGGCAGGCCGACGAAGGCTTCCATCACCACGAGCGGTTGGCCATCCAGCCAGAAGCATGAGCGGCGGGCCGGCGGCCGAATGCCGAGCGGCAGGCGCGCGAATTCGAAACGGCTGCGACGGATGCGCGGATCGGTCCATAGCAGGGTCGCCAGCGGTCGGCGGCCCAGGCTACGTAAGCCGCGCCACGGGCCGTGGATGCCGGCTATCGTGGTGAGGCTGCGTGCCAGCACGGCGGGTTCGCCGTCGCGGCTCACGGTGACTTCGCGTACGTAGATGCGTCGCCCCGGGCGCACCAGGCCGAGCGCCGCAGCCTCGTCCGGCCGGGCGAACTGCCAGCCGCTGAAGCGCAGGTCCACGGTGACGGACCCGTCGAGCGCGAGGCGGGCGGTGAGCGAGCCCGGCTGGCGCATCGCGCGCGTGGCAGGGGCGATCGGTGCGGCGGGTTTCCAGGAAATCGGCAGCATGATGAGCGGCGCATTCTAACCGCGCTGCCGGCCCCATGCGGCAAAACGCCGCAGCGGCGCCTGCTGCGATCACCCGGGCGCGCGTTCGTGGATAATCGGGCTCCATGTCCTTGTCCATGATCGCTGCCGGCCACCCGGACAGCCCGCCCGTCATCCACCGCCTGGTCGCTCTGCGCTGGGGCCTGCTGGCCGGCGAACTGGCGGCGATTGCCGCCGTGCCGCCGCTGCTGGGCATTCCGCTGCCGACCGGGCCGATGCTGGTGGTGGTGGCGCTGCAGGCGTTCGCCAACGGGCTGGCGGCGCGGCGGCTGGCGCGTGGCGGCCGCTTCGACGACGCGGAACTGACCGTCCAGCTTGCGACCGACATCATCGCGCTGGCGGTGCTGATGTTCTTCTCCGGCGGCGCCGCCAATCCCCTCATTTCGCTCCTGCTGCCGCCGATCGCCGTGGCGGCGCTGGCTTTGCCGGCGCGGCCGGTGATGCTGGTTGCGGCGCTGGCGGTGGCGGCCTATTCGCTGCTCAATGTCCTCTACTTGCCGCTGCCGATCGCCGATGCCGAGCGCGCCGCGCGCCTGCACCTAGCCGGCATGTGGTTCACCTTCGTGCTCTCGGCGGCCATGCTCGCCTGGTTCGTGGTGCGCATGAAGGCCTCGATCCGCGAGCGCGACGCCGAGCTAGCCGCGGTGCGCGAGAAGGCATTGCGCGACGAGCGCGTGCTGGCGCTCGGCGCCCTGGCCGCAGGCGCCGCGCATGAGCTGTCGACGCCGCTGGCGACCATGGCGGTGATTGCCGGCGAGCTGGAACGCGACGCCACGCTGCCGGCGTCGGCGCGCGAGGACATCTCGATCCTGAATCGCCAGGTCGCCGCCTGCAAGCAGATCATCAGCGGCCTGGCCGAACGGGCGGGTGCCGAGCGGCTCGACAGCGCGACCGCCGTGCAGGCCGAGCGCTGGCTGGCCGACGTATTCGGCCGCTGGCGCGAACTGCGGCCGCGCGTCGATGCCGAGCTGCAACTGCACGACGTATCGCCGCGACTGACATTCGTCGTCGACGCGACCATCGAGCAGGGCCTGCTCAATCTGTTCAACAACGCCGCCAATGCGGGCACGGCAGTGCGTGTTACCGCCAGTTGCGATGCCGCCGACCTGACCATCGAGGTGCGCGACAACGGTCCCGGTTTCCCGCCGCAGGTGATCGAGCAGGCCGGGCGCGCACCCTTTCCGGTGCACTTGGGCGGCAGCGGCATCGGCCTGCTGCTCGCGCATGCCGCCGTCGCGCGGCTCGGCGGCGAACTGAGCCTGCACAACGACAACGGCGGCGTGGCGCGCATGCGCCTGCCGGCCGCGGCCACTACCTGAGAACCCAAGAGATGGAACGCATATTGGTCATCGACGACGACGAAACCTTCAACGGCGTGCTGACCCGCGCGCTGGCGCGGCGCGGCCTCGATGCGGCGGGGGCCACCGAGGGCGCCACGGCGCTGGCCATGGCCCAGCGGCAGCCGCCGGATCGCGTGGTGCTCGACTTGAGCCTGGCCGGCCAGTCTGGACTGGCCTTGATAGACCCGCTGCTGGCCATCAATCCCGATTGCCGCATCGTCGTCCTGACCGGCTACGCCAGCATCGCCACCGCGGTCGACGCCATCAAGCTCGGCGCCGTGCAGTACCTCGCCAAGCCCGTCGAAGTCGACACCATCATCGCCGCCTTCGACGCCAGCGCGCTGCCGAACGGCGACGAATTGACGGCCGTCGAGCCCCTGTCGGTGGACCGGCTGGAATGGGAACACATCCAGCGCGTGCTGCACGAGCATGACGGCAACATCTCCGCCACCGCCCGCGCGCTGAAGATGCACCGCCGCACCCTGCAGCGCAAGCTGGCCAAGCGGCCGGTGAAGTCCTAGCGCCTCAGTGCTTGTGCCGTGCGTTCGTGTCGGCGCTACGCGGCCAACTTTAGCGGCCGGATTTTTGCAATCTCGCGCTTCAACGACTTCTCGGCCTGCCAAAGGTCGTAGTTCGCCTGCATGTGGAGCCAGGATTCGGCACTCGTGCCAAGAGCAGTCGCCAGGCGCACCGCCATCTCGGCGCTGATCCCGGCCTTGCCATTCAGCACTCGCGAAAGCATTACGCGGGTGATTCCAAGGCGATCGGCAAACTCGGTCACCGTAATGCCGGTATCGGTGAAAACGCCGTCCCGCAGGACTTCGCCCGGGTGTGGAGGGTTGTACATTCTCGTCATGATGCCTCTCTGTCAGTGGTAGTCCTGATAATCCACCAGGATCGCATCGCCGTTGTCGAAGGTGAAGGTCAGCCGCCAATTGCCGCTCACCGAAACCGCCCAAAACCCTTTCATCGTTCCTGTCAGGGGGTGCAGTTTCCAGCCGGGCATCCCCATGTCGGCGTGGCTCTTTGCCGCGTTGAGCATGCCCAACTGAAGGCGCAGCCTGGCGGCGTGCGCTGGCTGAATGCCGGCTTTGCTGCCTTGCCTGAAGAACGCCTCAAGGCCCTTGTGCTGGAACGTCTTGATCATTGGTTACGACTGTATATAGAGCATTTACGCTTGTCAAGCGGTGGCTTACCCGTTCTTGCCCTTGGTCGCTTGACCTCGGCGGCTGTGGGCACGAGGCAATAGTCAGCCGGGGCGGGACGCCGCGGCGTGCCGCCTCAGTGCTAGTGCTTTGAGTGATCCATCGCCGGCATCGGGGCCGGCTTGCGGATCGGCGCCTCTATTTTCTTGCTGGAGCCGTCGTCGAAGCCGAGGGTGACGGCAACCTTGTCGCCTTCCTTCAGCGGCGCCTTGAGGTCGATCATCATGACGTGCAGGCCGCCGGGCTGCAGCGTCGCTTCGCCCTTGGCCTTGATGGCGATGGCCGGCACCTGGCGCATCTTCATGACGCCGCCTTCGTTGAGGTGGGTGTGCAATTCGGTGATCTTGGCGGCGCTGCTTTCGGCCTTGACGAGCTTGACGTCCTTGTCGCCGGCGTTCTTCAGCACCATGAAGGCGGCCGTCGCCATCGCGCCGGGCGGCACCATGCGCACGTAGGGATCGACGACGGCGATGTTGTCGGCGGCGCCGGCAGCCCAGACGCCGAGGGGCAGGCAGGCCGCCAGGGCGGCGGCGAAGGTCAGGTTCTTCATGTGGGTCCTTTCGACGTTGGTGTGGCGGGCAGCCACTTGCGGATCTCCGCCAGCGTCTGTTCGACGGTGGCGCCGTGGGGGATGCGGCCGACCAGGCGGCCGTCGGGCGCGACGACGTAGGTCCAGGCGCTGTGGTCCACCACATAGCCGGCGGCGCTGTTGACGTCGGTACGCGCGTAGGCGGCGCCGTACTTCCGGGCGGTCGCCGCAATCTGCTCGGCGCTGCCGGTAACGCCGATCATGTTGGGGTGGAAGAACTCGACGTAGTCCTTGAGCCGTGCCGGCGTGTCGCGCTGCGGGTCGACCGAGACGAACACCAGCCGGAGCCGCGCCAGTTCATCCGGCGCCAGCCGCTTCATCGCTTCGCCGGTGATGGCCAGCGAGGTCGGGCAGATGTCCGGACAGTAGGTGTAGCCAAAGTAAACCAGCATCACCTGGCCGCGCAGGCTGGCGCTGTCGAAGGGGCCGCCGGCCGACTGGAGGACGAAGTCGCCGCCGCCGGGCAGTTTGGTCGCGACGGCCACGGCGGCGGGGCGCCAGAACCAGACCAGCGCGGCGAGGCAGGCGACCACGATCGCCGCGGCGAATGCGAAGTTGCGCTTCGACATTCAGCCGCCGCCGATCGGCGCCTCGAACAGGAAGGGAACCGCGATGCGCCTGCGGTCGGCCTCGACCACCAGCGTGGCCCGCCAGAGCATGCGCCCGGTGACGCAGACCGGAATGGTCGTTTCGCCGACGTAGCGGCCGTCGGCCGCGGGAACCAGTGTCACGCGGTTGAGTCCCATGTCCATGGCGACGCCGGCAAAGTCGAGGGTGACCTGGTCGGGCACCAGGCCCGTGAAGGTGGCGCTTGCCTGCAGCGGGCGAATGACGGGTATGGGCTGCGGACCGATGGTGAGTTCGATGCGGCCGCCGCCGGGCAGGTCGGCGTGGCAGGTCTGGCGGTTGAGATCGCAGCCCTCGGCGGGCGTCAGCGTCACATCCGCCTTCGGCAGCAGCAGCGGCGAAAACTTGTAGCCCAGGTAGGCGATGAGGCCCAGCGCCAGGATGATGGCAATATCGACGAGGAGGGATCGTTTGGTGTGTGGCACGGGCGGAGGATACCGTAAGACAGCGCTTTGTCGGCCACTTGATCGCGATCATTTTCTCGCCCGCCAAACCGGCGCAACATGCGCCCTGCTTCCATGTTCGGGATGTTTCGATGGCATTGATTCCACTCGGCGAACCGGTACGCCGGGCGCCACCGGGCGGCTTCGCGCTCTGGGCGCTGGGCTTCCGTCCGTTCTACCTGCTTGCCGCCGCGTTTGCGGCGATCGCGATACTGGCCTGGCTGTTCGTCCTGACCGGCCGGCTGGCGATGCCGATGGCCGGCATCTGGTGGCATGCGCACGAAATGCTGTTCGGCTTCGCCGCGGCGGTGATCGTCGGTTTCCTGTTCACCGCCGGTCGCAACTGGACCGGCCTCGATACGCCGACCGGCCGGCCGCTGGCGGCGCTGGCCTTGCTCTGGCTGGCGGGCCGCCTGGGCATGGCCTTCGGCGGCGGTATCGTCACGGTGCTGGTCGACAGCGCCTTCCTGCCAGTTGCCGCCGCGGCCATCGCGCGCGTGCTGTGGCGGGCCGGCAGCCGCCGCAACTACTTCGTGGTCGCCATCCTCGGCCTGCTGTCCCTGGCCAATATCGCCTTTCATCTGGCACGCATCGGTATGCTGGCCATCGATCCCCTGCAGGCGCTGCATTTCGCGCTCGGCATGATCATCCTGCTCGAAACCGTGATCGGCGGCCGCGTGATTCCGTCCTTCACGGCCAGTGCCCTTCACGGCGTCCGGCAGTGGCAAAGTCAGCCGTGGAACTACGCCGCCATTGCGGCCACCGGCGTCGCCCTGCTCGGCTGGGTCGTCCTGCCGGACGCCCGCTGGCCGGCGGCGCTGTCCTTGCTCGCCGTCGCGCTGCAACTGCCGCGCTGCATCGGCTGGAACCCGTGGGCGACGCGGCGGACGCCGCTGCTCTGGATCCTGCATGTTTCGCACCTCTGGATACCATTCGGCCTGGCGTTGCTGGCCGCGGCGCAACTCGGCTGGCTGCCGCGCTCGGCCGGCGTGCATGCGCTGACCATCGGCGCGACCGGCGGCCTCATCGTCGGCATGATCACGCGCACGGCGCTTGGCCACACCGGCCGGATGATCATCGTCGGCCGCATCGAGACATCGGCCTACGCCTTGGTGCAGATCGCCGCCGTGGTGCGTGTGCTGACCGTGGCTGCCGTGCCGGCCGCTGCCGTCGCAGGCATCCACGTCGCGGCGACGCTCTGGGCGCTGGCCTTCCTGCTTTATCTGTGGCGCTACTTGCCCTGGCTGATTCGTCCGCGCGTGGACGGCCAGCCTGGCTGATCGAAGGGAAAATGACATGAAGACGAGCTTGCTCCTGCTGCTGCTGGCCCTGGCAACCCTGACCGGCGCCCGGGCCGAGGACGAACCGGAACCCACCGACCCGATGCCGCGCTACCTGCTGCAGGGACCGAACGGCCGGGTGGTCACCACCGCCGACTTTCCCGGCCGCTACCAGTTGATCACCTTCGGCTACACGGGTTGCCCGGATATTTGCCCGACAACGCTGGCGACCATGGCCCAGGTCATGGCCCAACTCGGCGAGGAGGAGGCGAAGCGCGTGCAGCCGATCTTCATCAGCGTGGACCCCGAGCGCGATACGGTGCCGGTCGTGCGCGAGTACACGCGCTACTTCGATGCGCGCATCATCGGCCTGACCGGTCCGGCCCATTTGGTGAAAGCGGCGGCCGACCGCTTCCGGGTCCGCTACGAGAAGTACCTGGCGCCCGGTGCAGCGCCGGATCGCTACAGCGTCGACCACACGGCCGGCATGTACCTGCTCGGTCCCGATACAGGCTACATCACCCGCTATGCCTACGCGCTGACGGCGGCCGAAATCGCGACGCGGCTGAAGGTGGTACTGGCAGCCGAGTGACGCCGGGCGCAGGCGTTCAGCGCGTGCGCGGCTGCGGGTCGCGCAGGATCAGGGTCGGGGCGGCAAAGGGCGCCAGGCGTTCGAGGAAGTCGAGGAACTCGAACGCCGGCGAGTTGCGGAAGAACGCGGTCATCGGCGTTTCCATCCAGATCCGGTCGGCGTAGGCGTTGAGCTCGTGCGGGGTGTCGCCCCTGCCGTCGCCGTCGCGGTCGAAGCCCTCGTAGTCGCTCCAGTAGTTGTCCTGCCAGACGTTGGCGCTGGCCGCGCCCGCCGCGCTGACCATCACCTGGGTCAGGTTGTGCTCCAGCCGGTTGCCGACGATGCGGTGGCCGCCCTTTTCGCCGTAGAAGTACATGCCGATGATGTTGTGCGAGAAGCGGTTACCGCGCACGGTAATGACGGCAATGTCGTTGGGCGGGGCATTGGCGGTCAGGCCCGCCGCACAATGCAGGACCTCGTTGCCCTCGACCATCGCGTCGCCGCTTTCCTTGAACATGATGCCGGCGCCTCCGCCATCGAGCGCGTGGGCGACCCGGTTGTCGCGAACGGTGAGTCCTGGCGAGTAGAGCGCGACGATGCCGGTGGCGGTGCCGGCCAGGTCGTTTGCCTCGATCAGCGCCCGGGGCGAGAAGATGAATTGCATGCCGTAGCGGCCGTCGCGCAGGGTGTTGCCGCGGATGTGATTGTCCGGCGAGTTGGCGAAAGTGAGGTCGCGCACGCGCCGGATGTCGTTGCCTTCGATGAGGTTGTGGCGGCTGTTCCACAGCCGCAGGCCGTCGCCGCGCATGCCGAGCGGCAGGTCCTTGCCGGTGATGCGGTTGCCGGCGATCCGGTTGCGGTTGCCCTGCTTGACGTGGATGCCGAACAGTGCGTCGGCGACCACGTTGTCCTCGATGCGGTTGTCGTCGCCCTCGACCTGGATGCCGGCGTCGATCCGGTCGTGGGATTCGCCGCTGCCCCGGATCGACAGGCCGCGCACCGAAGCGGAACGGGTGCGCACCACCAGCACCGTGCCCTGGCCGTTGCCGCGCACGATCGCCCGGCCGGCGCCTTCGAGCCGCATCGGCCTGGCGATGACGGCCGGCCCGCTGTATTCACTCGGCGCCAGGCGCAGCACTCCGCCGGTCGGCGTGGCATCGATCAGCGGTTGGAGAGGCTGCCCTGCCCAGGCGGGGAGCGCCAACATGACGCCGATGAATGCCAGGATCCGCTCAGGCGGTCGAGGCATCGGGCTGGCCCCCCGATCGGCGGCGGGAACGCCGCATCAGGAAGATGAAGGCAATGGCGGTCAGGTTCATCAGCAGCGCATAGACCACGCTGGAAACGGCCATGGCGGGAACCGCGAGCACGCCGACGGCCAGGAAGATGCCGAGGGCCGCATTCTGCAGGCCGCATTCGATGGCGATGGCGATGCGGTCCCGGTGGTCCAGGCGGAATGCGGCCGCCAGGCCGAAGCCGACCGCCATGACGGCAAGGTTCAGCAGCAGGGCCGCGGGCCCGATGTCGGCGATGTGTGTCGCCAACACCTGTCGCTGGCCGACGAACGTGGCGACGACGATGGCCAGGAAGATGCCGACGGCGATGCGTCCGGCCAGCGGTTCGATGCGCACGGTCAGTGCCGGCCGGTAGTGCCGCATGGTCATGCCCAGCGCCACGGGCACCGTGGTGATGAGGAACATGCCGCGGACCATTTTCGCCACCGGCAGTTCCGTGGTAGCTGCGCTGCCGGTGAAGTGGAGCAGTGCGAAATCGACCACCAGCGGCGTCGAAAGCACCGCCAGCACGCTGGTGATGGCGGTCAGGGAGATGGACAGGGCGGTCTTGCCGCCGGCCAGATGGGTGATGAGGCCGGCGCTGGCGCCCCCCGGGCAGGCCGCCAGCAGCATGAGCCCCATGGCCAGGTCCGGCGGCAGTTGCAGGGCATCGGCGATCAGGAAGGCCAGCACGGGGACGATCAGCACCTGGCCGATCAAGCCGACCGCGATGGCCCGGGGCTGGGCGAAGACCCGCGCAAAGTCGGCGACGGTGAGCGTCAGGCCGAGCGCGAACATGATGACGGCCAGGGCGATGGGCAGGAGAATTTCGGTGATCATGGCGGGTTCAGAGCAGGAAACCGACAGCCAGCAGCAAGCCGAAGCCAAGGCCGCACTGGGCGGTGCGCGCCAAGAGCGGATTCAGGCCGGGACCCACCGGGCAATGGCGGAGTTGCCCGACCAACGACAGGCTGGCGGGCAATGCCAGCAGGGCCGTCAGGACGCCGCTCTGGCCGCGCACGGACAGGATCGGCAGGATCGCATAGGGCATCAGCATCAGCGCCGCGTAGATGCGCAGGGCCGCGGCCGGGGAAACCACACCGGCCAGCGTACGGCGGCCGGCGCGCAGGTCCGTCACCCGGTCGCGGATGTTATTGACCATCAGCACCGCGGCGGCGGGCATGCCGACCGCGGCGCCGGCCAGCAGCGCTTCCGCGTGCAGCGCAGCGGCCTGCAGCCAGCAACTGCCGGCGACGGCGACCAGGCCGAAGAACACCCAGACGAACAGTTCGCCGAACGGGGTGTGGGAAATCGGCCGGGGACCGCCCGAATAGGCGGCGCCGGCCGCCAGTGCCGCCAGTCCGATGGCCAGGATCGGCCAGCCGCCAACGGCGACCAGGTAGATGCCTGTGAGCAGGGCGACGGCGAAGGTGGCGAAGGCGGCGCGCCGAACCGCCGCGGCGCTCGCCCAGCCGGCGGCCGTAACCCGCAAGGGGCCGATCCGGTCCGCCAGGTCGTTGCCGCGCTGGTGGTCGGCGGCATCGTTGTGGAGATTGGTGCCGATCTGGATCGCCATGGCGGCGATCAGCGTTGCCAGGAACACCAGCCAGGCGGGCGAGGCTCCCTGGGCCCAGGCGGCGGCACTGCCGACGACGACGGGCGTGAGGGCAATGGTCAATGTGCGGGGGCGAGCCGCGGTCCACCAGATGCGCCATCCGGTGGGCGGCGGTGCTGTTACGGCTTCGGGAATTCCCGGTTTCATGGTCGATTGGCACCCGGTCTATGGCCGAAGCGCAGGCAGGCCATGCCTACTTGAGGGCGGCGTCGGCGGCGGCGGTCAGTTCAGCGCCGGTGATGCCGCCCATCTTGATCAGGACCAGCTTGCCCTTGGCGTCGATGGCCACCGTGAATGGCAGGCCCTGCTTGCTGTTGCCCAGTGCCTGCATCAGCGGCAGGCCCTGGTCCTTGGCCAGCAGCACCGGGTAGTCCATCTCGTAGGCCTTGGCGAAGTCCCTGACCGCCTCCGTCTTGTCCTCGATGGCAATGCCCAGTACCTCCAGGCCCCGCTGCCGGTAGTCTTCGCGCAGCTTGATCAGGAGGGGAATCTCGGTGCGGCAGGGGCCGCACCAGCGGGCCCAGAAGTTGACCACCAGCGGCCGGCCCCTGTACTTTTCCAGGGCGACCGGTTTGTCTTGCGTATCGACCAGGGTGGCGGCGAAGAGCGGCGCGCTGGCGGGCTGTTCGGCCAGTGCGAGCAGCGGCGAGCAAGACAGGGCGAGCAGCCAGTGGCGCAGCCTCACGGCAGGTCTCCCTTGCGGAACAGCAGGTATCCGGTCCCGGCGCAGATCGTGCCGATCAGCGTGGGGTAGGCGAGGGCGAAGGCCTGGTAGCCGGTGGTGCCGAAAGTGTCTAGGATGACGAAGGCCGAGGGCCCCAGCACGATCAGTTGCGGGTCGAACAGGGACAGGGCAGCGGTGCGGAACACCTGCAGCGGATTGGCCAGGGCGACGGCGACGGCGGTTTCCGGCGCGATCTTGCCCTGGATCATCACGCCGAGCAGGATCAGGTCGAGGAACAGCAGCAGGGTCAGCCAGACCAGGAAGGCGGCGCCCTGCGCCACGTCGGTGCTGCGCGCCACTGCCGAGACCAGCATGCCGATGCCGAGGAAGCAGACGCACATGGCGGCCAGCAGCGCCGTGTAGTAGCCGAACATGCCCCACGGCACTTCGATGCCGCGGACCAGGGCAATCAGCACTGCGGCGACCATGGCGGCGAACACGGGCAGGAAGATCACCAGATAGCGGCCGGTGATCTTGCCCCAGAACCACGCCGACAGCGACACCGGCAGCGACAGCAGGTACTCGTACACGCCGGCCTCGCGGTCGCCGGCCACCGAACGCACGGTGGTGATGAGGACGAAGATGGGCAGGATGGCCATGGTCAACTGGATGTAGGTGACCAGCAGGCGCGACAGGCCGATGAAGCCCAGCACGCGCGATTCGGTCAGGCCGAACAGGAACAGCAGGGCGACGATGCCGCCGAACACCAGCGTGTAGATCTGGAACCAGCGGGCGCGCAGCGATTCGACGATGTCCAGTTTGGCGGTCAGCCAGAGATGCTTCATCTATTTTCCTTTGGCCAGGACATGCTCGCGCATGGTTGCGAAATCCACCGTACCGGGCGCAGGCCGGGCCAATGCGCCGAAGTTGTAGCCCATGGGCGAGGTCTTGCCGACGTACACAGCGGCGCGGGCGTCGAGCCAGGCCACATCGTTGCCCTTGCTGCCGACCTCCGCAACCCAGAGGCGCGTCGCGGCTTCCGTGATCCACGGGTAGTCCTTGGCCTTGTCGCGCAGCCAGAACACCGCGCAGCCGATGTCGTCGAACTTGAAGACGATGTCCTTGGTGCCGCCGCGCATCTCCGCTGCGAAGCGGCGGTCGGAAATGACCATGTTGCAGCGGACGCAGGTGTCGCGATCCCATTTGATCGGTTTCATGCCCTCGGGCCAGCGGTCGTCCTTGCCGCAGGCCGACAATGCGGCGGCCAGGGGCGTGAGGGTGAAGCCGGCGGCGAGAAAGCGGCGTCGGTCCATCAGCGGTCGGTCTCCGTCATCTTGAGATCGCTGATCAGGGCGACGTAACGCGAGGTCATGCCCAAGAAGCGGAGCCGGTCGGGTCCGGCGACCTGTCCCTGCCATTCCAGTCCGCCGCCCAGGTCGGCGAAGCGCCACGCGGAGAGGGCCTTCGCCAGCGCCGGCTCGGGACGCTTGACCGAGATGCGGCAGTCGAGCATGCCGGTCAGCGACACATCGTCGGCCACCCGGTCGTCGAGAACCACCCGGCCCATGTCCAGTTCGACGACGCGATTGACCAGCGCCGACACCTCGTTCAGCCGGTGGCTGGAGATCAGCATGGTGGCGCTTTCGGCGCGCTCGGCGAGCAGCTCGAAGAAGATCTTGCGCGCTTCCGGGTCGAGGTTGGCGGCCGGTTCGTCCATCACTAGGACGCGCGCGTCGCGCCCCAGCGCGATGGCGATCAGCAGCTTCTGCTTCATGCCGCCGGAAAGGCGCACGAACTGCCTGTCGACGATGGGCCCGATGTCGAGACCCAGCCGGCGCGCAAGGTCGAGGATCTTCTGCGGATCTGTGCCGCAAAGGCCGGCGGCGAAGCCGATCAGCTGCCCGACCGGCATCTTCAATGGCGGCGGCAACTGCGGCACGAAACCGATTTCGGCCAGCACCCGGGCCCGCTCCTCGCGAGGCTGGCGGCCGTCGATGGTGACGCGGCCGTCATGGGTGTACTCGCCGAGCAGACAGCGGATCAAGGTCGTCTTGCCGGCTCCGTTCGAGCCGATCAGCGCGACGCGCTCGCCGAGGTCGATATCGAGGTCGATGCCGTCGAGGACGCGCGCGCGCTTGAAGGTCTTGGAAACTTTGTCGAAGCGGATCATGGGGGCGATTGTAATGGCAGGTGTCTGGCCGGCCTTGACTCAAAGCAGTTTCGCCAGCCCCTTCACTTCGAACTTGAGGGAGCCGGTGGGGCAGGTGTCGACGCACAGGCCGCAGCGGGTGCAGTCGGGTCCGATGGGCACTTCGGTATCGACGGCGCGGCCCTTGATGACCGTGTCGAGCACGTGGGGCACCAGGCAGACCTTGCGGCAGTCGCCCTCATGGAAGCAGCCCTCCAGCGTGTACTTGACCCGCAACGGCGAGATGATGCCGACCACGCCGTAGGTGAGGCCGATCGGGCAGGCATAGCGGCACCAGGCGCGCCGCGAGAAGAAGATCTCGAAGACCAGCAGGGCCAGCACCCAGAGCATGGCCAGGCCGGGCCCGTAGATCAGCGCCCGGGAGACGATGCCGGTCGGCGAAATGGCCTCGAATACCGTATAGCCGGTGGCGATGGCGAGCACCGCGAAGATCACCCAGAAGACGCTGCGCAGGCGGCGGTCGATGGTCTGGTCGGTGACCAGCTTCTTCTTTACCAGGGTGAGGTGCAGCCTTTCCGTGATCTCGGCCAACAGGTGGTAGGGACACACCCAGGAACAGAAGGTGCGTCCGCCGAGGAGCACCCAAAGTACCAATACCGTGCCGGTGCCGATCAGCAGGTTGTTGATGATGTGCTTGTGGGCAAGCATGACCTGCAGGGCCGAGTTGAGGTCGATCAGGTGGAAGCCGACGAAGCGCGAGGCGGTGAGGGCGCCCTCGAGCACCTGGATGTCGAAGTAGAAGGAGACGACGAACAGCAGGTTGGCGAACAGCAGGGTCGCCCAACGGCGGTTGCGCCACTTGTGCGAGTGCTCCTGGTGCGCGCGATGCGCATCCTGGGCCGCCTGCAGGCCGGCCTTGTTGGTCATGCGCTTGAGTTCGTGCATCCGCACGGCGCGTTCCGACTGGACTGCCGGTTTCTTCGGCTCCCGGCCGAACATCACGAGGATCTGTTCGAGGAAGCGACGCTTGAGGACCTTGTTCATGCGCGCCAGCCCTCGCCCGGAATGATCTCGATGCTGGCCGGCTCGGTCGGGCAGATCATCTCGCAGACCCCGCAGCCGACGCAGGGCTCATGTACGACCGGCGACTTGCGTTGGCTGCCGTCGGGGGCGAACACGGTCTCGATGGAGATGGCGCCCTTGATCGGGCAGGCGCGGACGCACAGGTCGCAGAGCTCCGCGTCGTAGGGATGGTCGGCGACCTTGATCGGCTTCCAGCGATCGACGTCCATGTAACGCAGTTCGCCCTTGAAGTCGGCTCCCCGCGCCTGACCCTTGAAACCCTTGCCCTGGATGGCCAGGCAGGACTCCGGCCGCGTCAGGCGTGCGACGCCGATGCGCTCGGCGAGGTTCAGGGTCGGCTCTGCGTCCTTCTCCTTGGCCAGCAAGACCGGCTTGGCCGCCAGCGGCGCGCCCGCCCGCACCGGCAGGAAGGCCGGCTTGTGATACGTGAGGGAGCCCGTGGGGCAGGCCAGGATGCATTGCACGGCGTCGCAGGAGAAGTCGCAAGCCTGCTCCCGCGCATCGATGTAGGGGGTGCCGACGCCGAAGCCGTCCACCAGGTCGGCAAGCTTGATCGCCTGCACCGGGCAGACCTGCACGCATTGTCCGCACTTGATGCACGAGGCGAGGAAGTCCTTCTCGTCGAGGGCGCCCGGCGGGCGCAGGCGCTGCTTCTTGGCGTAGGCCAGCGGCAGGTAGCCGGAAACGGCGGCGCCGAGCACGCCGCCGGTGAGCAGTATGGTCCGCAACACCCGGCGGCGTGCTTGCTGTTGCCTTTCCTTCGACAGTGGCGCCCTGGTGTCGCTCATAGCTCGTTCCTGGCGACCGGATGGAAGCGCGGCGTGTCGTCCTTGAGCAGCCGGTCCGGGGTCGAGAAGGGCGCCAGCCGCTCGAGGAAGTCGAGCAGCTCCAGGGCCGGTGCCGACTTGAAGAAGCGCGCGGCCGGCATTTCCATCCAGATGCTGTCGGCAAAGGCGAGCAAATCGTGGGGCGTGTCGCCGACGTTGTCGCCATCGCGGTCGAAGCCCTGGTAGTCGTCCCAGTAGTTGCCTGCCCAGACATTTTGCGCGACCGCCGCCCGGCCTGCGCCATAGGCCACATGGGTGATGTTGCCTTCGAAGTCGTTGCCGAGCATCTCGTTGCCGCCCAGTTCGCTGTTGAAGAGGATGCCGATGCCGTTGTAGGCGATGCGGTTGGCCCGGAGGGTGATCTTGCTGTCCGGCTGGAAAGGCGAGAGGTCGGAGCCGATGCCGACGGCGCAATAAATGATTTCGTTCGCCTCGATCAGCGTGCCCGACGCTTCCTTGAAGCCGATCGCCATGCCGGCGGCACCCGTGGCATGCGAGATGACGTTGTTGCGCGCGACGCCGCCTTCGGTGTACATGAAGTAGACGCCGACGGCGTTGTCGTAGAAGCGGTTGCCCTCCACGATGTTGTCGTTGGCAAACATGAAGTGGATCGAATAGCGGCTGCGCCGGCCGACGTTGTTGCGGAAGACGTTGTCGTGGGAATACCAGGCCACCATGTCGCGGGAGTCGGTGACCTCGTTGTTCTCCAGCAGGTTGCGCCGGCTGTACCAGAGGCGGATGCCGTCGCCGCGCACGCCCAGGTCGAAGGGCTTGGAGCGGATCCGGTTGCCGCGGATGATGCCGTCGTCGGACTGCTTGAGGTCGATGCCGAACAGGCAATTGTCGATGACGAGGTTCTCGACCGTATTGCGATGGCCGCGCACGTCGAGGCAGGAGTCGTCGGTGTCGTGGGAGTCTCCCGACCCCGTGAGGTGCAGGCCGCGCAGCGTGGCGCCATTGGTTTCCAGCGAGAACACCGTGCCCTTGTCGCCGGCATCGATGGTGACCTGGCCGCCGCCATCGATGACCAGGGGCTTGGTGACCGTCACCGGGCCCGCGTAGTGGCCGGCTGGCGGGCGCAGCACCGATCCGGAAGGTGCGGCATCCACCAGTTCCTGGAAGGGTCGCAGGCCGTGCACCCGGGGATCGCGTTCGCGGAGCATGTAGGTCGGCTTCGGCCGGTCGATGGTTGCGCGGGGCGCATTGCTCAGGTCGGCGGTCGCGCCGAGTGCCGGCGCTTTGGTCTCGGGTTCGCCGATCGCCTGACCGAAACCGACGCGACCGCCGGCCAGGGTGAGGACGACCGTCAGCGGTAGGAGGAGGAGACGACGCGGGCGCATGGAATGCCTGCCTCGCTCAGGCTTCCGCGTTCTCGCGCAATTGCTTGCGCCGGATCAGCAAGGCCAGGCCCAGGCAGGCGAACACCACCAGCAACAGCGCATAGCCCCAATACGGATACGAGTAGGTCGAGAACTGGGCTACCTTGCCCTCGCCGAATACGGTCGGCATGAAAGGTTTGACGGTAAACGCGCCCCATGGGTGGAGATTGTGGCCGAAGAACCACAGCCAGGCCGAGTATTCGATGACGAAGAATACGGGCAACAGGGCCGGCACCGCCGCCAGCAGCAGTTCGAACTGGCGCAGCTTCCAGACGCCGAGCAGGACGACGATCATGATCGCGATCAGGCCGGTGATGACGATGTGGCTGACCAGGGTGACGTTGGTCCCCCACGCCGCAATCTTGTCGGGTTCCTTGAAGAAGGTGCCGGCTTCTGCCACGTACGCGGCCACGTGGCTGGCGAGGCGGCCGAGTACGTACTGGTCGACGATCATCCACGCGGCGACCGCCACGAAGCCGCCGGCGAGAACGGCGAGGCGGAGTTTCCGCTGCCTGACGACAAAGCCGGCCAGCATCACCGTGAAGAAGCCGAAGAAGAACTTGGCCAACGGCTTCTCGACCGGCGCGCCGGTCGCGATGGGGAACATGCCGACGTAGTGGTTGATGGTGTTCATCTCATGCACGCAGTCGAGGCCCTGCGCGCCTTCGTCGACGTTCTTCTTCTTGTCGAGGATCGGGTTGTAGCGTTCCTCGCCGCCCTCGAGGTCCTTCTGGATGATTTCGTCGGCCATGCGGGTGCCCTTGCCGGCGGCCTTGCAGCCGTTGTACACACCGTCGAAGTGGAAGTGGATGCGGATGCCGTCCGGAAATGCATCCTTGGGGTAGTTGGGGGCAGTCAGGGAGACCCACCAGATCGGCGAGAAGTACGCAGCCACCATGGCGACCAGCGCAATCAGCGTCAGGCCGGTGACCAGGGTGTTCGGGTTGTTCTTATTCAACATTGTCTGTTCTCTGTGGTGGTCAACGCAACTCGCCTGCCGGGGGCAAGCCCGCCCGGTCCGGCCGGGCGGGGCATGGCCGGCCTACTTCTTCTTCTTGGCGCCGGTCTTGCACATCGAGCCGGGCATGGCGAGACTGGACTGGTAGGCCGAGATGGCAACCAGTTGGTCGTCAGTATAGGGCTTGATTACCTTCACCATGTCCGGGTTCGCGTTGCGGCGCTTGCCGTCGCGAATCTCGGTCATCTGGCGCAGCAGGTACTTGTAGTGCTGGCCTGCGATCACCGGGAAGAACTTCTCCTTGTTGCCTTCGCCGTTGGCGCCGTGGCACTCCTTGCACTGCTTCTCGTAGAGTTCCTTGCCCAGGACGAGCCGCTGCGCGGCGTCGGCGGGCGGCTTCCAACCGGCGGGCGCATCGCCTGGCTTCGAGTCGTAGCGGCCGTGATCGACCGGGATGCACAGGCTCTGGATGTAGGCCGCCGCGTCGGCCAGTTCCTGCGGATCGACCAGCGTGATGGCGAACGGATACATGGTCGGGTTGTCGCGCAGGCCGGCGCGAATGTCGGCCATCTGCTTGATCAGCACCGTGGAATGCTGGCCTGCCAATTGCGGGAAGGTGCCGTCGGGTCGGCCGGCGCCGGAGGGCAGGTGGCAGGCGCCGCAGATCTCATAGGCATCACGGCCTGCCTTGACGTCGCCCTTTTTCTGCAAGGCCTCGATCTTCTCGCCTTCCTGTGCGTTCCACTGGTATTCCTTGGATTCGATGCCTTCCTTTTTCGGGGCAGGCGGTCCGGCGAAGGCGACCGATGTTGCCATCAGGGCGAGCGCGAGCAGGGATAGTTTCTTCATGATCAGTCCTCTGTTGAGAGTTTGTATGCTGCCATTGTCGAAGTTCGAATATAAGCAGTCATTGATGCGTATCAATTGCAAAAAAATCGCGCCCGGTTCATGTCAGGGCTTCAGTTTCGAAACGTAGTCGGCCAGCACCTTGATCTCGGCTTCCGAGACCAGATGCATGACGCCCGCCATGGCCGCGCTGTTGCCGTTCGTGCGCACGCCGTTCTTGATGTCGAGCATCTGCCGTTCGATGTACTTCGGGTTCTGGCCGGCGATCTTCGGATAGTCGGGCAGGATCGTCTTGTTGCCCTTGGGGCCGTGGCAGGCGTTGCAGGTCTTCTCGACGTAAAGCTTGGCGCCGTCCGCGGCGAGGGCGCCGGTGCTCAGGGCCAGGGCGGCGAGGCCGGTCAGAATCAGCTTCGTTGTCATGGTCATTCCTTTCTGTTGGGTGGATACAGCGGGGAACCGAGTATTTGCGTTCCCCGCCGGCGCTGCCTTATTTCAAGTCAATTCACTTCACTTTCTTGGCGCCATTCTGTTCGAGATAGGTTTTGGCGCGCAGGCCGAGGTCGGCGGTCTTGACCTGGTACTGCCAGATCTGTTCGGCCCAGAGGTTGGCGTTTTCCCAATCCTTCTTGGCGGCAAAGGCCTCGT